>JAAZFX010000219.1 GCA_012511555.1 Alcaligenaceae bacterium | reverse complement strand
GCTCGTGTGGTTTGGAGCACTCGTGAGATGGGTCGTGTATATCACGCAAAAGGTGTTGAAAGACATGTTAGAAATAGCCTTTGGACGCATCGCGATCAAGACGGCTTTTATGATGCCATTACTTGGTTATATAGCTGGGATGTAGAAAACTGCTTGAAGCAATCAGAAGAATGGAAATTAAAATAAGGAGATTATGATGAGTCAATTAGGTACCTTAGATGAATTACCTCAAGACTATCAAGATAGTTTGAAGGAAAATAACTTAGTGCCATTATGGCCTAATATGCGTGCTGTTTTACCTCATGGTAAACCAACTCGCGATACCGAGACTACGCTTTGGAGTTACGAAGATGTACGACCATTGTTGATGCTCGCCGGTGAGTTGACGCCAATGGAAAAAGCTGAGCGCCGTGTATTAGTTCTGGCTTGCCCTGGTCATGGTTTAGAAAATATGCAAGCTACACCTAGTATCTACATGGGCATGCAGCTTATTCTTCCTAACGAAACTGCCCCTAACCATCGCCACACACCAAATGCTGTACGCATTATTGTTGAGGGCGAGGGAGCTACTACTGTTGTTAACGGTGAACCTTGCCGCATGGAACGTGGTGACTTGATCCTTACACCTAGTGGTCAGTGGCATGAACACACGCACGCTGGTGGTACACCCATTGTTTGGCTTGATGTATTAGACTTGCCAGTCATTTACTATTTAGAAAGCTCTTGGGCCATGGACGGTGAGTCACAAACTCTACACCGCACCAATGATGCTTCTGATGCTGAGTATAGTGCAGCAGGTATCGTTCCGGATATGGAAGGTATCAAAAAGAATCTTAGAACTCCTCAGTTACGTTACCCATGGGTTCGCACTAGAGAAAGTCTTGATAAGTTAGCTCAGCAATATGCTGATAAAGACTATGCTTTAGTTCGCTACATTAACCCTGAAACAGGTGAGAGCGTATTCCCAACGATTGGTTTTGGTGCGGTACGTATCAATCCTAATGCTGAGGTAGTTCTTCCACAACAAACATCTGGTCGTATTTTCCATGTGATAGAAGGTGAAGGCAGCATGCAGGTAGCTGATGCTGATGCCGTTAAATGGATTGAAAAAGATACGATGGTCGCTCCTGGTTACGAGAAGATTACCTTCAAGAATACCGGCAATGAAGCAGCTTATTTGATTTTTGCTGATGAAATGCCATTACACAATTACTTAGGTGTTTACTAAGAACTCAATTTAAAGGATTAAGAAATGACTATTTTTAAAGAAAGAGTTAGCCCGTCGTTAATGGTAAAAGACAGTGATGTCAAAATCCCTATTCACCGCATCTTCTGCGTAGGCCGCAACTATCATGCGCACGCTGCTGAAATGGGTGTTTCTGTTGATAAAACTAAAAACGTACCTTTCTATTTCTTGAAGCACCCAAGTACTTATGTCCCTAGTGGCGCTGCTATTGATTACCCTTTATCAACTAGCAACTATCACTATGAAATGGAGTTGGTTCTTGTGATTGGTAAAGACGGTGTAAACATCAAGCGTGAAAATGCCTGGGATTATGTTTACGGTGTGGCTTGCGGTCTTGATATGACTCGTCGTGACCTACAGTTGACTGCTCGCGAAACTAATAGACCTTGGGACTTGGGTAAAGATTTTGAAGAGTCTGCTGTGATTGGTGAGGTTGTACGTGTCGACCCTTCAAAAGTTGAAAACTCAGAGATTAAGTTAACTGTTAATGGCGAAACTAAACAAGAATCTAATATTGAACTGCTCATTTGGAATGTGCCCGAGATTCTTGAGCACTTATCTCAGTTCTATCATTTGGAGGCTGGTGATGTGATCTTCACCGGTACGCCTGAGGGTGTAGGTCCAGTGGTTAGTGGTGATAGCCTCGAAGGTACTATCACTAACGTTGGTTCAGTTGAATTAAAAATCAAATAAGTTATAAAAACTTAAACAAGAGAACGGCTAGCCTAAAGGCGGCCGCTCTCTTAACTAAATAATCATCAAGTTCAGGAGACAACGATGAAAAAATTGTCAGCTATGGCACTCGCCTTAGTTATGGGGTTAGGCGTTGCTGCTAACGCTCAAGCAGCCACTTATCGTATGGCGATGGTGACACACCCAACTCACAATTGGAATAAAGTATCAGAAAAAATGAATACTGAGTTACAAGAACTCAGTGGCGGTAAAAATCAAATTCGTATTTTCCCACTAAGTCAGTTGGGCACTGACAGTCAGGTGATTACTACCATGCAAACAGGCGGTATTCAGCTAGCCGTTTTAACCAGTACATCAATTTCTACTCGCGTGCCAGAGTTCAACGCTTGGTCTATGCCTTTTGTTATTGATGATATTGAGCACGCAGCATCGGCTGCACAGTCAGAAAGCGCCAAGGAAATGCTTGAGTTATTAGAGTCCCAAGGTTTAGTTGGCATTGGTTATGCCTTTGCTGGTATGCGCCAGGTTTTAAGTGTCAAGCCAGTTAATAGCGTTGATGATTTCAAAAATATGAAAATCCGCTCTGTACCTTCTGAGGTTTATAGTGACTTCTGGAGAAAACTTGGCGCGGCTCCTACGGCTTTAGATCCCGCTGATATTATCTCGGCTCTGAATACCAATCTGTTGGATGCAGTAGATGCTGACTTTGACTTGGCAGTGAGCATGAAGTATCAGGAACAAGCGCCTAACTTAGTAGTTAGTAACCATATGCCTTTCCCTGGTGTGGTAGTTGCTTCAAAACGCTGGTGGGATAAGTTGAGCGATGAGGATAAGCAAGATGTGTTGACAGCCTTTGAACGTGCAGAGACTTGGGGCGTTGAGCAACAAGTTGAGGCCGAGGTGAGAAACCTTGCAACTCTTCAAAAAGATGGGGCTAAGGTGATGGGTATTGATATCACTGCTTTGAGAACAGTTGGGGAAGAAATGGTTCAGGACTACTCTTCCAAATACCCGCTTATTAAGAAATTTTACGAAGAAAATAAAAAATAAGGATAGGTTTGAGCTGCTATGTCATATTTAAATTCACTTTTAAAAAAAGTTAATGATGCAATAGCCAAGGTAGAGGTTGTTTTAATAGCAGCCTTTATGGGTTTGCTAGTACTAATCATGGTAGCTCAAGTCGCCTTGCGTTATCTTTTCAATAGTCCGCTATTTTGGGCTGAAGAAATTTCCTTACAACTACTGATACTCATTACTTTCTTTGGTGTATCTTATTTGACCTACAAGAGGAATCTTTTACAGGTAGATTTGTTGCAGGCGTATATATCTGGTGGCTTGAAGAAAGTAGTTGACCTTTTTTTGGTCATCCTTAACTTCGTCCTTTTAGCTTTTTTGGCCTATTTGTATATAAATTGGGTAACAGACCCAATGGTGCAGGCAGATGTCTCAGGAACGACGGGGCTACCACGATGGTACAACTACGGTGTGGCAGCAGTAGCTATTTGTTTTATGGCTTTTCACCAATTCAATAATGTTCTTTATGTCCTTTTTAATAAAAATCAAGGGAAACAGACTGAAGCAGCTGGCTTAATTTAAGGCGCTTAAGGAAAAATAACATCATGATTACACTAATAGCATTTCTAGTTGTATTGCTCTCAGGTTTGCCTATCTTTAGTGCGCTCTTGTTTGCGGCAGTCGCTTTTATGTTTGAATTCGACTTAACATTTTTATTTGAAAATACCTTGCCCGATCAGTTATATGGTGCTTTAAATAAAAATGGTCTACTTGCCATTCCACTCTTTATGCTAGTTGGCGAGTTGATGAACCGTGGCGGTTTAACTGAAAAATTGATTATGGCTGCGGAAGTGTTAGTTGGCCGCATTAAGGGTGGCCTAGCTTATGTGAATTTGTTGACTAACGCAATGGCTTCTTCAATTTTAGGCTCAGCAACTGCACAAATTTCTATCATGTCAAGTACCATGATCCCCGAGATGGTTCAGCGCGGCTACCGTAAGGATTTTTCTGCAGCAGTGACAATGGCTGGTGGTCTTTTAGGCCCGATTTTCCCTCCATCAATGATCATGATTATTTATGGTGTGATTGCTTATCAACCGATTTCATCGTTATTCTTGGCGGGTATTCTACCTGGTGTTTTTATCGTATTTTTATTTGCTTTATTAATTTTTATTATCGGTTGTTTTACGGAACTACCGCGTGGCGATAAAATCGGTTTTAAAGAAGCTATTAAGCGTTTGGCTAATGCGATTTTACCGGGTTTAATTCCCATTGCTGTTATTATGCTGATTTTGTTAGGTGTAACAACCCCTACCGAGGCAGGTGCCATTGCATCTTTAATTGCCTTTATTCTGGGTGCTTTTATTTATAAAAATATTGGCATTAAAGATATTGGTCCAATCCTGCTTAATGTTGGTAATTCTACAGCAACTATTACGATCTTGATTGCCAGTGCGACTGTGCTTGGTTGGGCTTTAGGCTTTGAAGGCATCCCTGACATGATTATTGGTGCACTTATCGGTCTAACAGACTCAAGCTTTTGGTTTTTAATGTTAGTTTACGCAGTTGTTATCTTGTTAGGTATGTTCTTAGAAAGCATCAGTGTCATGATCGTATTGTTACCAATTCTAATTCCCGCTCTTGGTGCTTATGGTATTGATCCGATTCACTTTGGTGTGATGGTTACGGTTGCTACTGTGATTGGTGTGGTGACGCCTCCAGTCGGTGCCGGTCTATTTATTACCATGCAAAATACTCGATTAAAAATGAGTCAGGTTTTTTATGCCTTTATCCCATTCTTGGGTATCTTGTTTGTGGGTATGATTGTTATCGCGCTTTGGCCAGAGTTGTCGTTATGGCTTCCAGAGGTATCTAAAACTTGGGGCGGTGGTAAATAGAACAGCTTACTGAGTAGTTGATAGTTAAGATTAAAGCCGGTTGCTGTAAAGGAACCGGCTTTAATTTAAAGTAATGGGAAAGTTTCAACGGTGAGTATTTTGAAAGACTGATAAAGTACTGGCTACTTAGGCACAGTAGGGGGCTGAATCAAGTTCGCTGCAGGGATCCCTAATTCAGTATGTAGCTTCCAGATCATAGGCAAGGTAAGAGAGCGTTTGCGATTAAGTATTTCGTAAACGCGGTTTCGGCGTCCAATCATAGGCTCGAGATCTTTGGCACTCAGGCCTGCCTGATCCATACGAAATTTGATTGCTTCAATTGGGTCAGGCAAGTCAATAGGAAAGTTTTTAACCTCATAGGCTTGTATGAGTGTGGTTAACACATCTAGTTTTTCGCCTTCCGGTGTATTAGCATCCGGATCAATTTCAACTAAGCGAGAGACTATTTTTAAAGCTGTTTTATAGTCCGCTTCGGTACGAATAGGGCGGATTTCCATAGTTCACTCCATTTCAACTGTTTCAGCATCAATTTTGTTGTATTCAGTATGTGTACCAATAAATTTGATATAGACAATACCTAGCTTATAGGCAATAGCAACAACTAAGCGGTAGTCATTGCCTTTAATATTAAACACAACACGTCGGCTTTTTAAAATACTTGCGTTTGCATAATGACATTTAATGTCTGAAGGCTGTGTCCAATCAGCATTAGCAACTTCATCAAACCATGCTTTGATAGGTTGCTCAGCATCAGGATGTTTTTTCCAAAACTGACGTAGTGTACTGATTGCGATGACTCTCATAAAATAATTTTAGTCCCATATCGGGACAATTTCAAGTGTTAAGTGTGATTAATTGTTATACCTCGAAAGTTTTTAAAATATTTGCGTTTGCATGCTTTTATCCTGGTATTCTTTTATTTAATGAAAAAAAAACGGCACCGTTTGGTGCCGTTTTTATAGTAGAGCTTATAGCTGATTACTCATCATACACATCGTAATCAAAGTACTCAGTAGCGATTTTTTCATAGGTACCATCAGCACGAATTTCATCAAATGCACGGTTTAGGTCAGCTAATAATTCTGTATCTTCTTTGCGTACAGCGAAACCGGTGCCCTTACCAAAGATTGCTTCATCAGCCGAAGTAGGGATAGGCTCACCTAGCACCTCATAATCAGCACCGCGTGGGCCATTCAAGAACTCATCGGCTACACCGCTATCAGCAAAGACAGCGTCCAGGCGACCGGTGACTAAATCATTGGTTGCATCTTCAAACGTCTTATAGCGACGAAGCGTGGCGTCAGTGAAATATTTAGTCGCATATTTATCTTGAATCACGCCTTGCTGCACGCCGACGGTTAAGCCTTTAGTGCCTTCTTTAGTTGGGGCAGCTTCGGTGCCTTTTTTACCAAATAGCGGGTTAGGAGTAGACCAGACTTTTTGAGTAAAAGCAACGGCGCGCTCACGCTCAGGAGTGATACTCATTGAGGAGGCTATGACATCAAATTTCTTGGCTCGAAGAGCTGGAATAATGCCATCCCAACCCTGGTTCTGGAAAGTGCATGTGGCATTTAAACGTTCGCACATTGCTTTGGCTAAATCAATGTCAAAACCGACGATCTCACCGCTTGGTGTAGTTGATTCAAAAGGCGGGTAAGTCGCATCCGTACCAAAACGAATCGTACGATCTTGTGCGCTAGCTAAGCTGCTTGCAAGAGCAAAGCTCAGTAAAGTGGCACCAACTAGTTTTTTTGTAATTGACATGATTGGATCCTTTTTATTTAAAGCTTGGAAAAAATATTTGTAAGACTATAGCCTTTTTCGCTAAGTACTTCTATAAGGGATAAGCATATGTTTCAAAGAAAAGACAAGGTAATCGCTAAATTATTTGATATATCACTGAGCTTACAAGGTTTTTAACGATCTGTTGCATATTTTCGGTAAAATCACTGCAATTAGAGAAAGAGGTTTTATGTTTAATTTTGAAGTCATTTGGCAATATATGCCGAGGATCTTGCAGGGCGCTGTATTGACGGTTGAACTTGCAGTTATCTCTGTGATTTGCGCTATTGTTATAGGCTTAGTTGGTGCATTGATGCGCTTATCACGCAGCTCTCTGCTTAATGCGATTGGTGCTGCCTACTCAACGATTGTGCGCGGTGTACCAGATTTAATCTGGATGTTGATGGTCTACTATAGTGCGCAGCTTGGGCTAAATGCACTTACATCTGCATTGGGATGGGATTATTTTGAGATTAGTCCTTTTGCAGCTGGTGTATTTACTCTAAGTTTTATTTTTGGGGCTTACTTTACTGAGACATTTAGAGCGGCAATT
>JAAZFX010000218.1 GCA_012511555.1 Alcaligenaceae bacterium | reverse complement strand
TAATTGACCACATAATGTTTTCGCCGGAAGGCACGTTATCAATTAAAGGCTCAGGCGGCCAGTTATTGGTATAGGTTACGTCATGACCTGGTCTGTCAGTAGCCGCAGCCCACGCAGTCCAGAAAAAGAAGTCAGTCAGTCTTTCGCGACGCTCAGGATCAGGAAGGGTATTTTCCTTCATCGCAAAGCTTTGACGTGTCGTGCGTAGGCTTGGCTCATCACCATACACGTCTTGATAGTAACCACTGATATTTTCAATCGCTTGAGCGCGACGCTCAGAGATCGTGACAGTATCAGTTGCTTCATCATAGGTGTTGGTGCGATAGTCAGCTTTTAGCATACCTTCAAGCATGCCCTTTTGACCAGCGTTGAGCTGTTCATAGGCCACACCGAATTCCTCCTGTGCGCCCAACTCCAACCAGGCTACTAACTCGCGGTGTAGCCAGTCAGCTGTCCAGTCGGGAGCTTGGTATGCACCATGCCCCCAAATTGAGCCGACCTGCATACCACCTGTGCTCTGCCAGGCGGACTGTCCGCGTAAAATATCCTCTTTTGTCATGAGGACTTGTTCTGTGTTTTGAACTTTGAACTGTGCCGGCGTAGGCGGCACGTGACGATAAATCTCAACCCCAAAATACCCCAGGATCGACATGGCGATAACCATGACTGCGATGAGAGTCCACCAAAGTTTTTTGTACTGGCCCATACGGTGCTCCTTGAAAAATCCGAGTAAAGCTCGGTCCCAAAAATTTATAAGTAACGACCTATTACTTATAAGAATTAAAGATACATAAAAAATACATCTTTAAGGGAGTATACAAACTTTTACTCTTTTTGGCTATTGATTTCTTAGGGTTTACAATTAAATGGTCACATTTAGGTCAATTTTGTCAGGTTGGACTAATCGAAAACAACACGGATAAGGTTAAAGTGTTAAAGATTCGTTAAGCAGCACAGTCTGTCGCCAAGTTTTTAATCGTAGCGACTAAAATAAACGATTACGTTGTTATTGTGCTTGACGGTAAATTAATTTAGTCCTTGCTGCCTCATGACCTTTCTGCTGCTCAGTTAGGAGTGAATTGAGGCCAAGGGCAAGAGAGTAGAAAGGTATTTTGATGAATAAAAATGTATTGCCGATCCTGGCTGTTACTCTTGGCGATGTGGCCGGCATTGGCCCCGAAGTTACTGCTAAAATGTTGCTAAAGCATGATAAATTGCGCGAAAAAGCGCGATTTGTCGTGATTGGTGATGTTGCCTCATTAAAAAAAGCAGCCCGACAAATCGGTGTTGATGAAAGTCAAGTTGTTGAGGTGCAAAGGCCTGCAGAAATTCATAATAATCCCGGTACCATCGAAGTGATTCAAGTGGGCCCAAGTTTGGCGGAAGTGCAATTAGCCACCTTGGATGCTCGCGCAGGGGCCAGCGCGGCAGAGTTTGTGATGAAGGCCTGTGCGTTAGCGCGTGACGGGGAAGTGGACGGTATTGTCACTGCACCACTAAACAAAGAAGCCATGCATATGGGCGGTTACGACTGGCCCGGTCACACAGAGTTGTTAGCTCATGAGTTTGGCGTGGAGAATTTCTCTTTGGTTTTGTCGAGCGGTGATTTATTTGTTTTTCATGCGACGACTCACGTCTCAATGAAACAGGCGGTAGAGGACTGTACAGCAGAGCGCTTTGATGAGATTTTTAATTTAGTCCATGCCTTTTCCAAGGCTTTGGGTCGTGAGGGCGAGGCGATTGCAGTTGCCGGTTTAAACCCTCATGCCGGTGAAAATAACCTTTTCGGTACCGAGGAATCGGAGATCATCGTTCCCGCAATCAATAGAGCCAGAGAGCGTGGCATCAATATGCACGGACCGCTTCCGGGTGACGTGATTTGGCCGCAAACTGTACGTGATAAGCGTTGGAAGTTTTTAGTGATGTGCTATCACGATCAGGGACACGCACCGTTCAAAGCTGTGTATGGTGATCAGGGGGTTAATATTACGGTCGGTTTGCCAGTGGTTCGTGTGTCAGTCGATCATGGCACGGCCTTTGATATTGCCGGTAAGAATTTTGCCCGTGAGGACAGTTTAATCATGGCTGCTGAACGCGCTGCTGAGTTGGCTGTGGGTTGGGCAGCAGTTTGGGAAGCTGCCCGTCAGAATGCTTAAGTTTAGGTAGTCTTAGCTAGTCTTAGGTGGATTTATTTGGGCATAGGGCGGACAGTTAAAATCTGTTCGCTATGTCCAAAAGGTCCTTCTTCATCGTGTAGTACGGCAGTGGTTAAACCTACTCCACTGGCCCCGTATTGCTGACGTGTGTCCAGACCCAACCACTGACCTTTAGGCATACGGTAGAGATGAATTTGTAAATCAATATTAGGGAACATATGGCTAAACGGCGCATCTTGAGCAATAGCCAGTCCGTTATTGGTATCTACCATGCCAATTAACTTAACAAAGGGACTGGTTTTGATGCCCTCAACCATTTCCAAGTCATTGCTAATCCACATCTGGGCGCAACCATTGCGACGGTCAAGATTTGTATGAAGATGGTCTTTGATTGACTTGATATAGCCACCAGCCCAAATATCGGCGATTTCAGGCCATTTTCGCATCTCGCTGCGGCTAACAATTGCTTGATCTTCACAGCTGGCTACCGCTGAGGTATCTCCCTTAATCAGGCGCCAAGCTCTGGCAATAATGGC
>JAAZFX010000217.1 GCA_012511555.1 Alcaligenaceae bacterium | reverse complement strand
TTTCTATGAGTTTTCTTTTAATCTTGACGAGGTATGAATTGATGAGAATAGGAATTCCTAAGGAGCAATTCGCCGGAGAGACCCGCGTAGCGGCAACCCCGACGACTGTGACACAGCTCATTAAACTTGGTTTTGAGGTCGCTGTAGAATCAAGTGCAGGGCATCTAGCAAAGTTTGATGATTCCGCCTACGCCGAAGCTGGTGCTGACGTTGTTAGTCGTGAAGACGTATTTAACAGCAACATCATTTACAAAATCAACACACCAAGTGATGCTGAAATTGAAGCCATGCAAGAAGGCACCATTTTAGTGTCCTTTATTCAGCCGGCACAAAACCCAGAGCTAATCGAAAAGCTGAGCAGCAAAAAAATCACTGCGCTGGCAGTCGATATGGTTCCACGCATTTCACGTGCGCAGTCCATGGATGTTTTATCCTCCATGGCCAATATCAGCGGTTATCGCGCCGTTATTGAGGCTGCCCATCATTTTGGACGTTTTTTCACCGGTCAAATTACCGCCGCCGGTAAAGTACCTCCTGCTCAAGTACTAGTGATTGGTGCCGGTGTTGCTGGTCTTGCCGCCATTGGTGCTGCCGGTTCACTTGGTGCTGTGGTCAAGGCCTTTGATACACGCCTGGAAGTTGCCGAACAAATCGAATCCATGGGTGGCGAGTTCCTGAAGCTGGACTTCCCTGAGGAATCCGGTGGTAGTGGTGACGGCTATGCCAAAGTGATGAGCGACGAGTTCATCAAAGCAGAGATGGCACTTTTTGCTGAACAAGCCAAAGTGGTCGATATCATCATCACAACGGCTGCTATTCCTGGCAAGCCTTCACCCAAACTAATCACAAAAGAAATGGTTGACTCAATGAAACCGGGTTCGGTGATTGTTGACCTGTCCGCTTTAGGTGGTGGTAACTGTGAGTACACAGTCCCGGGTGAAGTGATTACAACAGCCAATAACGTCACGGTCATCGGTTACACTGACCTACCTAATCGTTTAGCTGCTCAATCCTCTCAGCTTTATGCAACCAACTTGCTTAACCTCTCCAAGTTAATCACGCCAGAAAAAGACGGTAATGCCGTACTTGATTTTGAAGACGTAATTGTACGCAACATGACCGTCACTCACGATGGCGAAAGTATGTTCCCTCCGCCACCAATACAAGTCTCCGCTGCCCCGGCACAAGCTGCTCCTGTCGTAGCTCCGGTTCAAGTTAAAAAAGAACCGAAGCCATTATGGCAACGCCTGGCATTACCGGTGATTGGTGTAGCTGTTTACTTATGGGCAAGTAATTACGCTCCTCAAGAGTTCTTGAATCACCTCACGGTATTTATGCTGAGTTGTGTGGTTGGTTATTATGTTGTCTGGAATGTGACACATGCCTTGCACACACCACTGATGTCAGTGACCAATGCCATTTCCGGCATCATCATCGTTGGGGCAATTGTACAAATGTCTACTATCAACGGTTTCGCTAGCTTCTTGGCGTTTATATCTGTGTTCCTCGTCAGCATAAATATATTTGGTGGCTTCTACGTCACCCGTCGTATGCTTAATATGTTCCGCAAAGGATAAGGGGTAGATATGTCAGCAGGATTAGTAACAGCTGCTTATATTATTGCAGCATTATTTTTCATCTTGAGCTTGGCCGGTCTGTCCAATCAAGAGTCCGCTCGTCGCGGTAACGTCTTCGGCATTGCCGGTATGGCGATCGCTTTAATTGCTTCAATTTTCAGTGAAAATACTGAGGGTGTTGCATGGATTTTAATCGCCATGATTTTAGGTGCGGCGATTGGCATTCATCGCGCCAAAAAGGTAGAAATGACTGAGATGCCGGAGCTGATTGCGATTCTTCACAGCTTCGTGGGTTTAGCAGCCGTCTTTGTCGGTTTCAACAGCTACATGGATCGCGCCTCTGTGGCACCCGATATGCACTACATTCACTTAGTTGAAGTGTATTTGGGCGTATTTATCGGTGCAGTCACCTTTACCGGTTCAATCGTAGCTTTTGGCAAACTTAACGGTAGATTAAGCAGTAAGCCTTTGTCCATACCTCATAAGCACAAGCTTAACTTGGCCGGTATTATCGTTTCATTACTATTATTAGTACTATTCGTAAAAGCTGATGGTTCGACCTTTGCTTTAATTATCATGACCCTTATCGCTCTCGCCTTCGGTTGGCACTTAGTTGCCTCGATTGGTGGCGCTGATATGCCGGTAGTGATTTCTATGTTGAACTCCTACTCCGGTTGGGCGGCAGCGGCAGCAGGCTTCATGCTCGGCAATGACCTCTTGATCGTAACCGGTGCCTTGGTTGGTTCGTCTGGTGCCATTCTTTCTTACATCATGTGCAAGGGAATGAACCGCTCTTTTATTTCGGTTATCGCCGGCGGTTTTGGTACCGATGGTAGCTCTAGCGGTGGCGATGAAGAAGATGGTGAATATCGCGAGCTTAGTGCCATTGAAGTAGCTGAATTACTCAAAGGCTCCAAGTCAGTTATCATCACACCAGGATATGGTATGGCAGTAGCTCAGGCACAATACCCTGTCGCTCAGATAACTGAAACCTTGCGTGCACAAGGCACTAAGGTACGTTTTGGTATTCACCCCGTTGCAGGTCGCCTACCAGGTCACATGAACGTGTTGTTAGCAGAAGCCAAGGTCCCCTATGATATCGTTCTGGAAATGGACGAAATCAACGATGACTTCGCTGATACTGACGTTGTGCTAGTCATTGGCGCTAATGATACCGTTAATCCATCTGCTCAAACTGATCCAAATAGCCCGATTGCCGGTATGCCTATTCTACGAGTTTGGGAAGCTGAAAACGTGGTTATCTTGAAGCGTTCCATGAACACGGGATATGCCGGCGTGCAAAACCCCCTCTTCTTTAAAGAAAATAGCTTCATGTGCTTTGGTGATGCTAAAGACACCATGCAGTCTGTATTAGAGGCTTTAAAGTAATAAGCTTTACGCATAACAAGACTAAGGGCGTTTGATTACTTAAAATCAAACGCCCTTATTTTATTTGGCCACTTTAAAAACTAGTTCTTTAACAAACCATCCAAGTCACGAATAATTTCTTCTAACTCAGTACGAATAGTATTGAGGTCATTAGCCGGAATACGAACTGCTGAATCGCTCTCTTCTTGAAGGCGAGGATTGCCTAGACGGTTACG
>JAAZFX010000216.1 GCA_012511555.1 Alcaligenaceae bacterium | reverse complement strand
GTTTTCAGACAGGTCAAGGCGTGGTTAAAGTAACAACAGATGCACAAAAAGCAACAGTAACTTTAGAGGATGGTCGAGTCCTCACTGCCAAAATGTTGATTGCTGCCGATAGCCGTTTTTCTAATACACGACGCCAACTTGGTATCTCGACTGATATGCATGATTTTGGTCGTACCGTGATGGTCTTCCGTACCGAGCATACCGTGCCTAATAATGAGACCGCCACTGAGTGTTTCTTCTACGGTCGTACATTGGCTTTATTGCCTTTGGGTGACTATATGACAAATTGTGTGGTGACAATTGACTCCCATCGAGCCGATGAGATTCTTGGTCTCAGCCGAGAGGAGCTAGGCGCTGAAATGATGCGTATGCTGAGTAATCGTTTTGGTGAGATGAAGGTGATTAGTGATGTGCATAGCTACCCGCTAGTCGGCGTACATGCCAGGAGCTTTGTAGCTGAGCGTAGTGCGCTGATTGGTGATGCTTCAGTTGGCATGCATCCTGTGACTGCACATGGCTTTAATCTTGGTCTTGCCGGGGCTGATATCTTGGCGACCGTGATTAATGAAGCGCATGCGCGTGGTGAGGATTTTTCTTCGCAAGCGGTACTTAAGCGCTACGAGCGTAAGCATATGCCGCACACATTGTTTTTATTCCACGGCACCAACGCAATCGTAAAGCTCTTTACTAATGAGTTGCCACCTGCGCGTTTGTTGCGTTCAGCAGTAGTGCGATTGAGTAACAATCTGCCACCGGTAAAGTTTCTTATTAGCCGTCAATTAACTGGTTTTTAATTTTTCTATAGCCAGCACATAGGGTGCAGGAGTTGCGGTATTCTCGAACTGATATCGTAGACTTCTGTACAGCCTCGTGTTCACTTGCTTGATCCATTGGTCGAGCGCCTCTTGTTCTACGCGGCCCTGTTCATGCCCGGGGTAAACGACCACAATTAATACGCCGCTTTCTTTCAGGAGTGTCAATGCCTGTTCAATCGCCTGTAAAGTAGTGCCGACCTCAGTGGTGATTAGTTTATCTTGACCCGGTAAATAACCAAGATTAAAAAGTACCACTGACACTTCTTCACTAACGGTATCTTCCATAAATTGATGGCCACGCAAATGTAATTTGCAACGTTCAAATAAGCCATGTTCTTGCAATCGTTGTTGAGTGCTTTGTAATGCTTGAGGTTGTATATCAAAAGCGTGTACAAGGCCTTCAGAGCCTACCCATTGCGCTAATTTAATCGTGTCATAGCCGTTACCCATGGTGGCGTCGATAACCGTGTCGCCGAGCTTAATAGCTCGCTCCGCCAAGCTGTCTGCAAAGTGAATAATTTGTGGCAAGATAAAAGGTCCTTTGCCAAAACTGTGTTTTAAGTGTCTGTCCGTGCTCATGCTTGTCTCTATAAAAGGGTGGTTTTAGAGTTGTGGTTGATATATAGTATCAAAACTTGTATTTAATAGTTAAGGAGCTACCACGTGAAAAATACTAAATTAATCCTCACAGCTTTGGCTGCGGCGGCGATGGCTTTTGCTGTGCAAGCACATGATCATGGTCAGGAACACGGGCATCATCACGGTCACCATCATGCTGGACACCAACAAGTTGAGTTTACAGGCCATGAAGAGCAGTTAAGTGCGGTTGAGTTTTCACGTTGTTGGGTCCGCTTAGTGCCGGGTGGTCGTCCTTCTGCAGCTTATTTTGATCTAAAAAATACCGGTAATGAACCCATTGCCTTAATCGGTGTGCGTGCCGATAATTTCATTGATATGATGTTACATGAAACTACCGTAGTCGACGGCGTAAGTAAGATGGGCATGGTTGACAAGGTGGTGCTTGAAGCAGGTGAAAGCGCTAGTTTTGAACCAAAGGCCAATCATGTGATGCTAACCGCAGCATCAGAAGAGGCTGTTAAAGTCGGTGATACAGTGACTTTGCAGTTTAAGTTTGAGGGCGAGCAGGTAGCTAGTACAGAGTGCCTGGTTAAAGCAATTAATTCTCTATCATTTGAAAGTTAATCAGTTTTGATCATACAGTGTCGGAGCTTGTTATCTAAAGAAACTTTAAGCTCCGATATGGTCGAGTACGATTTGATTGAAAGCCTGCGGCATGCCGAGATTCATACCGTGTGTTGCTTTGTCCAGTATATGCACAGCAGCCTCAGGCCATAACTTGGATAGCTCCTCGATAATATGAGGAAATGGCTCGGGGCTTTGACCGCCACCAATGAGGCTAATTTTAAACTGACCCAGTGGTGCTAGTTCATCTGCATGAAACAATACCGGCGGTTCATCTTGTTGCAGAATTAAGGTCTCTGCATTGTCACGCACCATACGCTTAAACCACGGTACCATCTGTTGCCAAGTGCCTTTGCCGCTGACAGAGTCAATAAAGATTTCCAAACCATCATCTACAGCGCCGGAGACAATCATGGTGAGGGCATAAGCCTTTGCATAAATACTTGCTTCAAGCTCATCTTGACTGCGTAAACCGGGATCGGCAAGTATCAGAGAGGCAATTTGCTCTGGTGCTTGTTGAGCCATACGGACGGCGACAGCCGCTCCTCTTGAATGACCTAAAATGTGTGCCTTTTCAATGCCTAAGTGCTTTAGTAATGACAGTAAATCAGTAGCATGTTGCTCAGCACTAAAGCCCTCAGATTCGGGTTCAGTAATTGGCCAATAATGCCTTAGGCTGGGAATGATGAGACGGCACTTTGCCGCAAGAGAGGTCTCTTGCCAGCGCCAATAACGATAGTCGCAAAGTGATCCATGAACCAATAATACGACCTGACCTTCACCCTTATCAATAAAGGCTTGAGTCAGGCCGTTAATGCTTTCTTTTTTTAGTTGTGACACGTTGGAAATAATCTACTTTCTAAATTTTAATATCTTTAGTACATTTTCAAACGCTCT
>JAAZFX010000033.1 GCA_012511555.1 Alcaligenaceae bacterium | reverse complement strand
TTCTTTGTACTCAACGTGCTTGCGAACAACTGGATCGTACTTTTTGAAAACCATCTTGTCAGGCGTGTTACGCTTGTTTTTAGTGGTTGTGTAGAAGTGACCAGTACCGGCAGTTGACTCTAATTTGATTTTCTCGCGAATACCCTTAGCCATGATTTATTCCTATAAATTTAAAAATGCTAAAAAAAGATGCAGGACCGGCGATTAAACGCTCTGGCCATTAGCACGCATTTCGGCTAAAACGGCATCAATACCTTTTTTGTCAATCGTACGTAAAGCGTTGGTCGAAACACGTAGGCGAACCCAACGGTTTTCACTCTCAACCCAGAAACGACGAGATTGTAGATTAGGCAGGAAGCGACGCTTTGTCTTGTTTTGCGCATGTGAAACTTTATTACCGGTCATTGGGCGCTTACCGGTTACTTGGCAGACTTTAGCCATGATATACCTCGTTAATTACATCGTTGATTTAAAGACTTGGTTGTTGGCCCAAGCCGGCCTTCTTGGATACCCACATGATGAGTCGTGGGTAATCGATGATAATAACCTGAATTTCAGGATAAATCAATCACTTAAGGTGCCATTAGTATCAAAAGTCCTTCGTTCGGCTGCTAAGCGCTGCTTTTCAACAACAGCTTGGCTTAATGCAGTTTAGCCACTACACGGCCAAAGAACAAGGCAATACAAAGAAATAAAAGCATGGTGACTAATAAGGGCAGTTCAGTGCCTGTGTGCCAATGGCTGACAATAGCGCTGGACAATGTGCCAAAGATAAAGAGTGTTGCACCAGCCAGTGCAGAGGCCATTCCTAGGCGGTGACCTTGTCTATTTAAGGCCAAGACGGGGGCAGTGGGGTTAATTAAACCCAGGCCAATGGTAAAGGCAAACATAATTGACATAAAAACAATTAAATTCATCGTGCCAGCAAGCGAGAGTATGACACCGATTGCTAATATGGCTACGCTCCAGTAAGCGGCTAAGCGATAGAGTCTAATCGCAGGCGCTCCACGACGCAATAAAAAGCCACATAGTTGCGAACCGATCATCAGTCCAAAAGCGATTACTGCAAAGCTGCCTCCAAATCCTTGAGGACCCAAGCCGTAAGTTTCCATCAAAACGGTTGAAGAGGAAGATATAAAGGCAAACATCGCGCCCATACTAAAACCGCCAGCCATCGCAAAGCCAATAAAGCTGCGATCAAATAATAAACCAATGTAATTACTGACGATACTTTGTGGGCTAATCGGTAGGCGATTATCTATTGCTAGTGATTCTTTAAAGAAAAATGCCACGAGTACAAAAGACACTAAGCCGTAAACGGCCAGTATTAAAAACAAGCCACGCCAGCCGGTAAATTCTGCCAGAAAAGCCCCAATAATTGGTGCTACCACGGGCGCTAATCCGGTTAAGAGCATTAAGACGGTCATTGCATTAGCGGCTTCTTGAGTGCTGTAATGGTCGCGAATAACCGCTCTGGAAATGGTCATAAAGTAAGCTGCACCAAATGCTTGTAATATACGGCCCAACATTAAAAAATTAAAACTTGGGGCATAAGCACAAATTAAGCTGGCTGCCAAATATAACACGGCACCAAGCAACAGAGGGCCTTTGCGGCCGTATCTATCGGTGATTGGACCGACAACTAATTGTGAAAAAGACAGGCCAAATAAAAAGGCCGACACAGTTAACTCTACGCGCGGCAGAGGTACTTGGAAATCCTCAGCAATAATCGGGAAAGTGGATAAGTACATGTCAATTGTGGCAGGGCCGACAATGGCTAATACCGCCATTATCAGGAGCCACAAGGGGATACTAAACTTTACTTTTTTTGTAGACATGCCAATACCAACTATGTAAAACGAGGGAACAAACCATTAAGCTTACTGCATTCATCAACCATAAGCTAGCAAGGCCGGTGGTTGAATTAGGGATAAGTGCATGAGTGATAGATTCTAAAGCGCCACTGCCCGGGCCAAAACCGAAATAATAGCCAACACCAATGCCAATACCTAATAAACAAATTGTTTGCAAGATAAAAGGCACAGTAGCAATTTTATGAGCGCGTAAAACATAGGTGTTCAGGCATTGTAGGGAGTCCCAAAAGTGAATAATCGGAAAGAAAGTCAAGAGACCACCAGCAATAATACTGACTTGCAAATCCTTGGTATAGAGGCCGATAATCTGCTGCTTGCTTAAAAGTACCACGGTAATGGTAATAACCGCACTCGCTAGGCCCAGAGCAAAGCCTGCCATGATGCTGCGATGTGCAGTTTGCCAGTCTCTGGCACCTAAGGCACGAGCGGCAATAGCTGCCGTGGCAATGCCGATAGACATAGGGATCATGTAGGTAAAGGAAATTAGATTCGATAAAATCTGGTGACCGCCTGATACGTGTGCACCTTCTCTGGCCACAAACAACGTGATAAAAGTAAAAGAGCAAATCTCCACCAGGTAGGAGGCGCCCATCGGTATACCAAGACGTAAAATTTCTGCGATACGATTTAACTTGGGGCGTGAAATGCGTAATTTGTAACGTTTATAAAAAGGGTCAGTATATAAAATCATCAAGCCCGCGATAAGTTGAAACCAGGACACGAAGGCCGTTGAAATTCCAGCACCATCACTGCCCATGCTTGAAAAGCCGAGGTTACCGAAAACCAGTAGCCAGTTAATAAAAAGCTTTAGGGGGAGGCTTGCTATGCTTAAATACATCACTGTACTTGCCCGTTGACTGGCAGTACATACTGAGTACACTACGCGGAAAATTAAGGCAGGTGCCAAGCCATAAAAAGTGTAGCGTAAGTAGTTAGTGACATCGGTCCTGACCTCAGGAGATAGATCACC
>JAAZFX010000032.1 GCA_012511555.1 Alcaligenaceae bacterium | reverse complement strand
GGGCGATCCAGTTCAATCAGCTTGTGATTGCGTGCAGGCTTCTGCGGCAGAATATAAATTTTGTCAGCTAATTGCAGCGCCTCAAAGCGGTCATGGGTGACCATCACGACACTCATGCCATTGACAATATAGCTTTGAAGCCAGGCATAGAGCTGTAGTTTTAGTTCATAATCCAGGGCGCTAAATGGCTCATCCATTAGCAATAAGTCTGGTTCGCAGAGTAGTGCCCTGACTAAAGCAGCGCGTTGCCGCATACCGCCCGAGAGTTCATCGGGATACTTCTCATAGTCCTCAGGCTGCAGGTGCAGTTTAGTCAAAAGCAAGCGAGCCTGTTCTTGAGTCGTTGCCGCAGTGGGCTGTGGATGGGTCAGTAAAATATTGTCCCAAAGGCTACGCCATGGTAAAAGGCGATGCTCTTGAAATAAGTAGCGTAAGCGTTGAAAGCTATTGCTGATCTGACCGCGATTGGGTGCAATTAAACCGGCAATTAATCGTAAGATAGTCGTTTTGCCACAGCCCGAAGGGCCGTATAAGCAGATTACTTGACCTGCTGCTAATTCCAGGTTGAAGTCCTCAACGATAGTTTCACCCATGAGACTTTTTTCGATGTTTTGTAACTGTAAACTAGCCACGACGCTGCACCCACGGTAAGAAAATAATTTTTAGGGGTTCGATAAACAAATACTCTACCAAGTAAATAATCAACAACAAAATCACAATATAGGCCATGACCACATCGGTTTCCAGCATCGTGCGCGCCAGACCGATTTGTGCACCAATACCGTCTGACGCACCAAGTAATTCGGCCATAATGGCGATTTTTAAACCGGAGGCAAAGGCGATATTAAAGGCCGGTAGTAGTTGATTTAATAGGTGTGGCCAGTAGAGGTGATGGATTCTTCGGGCATAACTGACCTTATAAACACTCATGACCTCTTCAAGATTGCGATCAATAGACAGCATGCCCTGCAAAGCGGAGGCGAACATGAGTGGGGTAACGGCAATATAGGTAGTAAAAATTGTACTGCTGTCACCTGTACTGAACCAGAAAATGGCTAATACGACCCAAATAATAGGGGGCGTCCCCAGTAAGATGCTGATAATCGGTCGACAGAACAGCGCCATGGTTTTAGAGAGTCCTGTCAATAATCCCAAGGCTACGCCAGTTGCCACAGCAGCACTAATCGCTATACTTGCTCTAAAGAGTGTGTGAGGTATTTCTGCTGCTTCATAGTTGCGTAATAGCTCAATGCTTAGCTTAAAGACTGTCACCGGTCCCGGTAAAACAATGTCGCCAAGTATTAATGAGCCCCAATGCCAAAAGGCACAGACTACGGCAATGACTGCCAAAGCAGTCCAGACGCCCCAACAATAGGAAAATAGTTGGACTCGACGGGATTGGCGAATTGGACGACCGGCAGACAGTAACATGACTACAACGCTAAAATAAAGTTGTCTTTGGGCATAGCATCACCAAGAATTCTCGGGTTCATATCATAGAGGGCACTGAAAAAGAGCTCTAAATCCTCTCGAATATCGGCAGCTGCCGTCGCGGTCAAATGAGCATGCGGAATAGAAGCTTGAATTGCCGGAGCAGGCACATCTAAAATCTTGCTGCCAATACGCGCTGCTGCCGCAGGATTTTCCAAGGTCCATGCTAGCGATGTCTGTAACTCCTCTTGCAACTGCTTCAAAAATTGGGCGTTTTGCTCATAAAAGGCACTCGTCACCAGAAGTCCCGCTTGAGGTAGACCTTGTGATTTATTATCATGCATTTCACGCCATAGATCTGTCAGATTAAGTACACGTTCAACGCCTTTACTTCGGGCTCGCATCAAGGCGATTGAGGTTAATGGTTCGTTGAGAACGGCAAATTCAACGCGATCGTTGAGCCAATAAGTCATGGCTTCTGCTGGGGTAGGGGTATAGTTAATATTGATTTTTTTGAAGTCCACACCCTGCAGTTTACATAAAACCTGTAAGACCAAATCCGGCATATCATTGCGTAAAGGAACGGCTACAGAGCGGCCTTCCAAGTCTTTAAGGCTTTTAATACTACCTGCAGCTCCGACAATATCAACCAAGCCCCACGTCATGATATTGACCAGTTTGACATCCATACCCCTATTGGCGAGATTAACTCCCACATAACTTGGCACGATACTTGCTTGAATACTGCCATTAGCTAAACCCGCTCTTAACATGTCCGGAGAGCGCCATGTTTGTACATTAAAAGCTTGTTGAACCTTGGACTGTCCTTGTGTTTGATGCTGGGCTGCGACTCCTAAAAGGATGGTAGGCAAGGCGCCTGGACCGTAAACTGTCAGAGGAGAGGGGGTATTGGCCCATATCAAAGGGATTTGGGTGCTGAGTGCAGCTGCCCCCGTATATTGAAGAAAGCGACGACGATCCATGAGAAACCTCTTAAATGATTAATTTATAAACATGCATTTAAAATATATTTTATCATAATTATAGTGATAATGAGTATCATTATATGCTTTGTAGAGGTAAAAAAGCCGTTACTAATATGCTTGGTAACGGCTTAATTGGGGCTAATGATTAATGATTACTGAAAAATAATGATTAATAACAAATGCTGTTATTGGTCCCCATGCGTAATGCACCACCCATCACAACGCCTCGAATACGGATCGGCTCTAGCGCTTCGCGAGTACGAATATCGTGACGGTAAACCATAGGTAAACCTTCGTCCAAGGTATAAAAAAGTGTTTTGCTATCGCCAGTTACCCACATATCCACGACAGCCCAGGGAGACTGTACATAGGTTGAATCTTCTGGGTCTTCATATGATTGAAGTATGAGCCCTTTATCACCGCCCAAAATCCAGGTACTTTCTAACCAACCACTACGGAATAATCGTGGCGAGAAGTTTTTATGGTATTTGTCGTGTAAGTAGTAATGTTCCGGCTCATCGCTTTTTTCTAAATCAAACATAACCACGTGAGCGGAGGAGTCGGAAAAAAGAACCCGCCGTGAGTAGAAGTCAATATAGGGTACGACTTGAGGCCTATAGGTGGAGCCGGAAGTATGCATAGGGCCGGTCGATAGAACTCTGCCATCTTCAGGGAAATAAATTAAGCCGCGTGAACCGTCTTTTGTGGTCAGGGCAACCATGAAGTCCTCAGGGCTGGCAATACCGTCATCTAAGCCTGAACCGGAGGGGATATGGGCTGAAAGGTCAATCGTTTCCCATGGCGCATCGTGAGGTTCTAAGTGGGAGTGACGATAGATCTGTGGTTTATCTTCATCAAGAATCCAGTAGTTTTGGCTATAGGAGCTAAAGAGCAGATTGTAGTAGGCATAAAGATGAGTGTTACGACGTTCTGAGTCGAAACGTTGTGGATAGATGTGAACCTCGCCTGTTTCGTAATTTACCATACCAACTTGGTCGCGTAAGGCAATTGCCAAGAGCTTTGACTGTGGTACGAAAAATGCTTGATACAGCGGAGAGGGAAGGTCAATGTCTTTACGCGTACGACTTTCTAATTCATAAAGAATCAAACGTGATACCTCGTAATCTCCGATCACCATCATTGAGTCATCGCGTGCTATTTCTACGGTGCGCGGGCGTATACCAAAATTTAATAAGGCTAATTGTTCGGCCGTATTAATATCATAAACGGTGATGAAATAGGAGTCTGAATCAGCAATAAATAAGTACCGTGTAGGGTGATAGAGAGAATCGCCGACGCCTAACTGGGTTAATTCAGCTGAACCCGGTTTGAGTAGTTGTGCAGCAGCGTTACCTGGAATGCCACCAGCCCCTAGAGTGACTCCGAGGCTAGCTAGCCATTGAATAAATAATCGACGATCCATGAGTTTCTCTCCTGTTGAGGACATGATTTTTCTTTACTTAGTGCGCCATTTTACTGGCTGCATGCTCCTTCATCACATCATCCAAAGATTTGACCAAGGCTTCACAACTGGCTGTTGTGCCGTTGCTGAATTTAAAGGTCATGGTGTGAGTTTCGCCAATTTGAGGGACCTTGTCTTCAGGGATATTCATGACCATGACATGATCACCGCCCTTACGGAAAAAGCGTTGACCTGCTTCGAGCGTCGTGTTTTGTAGTGGGCCCATGGTCATGACATTATCAACCATGTCCATTTGGTGTAATTCGATTTGTTCAGATACGGTTGGGATCATACTCTCGATGATTTCTACTGCCTCACCTTGGTGGTTAAAGGTGACAAAAGCACCGGTCATTGTACGGCCAGGTAAGACCTCTTGAATAACACAATCAGTTACGGTAGTCGTAGTGCTGGTGTCAGCAGCTTGCGCTAGGCCACTGCTTAGGCTAAGTGCTAAAAGGCTACTAGCTAATAGAGAGTATTTCATGGTTTTTCCTTTATAACTGTAGTTGTGATTGTATGCATTGAGCATATTGATCTAATGAATTGGTTTCAGTGATAATGCCGCTTTTAATGCCTGCGATTTCGCCGTCGACAAATAGTGCATTAAAGGGTAATCCTAGGCCACCCAGCTGACGCAGTAAATCAAAGCCTTCTGTTTGGTGCTTGGGTAAATGGCTAAAGCCTTGTTCGGTAAATAGTTGGTCAATTTTTTCTATGCTGTCACCTACATTGATTGTTACTACATCAAGTTGCTGTTGGGTAGCGGCCCATTCTTCAAGAATAGGTAGTTCCTTGCGACACGGGGCGCACCATAAAGCCCATAAATTAATCAGTTGGGCGCCCGGCTTGGCTTCGACATTGAGATTTAAATCAGTCAAGTGAGCTTGAGTCTTTGCTTCGCTAAAGCCGTCCGGTAAAGCGCAGCTCATTTGCTTTGTCTCATCTGCTAGTGCTACTGTCGTGGCTGTATCTTTAATATGGGCAGCGTCAGTTTCTGGAGTTACTGCTGCCTTGCCTAAATGTTCGTCTAAAACCTTTACTAAATCATCACCACCGATTTGGTAATCAAATACATCAAGTAATTCGCGCTCAGGCGTAATCAAATAAATCATGGCGCTGTGATAAACCTCGTAACCTAAGCCCGGTTCAGGGTTATCAATGCGTTTGCCGTTCAGTCTATAACCGAAAGTGGCGCCGAGTTGCTTGGCAATGTCCTCAATGTCATTCATTTCGCCGCTAAGGCCTACGATGCGCTCATCAAAATATTGGGTGTAGGCATTGAGGCGGTTAATTTCATCATTAACCGGGTCAATGGTTAGGAATATTGCCTGTAACTTATCAGCATGTTCCATGCGTTTTAAGGCATAGCCGTATTCATATAAGGTAGTTGGGCAAATATCAGGACAAGAGGTGTAGCCAATAGCAAGTAACAAGTATTTGCCGGGATAACTCTCTTGAGTTACCGGGCCATGTTGGTCAAATAAATTAAAAGTGACGGTTTCTGCTTTGGCTGTTGAACCGTAAAAAGAGAAAATGGCTAAAGTCGTTAGCAAAAAGAGTTTGAGAAACAACAAAGCTTCTCGTTTAAATTGCTGTGTAACGCTCATGGCTTTCTCCTTAATATAAAAAGCTGCTAGGCATGTATATCAATCATATTTAATATAACACTGAGCAGCTTCAAAAATTTATGTAAACTCACCGACTGAAATAACGGAGTAGGTCGGTGAGCTACAGATGAATGGTATTACTTTTG
>JAAZFX010000215.1 GCA_012511555.1 Alcaligenaceae bacterium | reverse complement strand
TCAAAGCCAAAAGAAAGCCTTGAACATGCCAAGAATGACTTGGATTTTGATGCCATCAACTATTTCTAAAGGGATTAGCCCCCGACTTGTCGTGTAGTTAGGGGGTAAGCAGTGAATAGTTTTTAAGTTAAATCGTTTAAGGAGAACAGGATGAGCGAAGAAACCTTACAAAAATTGCTTGATGTGTTGATCGCAATTTTGCGATCGTAACGCGAAGCTTAGTTACAGAATAATTTGTAATAACAACTAATAAGAAAAAGGCGCGTTAGGGTGGTTTCTCCTTACACTCTGACGCGCCTTACTAATTTATCCCGCTACCAAGGACATTAGGTAACGGGATTTTTTTATTTATGCTTAAGCAGAGCGTAAGGAGTAGTCAAAATGCCAGTTTAAGCTGATGCTACTGCCTTGAAATAAAAAGGTCGAATTGTGAAGTCTGCTGTGTAATAGCTTCTAGTCTGATTTACCTAATATACTTCCACCGACGCCCTTAAACTTCTCCACAAAGGCAGAGATTTTTTCAAATACGCTTTGTTTCTTGCTTAAATACTGCGGGTTTAGCGGGCTCATCCTTGGCAGGATGGCATTAAGTTCGGTGCCGTTTTCGCTCGCGTATTCACGTTTTAATGAGGTGGTGATATAGCGTTTTGCTGCCTCTGCATTTAGGCTTTCGCTATCAATAAGCTCTTCTACTTCTCGTTGTTGCTCTGCTTGGGCGAAGGCATAGAATGCTTCGATAATGCTCGTCTTGGCAGCGATTTTATCCAAGTCCGTTTGATTGATAAAATCAACCACTAGACTTTCTTTGGCACGGACACCCAGGTTAGAACGAATCACGCGGCGTATGTCTTCAACTAAAGCGACTTTATTTCTGACCTTTTTGTTGTTCTCAAAAATCAGTTCAAGAATATAATCTAAATTAATTTCTTGTGATTTCAGCAGATCAACTTCAAAGACCACATCATCCCAGTCAAGGGTTATTGCTGCAATCCCTTCTGCCTCTCGCTGTCTACGCAACCAGTCACGGATATCGTTATAGGTAGAGCGGTAGTCTTGAACCTTACGCTCAGAGGGTATTTGTGTGGCTTGTAGTTGCTCAAAGTCTTCATCACTTAGGTAGTGTGTTGCTTTAAAAGCTTCAACGGCCTGGGGGTCGTTTAGATCGACCCCTTGCATCGCTTTTAGACTGGCAAACTCATCGTAGTTTTGGAGGATATTTTCTAATTTTAGATATTCACCAAATAGCTTAACGAAGTCCTTTTTGTCTTTTTCTAAATAAATATCGTCAGGATTAGGGAAGCGTTCTTCAAGCTCAGCAACCACTTCCTTAAAGCCTCGTCGGGCTTCGCCCGTGACCAAGTCGGTGAAGCCTTCCATGTATTCTTGATAGCTTTTTTCCAGCACTACGTTGCTGGTATTTTTATCACCAAACAAGGTAATTGCATCGATGGTGGCTTGCTCTAAGTCACGGAAGGTGACGATATTACCAAAGGTTTTAGTGGCATCATAAATGCGGTTGGTACGTGAAAAAGCCTGTATCAAACCATGGTAACGCAGGTTTTTATCGACAAAGAGTGTATTGAGCATTGGCGCATCAAAGCCAGTTAAAAACATCCCTACGACAATAAGTAAATCAATCTCTTTTGCTTTGACGCGCTTGGCCAAGTCTCGGTAGTAGTTCTGAAAACCATCGCCATCCACGCTGAAGGTGGTTTTAAAATAAGCGTTATAGTCATTTATGGCGGCACTTAAAAACTCTTTGCCACTACTATTCATCGCTGATACATCAAAGCTTTCATCAACAATGTCCCCAATAGCTTCTTGTTCTTCGTTAGCAGCAAAGGAAAAAATAGTAGCTATCTTTAAGGGCTTATCACTGTGTGCTTGCAGCTTATTGAGGGTTTCATAATAGAGTTTTGCAGCATCGACACTGCTCACAGCAAACATGGCATTAAAGCCTTTAGCGTTTGATTGCAGGCGGTGAGTTTTTTGTCGGTAGTTGTTGAGAACGTACTGAGAGATTTCCTTAATGCGTTCTGGGTGCAATAAGGCGAGTTTATTTTCAGCTGCACTGAGTTTCTTTTCATCTTGTTCAGTTTCGATGTCCTTAAAGCGTGCCCGCACATTGTTGTAATCGACTTTGAACTTTAGTACCTTTTCATCACGAATGGCATCCGTAATGACGTAGGAGTGAAGTTGACGGCCAAAGACGCTCTCAGTTGTCTCCGCAGTTAGTGCATTTTTTACGAATATGGGGGTGCCGGTAAAACCAAATTGGTAGTACTTTTT
Organism: Alcaligenaceae bacterium; assembly: GCA_012511555.1. GTDB lineage: Bacteria > Pseudomonadota > Gammaproteobacteria > Burkholderiales > Burkholderiaceae_B > Oligella. The sequence continues at coordinate 17,053 of JAAZFX010000215.1, read as the reverse complement.
GAATTTCTTTTTAAGGTTTTTCTGTGCCTCACCAAACTGACTGCGATGACATTCATCAAAAATGAAAACGACGTGCTTGTTGTAGATTTGTAGATCGCTGTCACCTTTCATCAGGTTATTGAGTTTCTGGATGGTAGTAACAATGATTTTATTATCATCTTTATCGATATTGCGCTTTAGTCCTGCAGTGTTATCAGAGCCATTCACACTATCAGGTGAGAAGCGCTGGTATTCTTTCATGGTCTGGTAGTCTAAGTCTTTACGATCCACGACAAAAAAGACCTTATCAATAAACTCCAGCTCAGTGGCTAAGCGAGCGGCTTTGAAGCTGGTGAGCGTTTTGCCTGAGCCTGTGGTGTGCCAAATAAAACCACCACCTAGGGTTTTACTCCAGTTCTTCGCTTCATGGGCGCTGTTGATTTTCCAGAGAATGCGCTCAGTGGCGGCGATCTGATAAGGACGCATAACGAGAAGCGTGTCGTTCACATCAAAGATGGAATAATGCAGCAGTACGTTGAGGAGGGTGTTTTTCTGGAAAAAAGTGGCGGTAAAGTCCTTTAAGTCTTTAATTAAGCTGTTATCGGCTTTAGCCCAGTTCATGGTGAAATCGAAGCTATTTTTATCGCGTTTGGTGGTATTGGCAAAATAGCGTGTGTCGGTGCCGTTGGAAATTACAAAGAGCTGTAGGTATTTATAGAGCGAGTGTGCGCTATTAAAACTCTCTTTACTGTAGCGGTGAACCTGATTAAAGGCTTCACGAATGGCCACGCCACGCTTTTTGAGTTCAACCTGTACCAATGGCAGACCATTGACCAAAATAGTGACATCGTAACGATTGGCATGGGAGCCGCTTTGCTCGAATTGTTTAATGACTTGAACTTTATTGCGGGCAATGTTCTTTTTATCGACTAAATAGATATTTTGAATACGACCATTATCAAAGACAAAATCATTGATATAGTCATCATGGATTTTACGGCTTTTGTCGGTAATACTATCGCTAGGCGTGTCCAAGTAGGTTTCGATAAATCGCAGCCATTCGCCTTCGCTAAACTGTACGTCATTTAGGGCTTGTAGCTGAATTCGTACATTTGCCAACAAGGCCTCAGGGTGATTGATGTCGTCCAGGTACTCATAACCCTGATTGACTAAATCCTGAATAAACTCACGCTCTAATTGGTCTTCTGTTTGGTAGTAATCAGTAGCTTGCCAGTCCTTAGTGTATTTTTCTAGGACGATGAAGTTATTGGATTCGGCGATGGTTTTCAGGTGTTCAGTCATTTTTGTCTGCCTTACTTTGCAGTAGTTTTTTTACTTCACGGTCAAAATCGGATTCTATCTTTTGCTGTTTGTTGTATTCTTCGTATTCTGCATGGGCTTTCTTCTTGGCGTCTTGGCTTCTGACTTTGCCATAGCCCTCAAGAATTTCATACTCGTTAAAGGCAAGGAATTTGTTGACGCTTTCAGCAAAGCTCTCCATATTAAATGTGTTACGCCTTTCAATCACGCCTTCAATGTAGTCAAAAAAAGCAGATACGGTACGCTCCAGCTTTTTAATTTCACTTTCGTTCAAATAGTTTTTTGCGATGGTCGTATCTGATTTTAATACTCGTCCGCCCGGCGCATGTTTATAAGTTTGCATGCCCATTAAGGGTTTACTGGCATCGACTTTCATGGAAATGAGTTCTGCTGCCGTATGACCGGTAATGGCATAATGGAATTTGTCCTGTACATGCGCATAAAATAAGCGAGTCGTTTCTGATGTTGGGTCGTAATCAATGCTGCACTCGGCAAAGATGTCAGTAATCTGTTGATAAATCCGTCGCTCACTGGCACGGATAGAACGAACCCGCTCCAGCAATTCACGGAAATAATCTTTGCCGAAATACCGTCCATTTTTTAAGCGTTCATCATCCATGGTAAAGCCCTTGATGATGTATTCTTTGATAAGAGCTGTTGCCCAGATACGGAATTGTGTCGCTTGTGCTGAATTCACCCGATAACCGACTGAAATAACAGCGTCTAGGTTGTAGTACTTCACCTGTTTAGATTGCGTAAGCCCAGAAAGGGCACCGTGTTTAGTGGTTGTTTCCAAAATGGAAACAACCACTTCTTCTTGTAACTCACCACTTTCAAAAATGTTTTTTAGATGTTTTGAAATCGCTGGAACACCAACACCGAATAATTCTGCCATGCGTTTCTGGGTTAACCAAATAGTCTCATTGTTTAGCAATACTTCTACTTTGATATCGCCGTTTGGAGCGGTGTAGAGAAAAAATTCGGTTGTTTGGTCTTGAGGACTTAATTTAGACATGAGAAAGCTCTTTAGGAAAATCAAACAGTAAATCTCGGTAATATTCGTATTGCTTTTGACGTAACTCTATTTCTCGGGGTAGGCCTTCGGTGATAGAGTTGGTTAAGGCGTCAAATTTGTCGAGGATGGAGACTATACGGGCTTGTTTTTCTAATGATGGGATTGGTATTTGGTAATCCATTATTCTAGCTTTATCACCGCGAGGCATTTTTGCTCCTTTAGCATGCTGCATGTTATAGCTAAAAAATTTGTCATCAGCTAGAACTTGATATAGATATCGAGTATTAAGATTCTGAATAGTAGGATGAATTACAAGTACATCTCCATTAGTACCACCAGTCCGATCTGCGTACCATATTTTTTTTAGATAAGGTCTAATATTTCCGATTAAAATGTCGCCATTAGAATACTCGGTAAAATTACCCACAGTAGGTACATGATTTGAGTTTGATTTCCCTGCTTTGTTTTGTAATAAGTTATCAACACCTACGAAATTTGTCTCATCTAGCTGTTTAAAGCTGACGCGGCTTTTGGAGTACTCGGTGATTTCTCCGAGAGCTTTCCACTCAACCTCATTGTCGTTAAAAGTCAACAACTCATCACGATAATAGTTGTATTGTTTTTGCCTCATGATACGCTCGGCTGTAAGCTCGGCTGTAAGCTCGGCTGTAAGCGCTGTAAATGCGTCCAAAATGCGAACGATTTCAGCTTGAATTTCAAGTGATTTTTCTGGGTTGTCGGGGCAAGGGATAGGAATCAGTAGTCTCTCGATTGCTATTTTCGACAATCGAGGAATACTTGCTCTACGCACCTGTGACAAAATCTTATGCTTCTGTGTCAAAAGAAAATAGTATAAATATTTACTTTTAAGGTTGTTTACTTCTGAAGCGAAATAAACATCATCTGCAGCCCAGAAATTATCAGAACTATAACCAATTTCCCCAGCGGCTCCTGCTGTAATAATAAATATAGAATCAGCTGGTACATTTGATTCGTGGTAGTAACCTAAAGGAGTCATGCTGTTCTGATAAACGGCAAACTCCCCTTGTGCTTCCAGTTGATTTCTGACTAGTCTTTTCCCACGTTTAAGGTGAACCACATCACCAACCTCACTCCACTCTACCTTAACCCCGTTCAGCAACTTTTCCATAAAACTCACATTGCTCATGACTTTCCCTCTACTAGTTTCTTGATATCTTTATCTTCAGTCAGCAATATCTTTGTGTGCATAGGTACCTCCATAGCGGCCCGCTTTGACTACAAAGCCTATCGCTTGAGTAGTATTTACCCATTTTTGTGGTGATAAGGTAAAGGGATTTAGTCCTGCCTGCCTTTTAAACCCCTCGAATTCGAGGGGTTTAAAATCCGGATTGTATAATGTTTCCCAAACACCCAGAAACTCAATGGTGTTGCGGTTACGCATCCAGTTGCCTATGGTTGCACTACTATCATCAGTCTTATGCTTTGCGATATCAGTTAGCGAAATATAATCTTGTTGGTCAATCTGAAGAAACGTTATTTCACTGCCCTGTACCTGCATTTTTTTGTTTTTACTCATATTTACTCCTCGCCTTCAATTTCAGCGACAATCGCATCAATCTCTACTCGCAATTTATCAATTTTAGCGACAGTCGTTTTTATCTCGGCATTGAGCTCAACGATATCAATAACTTCACGAGTGTCTTTAGCTTCCACATAGCTACTGACGGACAGGTTGTAGTCATTTGCAGCGATGTCATCAAAAGGTACTGATTTTGCAATGTGGTCTTTGTTTTCTTTGCTATCGAAAACTGCCACGATCTTTTCAATATGCTCGTCGGTTAGTATGTTGTTATTAGTTTCTTTTTTAAAGAGTTCGCTTGCGTCAATAAACTGGGTAGTGGTGTCAGCTTTGTGCTTGGAAAGTACCAGGATATTAACGGCAATTGAGGTGCCGAAAAACAAATTAGGTGCTAGTGAAATCACCGTTTCAACATAGTTGTTATCTACTAGGTATTTACGAATTTTCTGCTCCGCACCGCCGCGGTAGAAAATACCCGGAAAGCAAACAATCGCAGCACGCCCTTTACTGGAAAGGTAATTCAGGGCATGTAGTACAAAGGCAAAGTCGGCTTTTGACTTAGGTGCCAATACACCAGCAGGCGCAAAGCGCTCATCATTAATTAGCGTTGGATCATCGGAACCTATCCATTTCACCGAGTATGGAGGGTTGGAAACAATGGCATCAAAGGGTCTGTCATCACCAAATTGTGGATTTAATAAGGTATCGCCCAGCTGAATGTTGAACTTGTCGTAGTTGATGTTATGCAAGAACATATTCATGCGTGCCAGGTTATAGGTCGTGTGATTGCTTTCTTGACCAAAAAAACCATCTTCGATAATGTGCGGATTTGGGTGCTTTTTTGCTTGTAGTAATAGTGAGCCTGAACCACACGCAGGGTCATATATTTTATTAATACTGCTCTGATTGTGCATCGCTAGTTGTGCGATTAGTTTAGAAACACTTTGAGGCGTAAAGAATTCGCCACCGGATTTACCGGCATTGGCTGCGTAGTTGGATATTAAAAACTCATAAGCGTCACCAAATAAGTCGATCTGGTTATCCTCAAAATTACCAAAATTTAATCCGGCGACACCTTTTAAGACATCACTTAGGCGCTTGTTTTTATCGGCTACAGTATTACCTAGTCGGTTACTAGTAGTATCAAAATCGGCAAACAAGCCTTTAATGTCGCGCTCTGATGGATAACCATTGGCAGAGTTTTCAATAGCGGAAAAGATAGTAGCTAAATCGGTGTTTAAATTTTCATTGGTATTGGCAGTAGCTGCAACATTAGAAAATAGCTGGCTAGGGTAGATGAAATAGCCTTTGGTTTTAATCGCATCGTCTTTGATTTCAGGTGTGATGACATTATCAGGGAGTTTGGCGTAATTGATGCTCTCATCACCCGCTTCGATATAGTTAATGAAGTTTTCACTAACAAAGCGATAGAAGAGAGTGCCTAATACGTATTGTTTGAAATCCCACCCGTCTACGGAGCCACGTACGTCATTGGCAATAGCCCATATTTGACGCTGTAGAGCGGCACGTTGTTGTGAAGCTGTCATTGTGTGTTTTTTTCCTAGAATATCCTACGATTTGAGTCGGGAGGAGGAGTGTTAATAGCTTCTCTTCTTGACATCGTAATAATTTTAAACTGTGAATATATTAGCTTAAGCCGATAGCCTATTGGGAATTTAGATCGTAGGCGTGGGTTTTGTATGCGTGTGGAGGGGGTTGCTGCGTTTAATGGTTTACAGCTAAATAGTTATGGTTGAAAAGCCCTTTGAAGCAGGGCATTTTCTTCAACTTTTCTTGGGTTTTGTGTATTGTTTGTATTTGCCATGCTGCTTGTCCTAATTTAGCTAAATTTGTTTTAGTTAACTATAGCACTGCAGATTGTATTTATGAGGGCTTGGCCTAAGGTATAAAATCAACGCAATGAACGTATAAGACCTCAAATCATTAGACTTGAGGTCTTAAGTTAGTAAGTAAGCTTATTTGTGCCTACTTGGAGTTAGTTTATGCACTTTATGCATTGATATTTTTTCGATGGTAAAAATAGAGAATTAATAATCCAATAGGCGCTATAAAGATACTGAACATAAAAACAACAAGGAAAATAAAGAATCGCCACATAAATAAAATTATGATTGGGAGATAATAAACCGTCTCACCCATTAGAAACCCCATAACTGTTTCATAAACTAACCGAGCATATGGATAAAGTAGCGCATTAATAACTATCCAGATCCTAAAAGATGTAGTTTGAACCTCCCAGCTAACAACAATCATAAAAATTGCAAATACAGCTGCAAAAAATAAATGCCTAAAGTAGTAACTTGGCTTTAATCCTTTGAAGGTAACATTTAGAAAATCGTTTAAACTCATTTTTGAGCATCCTGTAATTAATTAAATTTAATTGGCAAGGCGAATTTTACATTAGAAACGAAGGTCCTCACAGTTAATAGGAATGATTATTATTTAATCTTGCATGTAATCCTGAAAAAACAAAGAGAAATTAATTGTTTTTTCACAATTTAATCGTACTTTTAGTTAAAGTGCTTTAGTTCGGTGAAGTTTGCTTTAATAACCCACCCATATTAAAATCTACCAATCAATAGCCTCTACCTATCAAATTTTTTAAGGTTGTCCAATGACTGATTTACCCAAACACAAACTCTCCATGTCGGTTTTAATGACGCCGGACATGGCTAACTTCTCCGGTAATGTGCACGGTGGCACGATTTTGAAGTTGCTTGACCAAGTGGCTTATGCCTGTGCGAGCAGGTTTGCAGGGCAGTATGTGGTGACTTTGTCGGTGGATCAGGTGATTTTTAGGCAACCTATTCACGTGGGTGAGTTGGTTACTTTCTTGGCTTCTGTTAACTACACGGGTAATTCATCAATGGAAGTGGGTATTCGCGTTTTGGCTGAAAATATTCGCACCCGTCAGCAGCGCCATGTTAATAGTTGCTTCTTTACCATGGTGGCGGTCGATGACCATGGTCGTCCATTGCCGGTACCACGTTTAGAGCCTAGTGATGATGTTGAAGTGTGTCGTTTTTCTGCGGCTGAACGTCGTCGCAAGCTGCGCCGTGAAATGGAAGGTCGTCAAGACAGTATTAAAAAAGAAGTTCAGAACTAAGCAAAAATCTACCAGTTATTACTCAGTCCAGACTCCCGAAAATTTCATCCATCGGGAGTTTTTTAAATACCAATATCAACAAGCACAATCTCGCCACTTTTGTTTTTACCATTAACCATAAAATGGGCCGGTTTAAACGCGGCAAAGGTATAGCTAAGATCGGCGTTAAAGGTATGCTCGTCGATGTCACCGCTATCACAGTTTAATCCCGTCGGTATATCTAACGCGATGCGACAGGCTTTGGTCTGATTAGCCAAAGCCATGGTACAGGAGATATGAGCTGGTAATTCACCGTCATAACCTGTTCCAAAGACTGCATCGATAACCCAGTCAAACTGCTTGTCATTTAGGGCCTCCTCGGCGTCATCAATAATATCAATATCAAATGATGCTAAACGCTCTAAGTTAAGTTGGGCTAACTCAGATAAGTCACGACCAAGGACAAACAGCAAGTTGACCTTGATGTCATGCTCGGCGAGGACACGGGCGATGACTAGACCATCACCGGCGTTATTGCCCTTGCCACAAATAATCAGTACAGATTGTGGCTTTTCTAATTTGCCATCAGCGACGCGCTTTAATAAATTGTTGGCGACGCCTTGACCGGCATTTTCCATGAGTTGTTCAAAACTTGCTCCTCTATCAACGGCGCATTGTTCAGCGCGCCTCATTTCTTCAGCGGTATAAATTCTTCTCATGTCTAACCGTCTCCTTTATGTGTCTCTTGCTTATATTAACAAAATTGCCATTTACTTGCATAAAGCTTAAGTATGAAGTTTTGGCTTAGATAACTTTCAGGGTGAGGTTTGTTGAAGCTGCTATACTCAAGTGCAGGTAGTGGTGTTGCTTTAACTTGAGGCCTTAGTGCGCCACTCGGTAATTTAAGATGATGATCTAAGTACACCTTTGGAGCATAAATGACTAATTCAAATCTAACACCTTTAGAGCGTTTAAAGCAGAGTAGTGCTAAGGAGTGGAAAAACTATATTCAACACGATTTTGTTCAGCAATTAGGTGCAGGGACATTGACTGGCGATGCGTTTAAGCATTATTTGAAACAAGACTATTTGTTCCTTGTACATTTTGCCCGTGCTTGGGGACTGGCGGTTTATAAAAGTCGTAATATGCGTGAGTTGCGTCAGAGTTATGCCAGTTTAATGGCCATTGTGGATGTGGAGTTTGAACTGCACATCGAGTATTGCGCTAAGTGGGGTATTACTGAAGCGGAATTAGAAGTTCTCCCTGAAGGGCGTGCGACTATGGCCTATACGCGTTATGTTTTAGATGCTGGCAACCAAGGTAATTTACTTGATTTACATGTGGCCTTAGTACCGTGTTTAATTGGTTATGCAGAAATCGCTAAATGGCTAGAGGCCCAAGATTTTACCGTGATGGCTGAATCTAATCCCTATCTGCTATGGATGCAAATGTACCTGAGTGATGAGTTTCAAGAAGCGGCTAGGGCTGAGAGTGATTGGTTAAATCAGGCCTTAGCTCGTGTTGATGATGAGCGCTTCAAAGAACTGGTGGATATTTTTCGTGATGCTACTCGCTTGGAAATTGATTTTTGGCAAGCTGGCCTGGATCAAGCTGTTTGAGTTTCCAGGGAGAGGAGTCGTATGAGCCTTTTAAGTATTGGGGAAGCGTAATTAGGCGCGACTTCACTTAAAAACTCATTAAAATCCATACTTGCTTTAGAGTCTGCACGGTCACTGATAATCCTGAAGATCGCAAAAGGAACTTCGTACTCGTAGCAGACCTGAGCGACGGCTGCTCCTTCCATCTCTACACACATTGTGCTGGGCATTTGTTCAGCAATTTGGTTTTGCTTCTCTAGGGCGTTGACAAAGATGTCACCGCTACCAATAAGACCTACGTGGAACTGCGGTTTTGAACGTTGGAAAAAACGTTGCTTTTGCTCAGAGTCAAAGGCCGCATCAAAATCATTGTCTAAGTAGTCGGTACAAGACTGTCTAATGGTATTACTTAGATCGTCGTCACTATCAAAAAACGTTTTGTTTAATAAGGGCACACTGAATTTGGGGAAAAGTGGGCTGGCATCCAAATCATATTGGTAAATTGAACTGCCAATCACAATATCGCCTATTAATGCATCCGGGTGCACCCCACCGGCAAGACCGGCAAAAACGACAGAACGGACATCGAATTTGTTGATTAGAGTAGTTACTGTGGAAGCTGCGGCGACTTTACCGACTCTCGATAATACAACGATATAATTTTGACCATCGAGTTGGCCTTGGTAGTAGCGTCGACCGGCAATGATGTGGACGCTAACGCTATCACCCATATTTTGTAAAATAACAGCAATTTCTTGTTCTAAAGCGGCCATGATGCCAATCGGAGCGTCGGGATTATTTTGTTTTGCTTTAATTTTAAAGTTTTCAGTGCGCATTGTTATTAGTATGTCCTTAATTTAATCGTTATTTTTAGCTTGAAAAGGGCGGAAGCCAGGTGCTGGCTGTGTTGATACGCCTTGGGCAGCGGCTGCTTCTTGTTCTTTTTTTAGCGCTTTCATATAAGCGGGGCGCTGCTTTAGGCGTTGCCAATACGCTTGAACGCGCTCTGAGCATTGATCCAGTAGCCCAACATACTCGGCGAGCATCAGCGCATAAGCCACTGAAATATCGGCAATGGTAAAGCGATCGCCGCATAGATACATACTATCCTTGTCCTGCAGGGCCCGATCGAGTAGTTTGCTTCGACTGATAAACCACTGGCTATAATCCTCCGCCACACTAGGCAGTTGCCTTTCTGGTGTTTCAAAATACCGGTAGCGCAAAACGAGTGTTTGTGGAAAGGTCAGTGTGGCCTCACCATAATGTAAAAAATTAAGGTACTGAGGATAATCGGCTTCTTTTTCAGAAATAGTCAGTGCAGAGTCTGGCTTTTTACTAGCGAGGTATTGGCATATAGCGGCTGATTCAGTCATTAGGCCACCGTCGGTCATCAGAGCGGGCACTGTGCCTAGTGGATTTATCTCAAAAAACTCTTTGTGATGAGCGCGCGGCGGAAAATCCAACATAATTAGATGATAGTTTACGTTCAACTCTTCAAGCGTCCATAAGGCGCGGAAGGAGCGAGCACTGACACTATGATAGAGAGTGATTGTTGCATTCATGGGGTTGCTAACGCTATTCTAAAAAATAAAATACCTGATCCTGACTGAGTGTATATTTAACACAGTTTAGGACTGACGTTTTAGAAAAAGGTTCTTGGCTAGTGTAAATACTGATTGAGCTTTGTTGAGCTTACTTATAGTTGCAAATGAGAATGAGTTATTAGCTAAAGAATTGATGGCTCCATGTTAAGATTTTGTCATGCACTTGCGCTTGGCATTTGCTACGAGAGTGCGTCAGCCACGTAGATGAGTGGTCAGCAAGTTGATATTTATAATTTATTTATATAGGTGATTTGTATATGAAAAAAGTTCTTATGAGTGCTGTATTAGCCGCTTTTATGACCTCAGCCTACGCTGCTGATGATATTGTTGTAGATATGAAATTTGCTACTGAGCAGGGACCGGGAGAGTCTGCGGGCACAGTGACTATTACACAGACAGAATTCGGTGCTAAGTTTACACCGGATATTAAGGGTCTGGAGGAGCCGGGTATTCGAGGTTTCCACGTCCATGCGGTAGGTTCTTGCGATGCTACTGAGGCTAATGGCAAAATTACACCTGCCGGTGCCGCAGGTGGTCACTGGGATCCGGACTCAAGCGGTGCTCACAAGGGCCCTTGGTCTGATGGTCACAAGGGTGACTTGCCAGCTCTTTATGTCGATGCTGAGGGTGGTATTAACTATCCGGTAGTTGCTCCTCGCATTACTGACATCAATGAGCTTAAAGGCTTGGCATTGATGATTCACGTGGGTGGTGATAACTACAGCGATGACCCTGCGCCCTTAGGTGGGGGCGGTGGCCGCAATTTATGTGGCCTGATTAACTAGTCTATAAGTTGTTTTTTTAAGATAGAAAAACCCCATAAAGTGTTTGATAGCTTTATGGGGTTTTTGATTGTCTGATCTTTGTCTTTATTATTAATTAGCTAAGACCGTCGCCCGAAAATAAATGATAGCACAGCGATTATTAAGAAGATAAAGAACAGTATTTTTGCAATACCGGCAGCGGTCCCAGCAATACCACCAAAACCTAATACAGCGGCAATTAATGCGATAACCAAGAATACTACAGCATAATGAAGCATGGTTTTTCTCCTTTGTTCATAAGACATGAACTTTCACTTTAAAGTATTGCTGCTTGCTTGGCTATTATTAATTTGCAAAGAATCTCTAAAATTTGTAAGTCTTTAGGGGAAGTTTTCAACTTCTTTGTTAGAGTGTAAGGGGTATTTGCTTAAAATTGATAATTGAATGGAGTGTGCTGTTATGTTAAAGACAAAATTCTGTGAGCGATTTGCGTTAGAGTATCCGATTATTCAGGCACCAATGGTGGGCGTATCTAATACACGTTTAGCCGCAGAGGTTCTAAAGGCCGGTGCTTTACCTTCAATGGGGTGTGGCGCGATGAATGCTGCTGCGCTAGATAAAAGCATTAGCGAGTTCATGGTCTTAAGCGGTACTGAAAAAGCACCTTTAATCAATATTAATTTCTTCTCGCATCAAGAAGAAGAGCTTGATTCGATAGCCAATACTAAATGGTTAAAGGAATTAGCTCCCTTATTTGAAGGTTTCGAAACGCAAGCACCAACTTCTCTTAATGTCACCTATCAGAGTCTATTAACCGAGGATGAGCGCGTTGCCGTGCTTTTAGAAAAGCGACCGCAAATTGTCAGTTTTCACTTTGGCTTGCCTTCAGCATCGGTCTTACAAAAACTAAAAGATGCAGGAATTGTGATTTTTGCCAGTGCTTGTGATGTTGATGAAGCCCAGCAGTTAGAGTCAGCGGGTGTGGATTATATCGTTGCTCAAGGTTATGAGGCCGGTGGTCATCGGGGTATTTTTAATGCTGAGCATGATCCGAAAATTGGGACTCTAGAATTGCTTAAGCAAATTAAGCAGCACTGTGTTACACCAGTGATTGCGGCAGGTGGTGTGATGGACGGTCAGGAAATTCGCGTGATGCTGGAGCATGGTGCGGAGGCGGTGCAACTAGGCACGGCTTTTGTGCTTTGTCCAGAAAGTTCGACATCAGAAACTTATAGAGGGCAGTTACGAGAGCACGCTAAAGGAAACTCTGAAACTGTTGTAAGTGCCGATATTTCCGGACGTCCAGCGCGTGGTCTTAGAACTAAGCTGAGCGATTTAGGTACTCATTTAATTCAGGAAAAGGGATTAAAGCGACCGATTTACCCGGCTTTATATGATGTCAATAAGCAGTTAAATGATGCCGCACTTAAGCAAGGGGATGAGGGTTACGGCGCTTATTGGTCAGGCACTGGTTTAGCCAAAATCAGAGAAATGCCGGCTCAGGATTTGATTGCTCTTTTAGCCAAAGAGGCAACCGAGTAAGATTTTATTTGTATGGCTTTGTGACATTCAGATCATACTAGGGATCATCCGAATAAAAAACTTTAAATTAAGAATGAATTTTTAGGTAATATTAGAAACTATGTTTATACCTAAGAAGAGAGCTTTATGGATAGTTTAAATGCCTTATTAAATCAGCTAAGTGGAATAGTTTGGGGGCCCATTACGTTGATCCTGATTGTCGGTTGCGGTATTTGGTTAACATTTAGATTGGGTTTTCTGCAGTTCAGATATTTGCCATTTGCTTTAAAGCAGATTTTTAAAAAACATCCACAATCTGTTAATGGTCAGAATTGTGACGGTGATATTTCACAGTTTGGTGCTTTGATGACCGCTCTCTCAGCGACTATCGGTACCGGTAATATTGCTGGGGTGGCAACTGCTGTCGTGCTTGGTGGTCCGGGTGCAGTGTTTTGGATGTGGATAACGGCAGTTTTTGGTATGGCAACCAAGTATGCAGAAGCGATTTTAGCTGTTAAGTACCGTGTTGTTAACTCCAAAGGCGAGATGTCAGGTGGCCCGATGTACTATATTGAGCGTGGTCTCAATATGAAGTGGTTAGCCATGATTTTTGCCGTATTAGGCACGCTGGCATCCTTCGGTATCGGTAGTTCTGTACAGTCAAACTCCGTAGCGAGTGCGGTTGAACAGAGCTACGGAGTGGGTGTATGGGTGACAGGTATCACGCTAACTATTTTCACTGCCTTTGTATTATTGGGTGGCATTAAAAGTATTTCTCGCGCATCGTCTGTGATTGTGCCGTTTATGGCTGTCATTTATGTTGCCGGTGGTCTATGGATTATGGCGGCAAATATTGAGTTGGTTGGTCCAGCTTTTGCCAAGATTTTTACCTTGGCATGGGGTAATGAGGCGGTTGCCGGCGGTTTAATTGGTGCAATTATTCGTTACGGTGTGGCGCGTGGTGTTTTCTCTAATGAGGCTGGTATGGGTTCAGCACCTATTGCCGCTGCTGCAGCCAAAACTGATCACCCCGCGCGTCAAGCCTTTGTATCCATGACCGGTACGTTTATCGATACCATCATTGTGTGTACTATTACTGGTGTTGTCTTGGTAATGGGTTTAGAAATTGTCGATTCCGGTGGTCTAACCGGTGCAGCACTGACAACCTTCACTTTTGACGCTTTATTGCCGGGTGCAGGAGCCGATATTGTTGCCTTAGGCTTGATTTTCTTTGCCTACTCAACTATTTTGGGTTGGAGTTATTATGGTGAGAAGTGTGCTACTTATGCTTTTGGTGACGGTGTAACTTGGCCTTATCGTGTTATTTACACCGCATCTGTGTTGATCGGTGCAGTAATCCATTTAGATCTAGTATGGGCATTTGCCGATATCTTTAACGGCTTAATGGCTTTACCTAACGTTATTGGTCTATTCCTGTTAACTGGTGTGGTAGTTAAAGAAACTAATGACTTCTTTGAAAAGCGGAGAATGGGTTTATTGCCTTAATAGTAGGTAGTTAAGCTTTGTTTTTTAATTCGCCCCATTTAATTTATATACAAATGGGGCGAATTTATTACTACCTTGGTTTTAAAGATTTACCTGCCAATAACCGCGAGTACCACCAACACGCTCAATGATGCCAAGCTCTTTTAGTTTGGCAAGGTGTTTTTGTACTGCTGAGGCATTAATGCCTAGAGAGGCTACTATTGCTTGTCTGCTGATGGTTGGGTCACTTTCCAATAGCGATAAAACGGCCTGCTGACGTTGTGTTAACAGGCCTTTTTCTATTTGACCACCTATTTGACCACCTATTTTTGATTAAAAAAACGCCCCACTTGTTTGAGTACAAATGAGGCAGTTTATTGGCTGTGTTGGCTTTTAGCTTATCTTATTTTATCTTAAGCAAATTTACCCGCTTGAAAATCATTAAAGGCTTCCATAATTTCCTCTCTAGAGTTCATCACAAAGGGACCGTGTTGAACAATGGGCTCATTTAATGGTTTGCCGGCAACGATAATCACACGGCAGTCTTCAGTGGCAGTTAGAGCGATACCATCAGCTTCAGGGGCATTGGTTAAAAGTGCTAATTGAGTTGCCTCAACCGTTGCACCATTAACCGTTAATTTGCCCTCGTAAACTACGATAAAGGCATTGTGACTCGCAGGAATGGCCGTTGTAAAAGACTTGCCGGCCGGGACGTGTACATCAAGATAGAGTGGCTCTGTATTGTCACGTTGAACCGCACCCTCAACACCGTTGCTACTACCAGCGATCACAGTTACCGCAATACCCTCATTGGTAGTGTATTTTGGTAAATCAGGGCTTTGGTAGTCTTTGTACCAAGGCTTGGTCATTTTGTCTTTGGCAGCGAGGTTTAACCAAAGCTGAAAACCACGCATCACGCCTTCTTCCTGTTGAGGAATTTCCGAGTGAATCAGGCCACTACCGGCAGTCATCCACTGTACGCCACCATTTTCTAAGAGGCCTTCGTTGCCGCTACTATCACGGTGAAGCATACGCCCCTCGATCATATAAGTCACGGTTTCAAAGCCACGGTGAGGGTGGTTTGGGAAGCCGGCAATATAGTCATCAGGATTGTCGCTGCCAAAGCAATCCAGCATTAGGAATGGGTCAAGGCGCCGCTGTAGATTATTGCTTAATAAGCGAGTGAGTTTAACGCCGGCGCCATCGCTTGTTTCTTGGCCACGGTAGACTTGCTCGATTTGACGGGATTGAGTGATTGTTGACATGTGTACTCCTAACAAAGTTGTTGAGTAACGTAATTGAGTCCCGTTTATATAGGGGCAATTGTCAGGAATACAAGCTCTGTCTAACTATGGGTGTTGCTATCTTAGCTCCACTTGTTGAGAGTTCAGTTCAGTTATTACCTCCCTCACAATCTCACTTGAACTAAATGAGAAAGGGAGCTTTTTATCCAGGCTATCGAGAAAACTACCTCTCTTGCGATACTCGATGATTTTAATGTCACCGGCCAGTTGCTGAGGGGAGCTTAGATCATCGATTAAACCGATGCGTTTAGCTTCTTCACCATTCCAGAGCAGACCTGAAAATAAGCCTTCTACCTCAGTGTTTAGGCGTTTACCACGAGATTCAGTCACACGGTCGATGAATTGTTGGTGAGTGATCTCTAGCTGAGCTTGCCAAAAGGCTGCTTGCTCTTCTTGAAGTGGACTAAAAGGATCAAGGAAATTTTTATTTTCCCCGGATTTGAATACGCGTCTTTCGATGCCTAATTTGTCAATGGTATCGACAAGACCGAAAGAACTGCTGATAACGCCAATGGAGCCAACGATACTGGCGCGGTTAGCGTAGATTTCATCGGCTGCCGCAGCGATGTAATAGCCGGCTGACGCACCAATGTCATCAATATAGGCATAGACAGGCTTGTCATAGCGTGCTTTAAAGTGCAGTATATCATCGTAAATACGACCAGCTTGCACAGGACTCCCACCTGGTGAGTTGATGCTCAGCAGGACAGCTTTGGCCGAATCGCTTTTAAAGGCTTTTTCTAATAGCTCGTAGATATCATCGGCATTCACAGTTTTGTCGCTGCTAATGGCACCGTTGATTTTAATCAGTGCCATATGTGAGGGGCTACTGACTGTATCAGTGATTTTTTTGTTGCTCGAGTTTTGAAAAATGGCATATGTCCCGACAATCACCATTAAGAAAAGGATCAGGGTACGAAATATACTGTTCAAAGAGCGCCATTTACGCTCTTTCATCACTTGAACGACAATCTCATGCATGAACTCGTCGTTATTAAGAGGTTCGTAATCTTCTTTTTGCCGTTTCTTTTTGAAAAACATGGGTTACTTCTATCCTCACTGTCTAGCTAATCGGTTAAAGGGGGCTACTAACTCCTTAACTGCTTCAACAATACCTTCGCTGCTCGCACGCCAAGGGTTAATGTCCAAGCCACCGCGGCGGGTGTAGCGGGCCATTACAAAGAGCTCGTCGGGGGCGCATTGTGTCAGTAAATCGCAGTAAACTTCTTCAACGCATAGCTCATGGAAGCCATTATGCTGGCGGTAGGACACGATGTATTTTAAAAAAGCCGCTGGATCGATAGTCTTGCCTTTATAAGCAATAATGACCGTACCCCAGTCCGGTTGATTGGTCACCGGGCAGTTGGACTTTAATAAATTAGAGTACAGAATATTGACTTGCTCTGATGCTGCGCCAGCCTCGTCTTTTAACTGAAGAAGAGCGGCATTGGGCTCATAGTAATCAATCTCAACTTCTAGCTCATCCACGCTAGTACCTGGGATATTGATAAGTTGGCAGTTATTCCATTCGTGGCTTAACTTAATATCAACCTTAACCGTGCCACCACTGGCTTGGCTTAAGTCTTGCTCAAATAAAGCGACCACTTCCTCAGCGCTATTAAATTTACTTTGGTTAAAAGAATTTAGATAAAGCTTAAAAGATTTGGACTCAATTAAATAGCGATTAGTCTGTGGAAATTCAAACGAGGCAATCGCCACCACGGGCTTGCCTTTGCCATCTAACCACGAGATTTCAAAAGCAGTCCAGATATCGCCACCAATCCAGCTTGGGGTGT
>JAAZFX010000252.1 GCA_012511555.1 Alcaligenaceae bacterium | reverse complement strand
TCGGGTCGCCCTCATAATCGTTGTTGAAAACAATGCCGTCCTTGAGCATTAGCTCATTGCGGAGCTTTGCCAGGACTAAAGCAGAAAATCTATCTTGTTTAGTATGTGCCATTTATAAGCCTCCTGTGGTGGCTCATAAAGGCCACCTGATTATATTTTAATGTCCGGGTTCTTTGCGAGAAAAGCTTTCTCTACACCTGACAATTGCGGCGGCGGGTCGCCCATCTCTTTGCCTGTCTTGATTTGCCCCTTAAACTGTTTGTTTGCTTCTAGGTATTCAGCAAGAGCCTTGTCAAAGGTTTTTTCTTCGTCGACCATGCTCCCTGCTTTATGTGCAACGAACTCGACAAAGTCCTGTGAAACACCTGCTGCCAGTGCCGCCCGTTCCCGCTCGTACTTGGTGGCCTTGGCTTTGTTTTCGGCTGCCTCTTGTTCTATCTGGGCCAGCCGTTCTTCCATAGCTTTTAGCTCTGGCGACTTTTCAGGCTTGTTCTGCTCCGCTTGCCATTCCTTGAAAGCTGCCAGTTCCTCTTTGGTCGGCATGTCTTTCAGTTTCTTGGCCACGATAGCGTCTGCAATCTTCTGCGCCTCTCGCCTGACATCTTCCTCTGTCAGGGTTGAGCCGCCCTCACCCTCGCTAAAATATGGATTGTTAAGGTGCATAAATAACATATCGTTACCTCCCGCTTATAGCCCGTCGGCATATCCCGCTTATAGTCCGTCAACTGTTCCCCGCTTATAGTCCGTCGACTTATCCCGGTTATAGCTCGTCAGCTGTGAACGATTGCTCGTCCTGTGCGTGGCGTTCGGCCAGCCTTTTTAGAAAACGCCTGATATTCAGCGTGCTTTTCTTTTATCTTGGCCCTTGCGCCTGCTGCTGTGTCCTCATCGCCTAAGGCGTCGGCTGCCATTTCTCTGCGTGTCCACTTACGAATATCCCGCTCCATGGCTCGTTGTGTCTGGCTGTCCTCGTATGCCTTTTCGACCTCTTCTTCATTATAGCTTGTATGCACCTGTTCTGACAAGCCCTCAAAGAACGGATAAAACACATGTCTGCAATTCCAGCCCATCAGCCCCTCGCCTGTGCCATAGCCTGTCGCTGCTGCCAGGTTCGGGTAGTCAGCGGTGCCGCCCTCTAACGAGTATATCATGCCCTGCCATTCGGCGTGCTCCGGCCTGGCGTCTGCGTGTGATGATACTTCCACCAGGTTGTTGCCCCACTCCCTGGCTCGCTGTATCTGCATACCGCCGACCATCTGGGCCGAAGATGTCAAGATATTGCGGCGCAGTGCTACATCTACATGCGTCTTGCGGCCGCCTGCGTATGTCACCGTTTGAATGCCTTTGTCCGCCAGCTCAATAACGCCCCTGCGGACTGCGGTCTGATAACTTGAAACTCCGGTCATTGTTTCCAGATACACCCTGTCGACTATATCTGTGTATGACCTCATGCTGGCTTGCAAGGCCGTTGTGTTGGTCAGGTTCAATGCGTTCTTGGCGTTATGTATGGTTGCGCTTAGTATCTGCTCCAAGGCCGGGCTTGCACCAATCGGCACCGGTATGTTTTGTCCTGCCCTGGCTAAAGCTTGATACCTTTTCTCATCATCTTCTAAAGCTGTAACGCTGACCAGCCGGAAAGCTCTGGTGACTTCCTCTGGTGCTTTGCCGGAGTATTCGCTGATTATCTTGATTGCGTCTTTCCTGACGCCGCCCATCTGTTCAAGCCTGGACAGCTGCCATCTATACATATCTGTCGGCTCGTCGCCCTTGAAGTATTTTGCAATCTGAACTATCAGGTCGTTTTCCATTTCTTGATAAAGACCTGTCAGCCGCTTAAATATTCTGTCTATCTGGTAAGGCTGTATCATGCGAACCAGTCTACCTCTGCCGGTTCAGGTGTCCTAGCTTTTATCTGCTGGTCAAGCTCTTGCGCTCGTTCCTCGGTGTAGCCATAGACCCTGATATAATA
>JAAZFX010000031.1 GCA_012511555.1 Alcaligenaceae bacterium | reverse complement strand
GTTTATTGTATCGACCACCCATATCCAGGGTTAGCGAAAAAGCTAGATCAATACACAAGTGTTCCTTATATAAATCTGCTAAGTCATAAATAAAGGGTAACGGGCTACCAGAATGTATAAAACCAAAGTGTGGTGAATAACCAAGGCTATGTACAGCTGAGCATAAGATTCCATATAATGCCGCATTACATGCTGTGATGATTTGATTAGTGATATCACTTAACTCAAACTTATTAGGTACAAACTGCCTACCCTTCCAGCCAACCTGATAATGCTCAGCCTTTTCACGGTAAAGTGCTCGCACTCTCTGGCCTTCCATACCCATCATCTGTTGTATGGTTTTACCCTGCAACTGCGCACTAGGGAATCGTTTGGCAAACATACGGCGAGCAACCTCTAATGATTTTTCTGGGTTAGCAGTTAACTCTACCTGGTGTCGCAAATTTCTAGTGTCTGCCGTAGGTACAAACCCAGCAGCATAGAAGAGAAGACTATCTTCACCCACCCAACACACAGAACAATTTGATGAGGCTGCAATTTTTATAGCTTCGTGAGTAACGCTTGTACCAGGTCCAAGCAAAAGACAATTAATTGTTGCAATGGGAATAGGAATAATTTGACCATCAGCATCAACCCACTTGATGCTACTATCATCAATCTCCAGCCGCCCACGCTCTAAATAAATAAACGGGTATTTGTCTTTTATTTGAGGCAGCGTTTCTCGGGTAACCTTGATCAGTAAGCGAGTTGCTGTTTGATTTTGCTTAGTCATATCTTATTATCGTTACTTGACGATCGCGATATTGCTTATTAAGACCAAACTGCAATGGCACATCATTAAGTGTTATTACTTCACCACCCTCCTGCTCACCTTCTAACACACAAAAGGAAGCCACACGTGGAGTAGTTTTTTTCTCCTCCCCTGCAAAATGGTCAGCATACTGCAGCGCGGCTTCTAAACTGGGATAAACGCCCTGCGCAATGATCTCAGTAGGTGCGCAATTTTTTCTCCCAAAGTATAAGTCCCATACAGGGTTTTGCAGCGCTGCCTCCAACTCCTTTAACTCTTCTAAAGGCCCTTGCAATGCAACAGCAAAAGCCATATCCTGAAGATAAAAGCGATAGGTCATTTTCGTTCCACCTCCGACGGCTTTTCCCCCATCACTTTTTCTAGGAACCAGGAGGCTCTGACACGGATCATTAGTATCGTAGCCACTTCCAACCATTTGAAAATCTCGCATCATAGGCAATCTTGGCTTAGCTCTACCTGTTTTACGGTCCTGGTGCACGTAAGCCTTTACAATCATATTACGAACAGCCCATTTTGCAAGCCACTCTCGTTGCTCGCCACCTTGTCCAAGCGCACAACATAATAAACCTAGTACACCTGACTTAGTCGGAAAGTCTAGACTATCACGTCGACCGAAGCGCGAGTCATACCCCCACGATAGCAGGGGCGCCTCAAGCCACATTAATAAATAAGCTTCGCTCATAACGCACCTCAAACATGACTTTGCAAATCCGAGATGAGCTGATCAATGGAATAATTCTCGTCCTCACCCCAGTCATAACTACCGAGTTTGCCGAAAAGGCTGCCTGTCATTTTCTCTTTTTTATCGAGATAATCCTTTAAAGCATCAACACTTGGCTTCAGAAATCCGCCACTTTCAGCTTTAACAGCTGTTTCAAAAGGCACTTGCAATCGCTGCCCTTTTCGCACTAACACTCGAGCGAACTCCCATGGACTAGCTCCTGATTGCGTAGTTTGTCGGGCACTTGGTACAGCTACAAATAACGCCTGGGTAAATGCCTCAATGGCTGTAGCCAAATCTGCATCCTCACCCAACGTTTGGACTAATTGCCCTAGATCCAAACTAATATAACGGTAGTAGGTAGCCGAATTAAACTCTAAACTTCCCATGTGAGCAGATCCTGGCTCTTCTCCAGACAAATCATCTAAGGCGGTAAAAAACTCTACTTCATTGCTGACGCGATGAGTCGAAATAGCATGAGAAAAAGAAGCCGCCGCCTCAACATTCATATCGGCAGATTTAGCCACCATGCGACCAAACAAAGCAATATCTAACGCATCAATTTTAGGATCAAAGGCTTTCTTCGCAACCTTTGCAAGCTCCTTGTCTTTAATTTTCTCTGCATCAAAACCAAGCTCAGATACATAATTCGTTAAGGCCTGAACCTCTGTTTCACTAACGAACAATAACGTATCATCACTGAGGAACTTGGCTATTTTTTCTGCACTTTTTTGAGCCTGCTCTGCTGTTGCGCCCATCTCTTCGCACTTATTAACTATTAACTCGGCGATTTTTTTCGTGCGGACACCTAATTTAATACCGAAATCTGCTAAGCTCATGCGCACTTGACGCTTCCAGCTTTGAGAGCTGACTCGAGCGCGAGTGCCTCCTCCCACTATCGCAGTTTTCGGAGCGCCAACATCATCCCTATTTAGGCATGTGACAGGGAATGACTGAAGAATATGGTATTCGATACGAGTTCCAGAATATAGATTAGTCATCTTTGTTTCCTTTTCAATTCATTTGTAGATTTAAACTAGTTAAACGAGTATTCAACAATCAAATGGGTTTTCAACGATGGGAACTATCTGCAACAACCCACAACCAAAAGCTCGACCGCGGCCTATGCCCTGGCTAAAACTCTTGATAAAAAGCTGCCGATCTTTTACTTTAAGGACTCCTTGGATATGGGCTTGAGCCAAAGTAATTAGACGCTGTGACTTACCCTTAAACTGCAAAACATCCGTTTTATCTACTTGAAGTTGCGACTGCACCACTTCAAACCCCCAACTTGCTTGAGAACGACTAACAAACCACTCTGCGATAACATCACGGCCTTTGACTGGAACCAATTTTCGACTAGCGCTATCTCTCCTAGTCGGGTTAACTATCACCTTGAAGCGATAGCTGTCATGCTGCAAAAAATCCGGAGGAATTTCTTTGCTCAAAACTTCGCCGTATTTGCCATGTATTTTTTTCTGAGGTTGACGATTAGAGAGCATAAGAATCTTTTTGCTATGATAATCGCCCCCGTAATCTGCAAATAGAAATCCACTTGGATGACTTCCTTGCTTCTCTTCTATAGTACGCTCATCAGAAAACAGACTATACACCACCTTATGCAACTCATAGGGTTCAGTAATTTTTAACTCATGAACTGCTTTTCTATCCAGGTGCAATACACTGGCTATTAGCTTCATTCTACTTCCCCCAAACTTGCTTTATCGAGGTTACGATAAAAGTCCTGTGCCCAGCGAATTTTGCTTTTCTCGCTAAAATAACGTAAATCACGCAAAAGCTGACCATAGTTTAATGGCTGATCCACTCGCCCTCCAATCATGGTTAGTAAAGGCCGAATGACACGGCATACCTCCTGCGTGTCGTTACATGCTAAAAGGCGTCGTAAACGCGCATTTGCAGGCCCTCCTTTATCACTTTCAGTGTTTTTATCGGAATAACACTTGGCTAACCCCTGACCTAAGCCAAGCGTACCGTTACGATCCACTTTAGATCGTGCGATGGCAGCAGCAACCGTAGCATAAGGAAGTCTTTCCCAAGCATTTTCTAGATCAACCCAACGCCCTAGAATCTCCCAACTTTGATATTCTGTAGCAGAATTATCCGCTCGTCGTAAGCGCGCAGCAAAGCCTTTATCCTGCTGACAGCGTTTAATAATATAATCAACAAACTCATCCTCTCTACTCATAATGCCCCCTGATTAAGATATTTATAGTTACTGGGTCAGTTTTTAGCCCAAGCTTCTAATTGTCTTGCTGATTGGTTTGGACAAAAGAAATCATATGTTTGATGCTGATATTGAGCAAACTTGCGCCTTAACAATTGTCTCTGAGCGCTATCTTCCTCAGTGGGCTCACAATGGCTCAAAAGCTGTTGGAACTCATGCTCACACAGCTGCCAAAACATATTCGTGGCCATGGCCGCCTCATTTTTTCCATCAACCGTGAAGACCTTAAAATAGCCTAACACCTTGCCATAAAGCACCTTAGCTAAGCTCTCCAGTTCATTCATTTCTTGCTTTAGCTGCTCAAACCATGTTTGACCAAGAACCTCGCTTACCAACCAAATTTGCGACTCAACACTATCATCAGCTCCTGATACATATTGTTCACCCGCATTACTACTTACTCTTAGGCCACCAGACCAAATACTGAAGAGGTCCTGTGTCTCCCGCGCCCTATCTAAACCAAAGCGAATTTGCCCACTCTGGAAACCTTTAGCCCCTGACTGCTCAATAAAGCTCAACAAGCTCGTCAACTCACGCCAAGGTCTTTTTTCTGGGTCCGCCCATTGTGCCCTAGGCTCTTTACCCGAGTTATCAATCGCCACACTCAGGTCGTAAACACCTTCCTTATAACCATCATGTGCTATGCCTTCGGTGTAGTGCATATCATTTTCAGTTAATAGGCAAAAACGACAAAGCGGTATCAATCGACCCATATATGAGTTTTGAAGTTGCTCTGAAACTTCGCACGCCTCGCCTGTTGGCATCCTTTCCCATGGTGCCTGTCCAATTCCTGCTCTATACATGCCTATTAAGCTAATATTCTGAGTTGACATAAGATTTAGCCAAATGGAATCTTGTAAACTGTTCGCCATGACAAAGTGATGCAATAGACCCATATGTCCTACTGAAGGGCCTGGCTTACCTGACCTTGATTTGCCACTGTAGTTAGGCGATAAGACCATACTGTTATCTACTTTTTTGCCACCAAGTGCGAAACCCATCTGCGTCAACAGGATTATTGCTTTGTCTGCATCAGAGAATTTCTTTTCGATCTGAAATTGAGTTAATACCGTCGTGTTGCCCGTGGACACTTCAGGCAAAAAAGCCCCGATAGACTGAGTTTTAGCGTGTTGTACTTCAGGGATTTGTAAAAAGGGCCGCTTACCATACAAATAAAAATGATCGTGCCATTTATTCAAATAGGTCAAGCACTTCTGAGCCATGCCTTTGGGACCTAAAGTACGCCAAGATTGCTCATCCTCGGGTGTTGCTGCCGCTTGCGCGATCGCCAGCAGCAACTTAAAGACCGCAGTTTTCTGTACAGGATTTCCACCTAAATATTGGTAGTTATTTTCGCTGAAAATATCGGACAAACTCACTCGACCATGATCTACGATGGATATCCACGGCTCATCAATTAAATTGAAACGATTCTCCACATCCTCTCCAACTAATTACTTAATCACACGATAACCCAAATCAGTTCGATACTCTATTTCATATTTATCATGCACCTTTTGGTTATCTAAACCTCGCAACTGCTCTGTCTCATCAACCAAAGCTAAACGAAATAAGCTTTCTTCGTCAGGCCAAAATGGATCACCTAAATAGAAACAGTGTTGTAAGCCAAGTCCCTTTAATCGCTCATAACTTACCCGAGCTGGTGCATTATTAGGTGACACAGACACGATTTCTTGCATGAGTATTTTTGTGCGCTCTCTCCAATCCTTGCGACTTAAGGCAGAACGGTTAAGTGGTAAATAAACTTTTTCACCATCAAGTAAGGTCAAAACCCCCTCTTTTGTATCTTTATTGTATACAATGTCACGCAATAACAACACATCTAAATTATCAACCTGACTATAGCGTGTTTGAGCGCGACTTTCAGGCATGGTGTTGCCTGCTTGAGCAAGCCCAATTTGTGCTAACTGCTCTAATGCGTTTTGACCTAAACGATCTCGACTCCCATCCTTAAGTTCATGTAGCCACTCGGCCATATGATCCGTCTCTTCACGAGCTTCATAAGTTTGCTCAACCAATCGCCTAATATCATTTGGTAAGACCACCTGCTCTAAATCCTGCCATACTTCTAAACTACGACATAATATATATGGGGCGTAAACATAGGCAGTTGAGCCAAATACAGATTTGGGGTTCTCTATGGCTAGTGCAAGCGGAGGACAAAGCAACCAAGCTTCACATTGAGTGGAATGCACCCGTTGTGTGTCAGCGTGGCGCCATAAACGGCCAAAGCGCTGCAATAACATATCAGTAGGTGCAAAACGAGTAACAAGAAAATCAGCGTCAATATCCAATGATTGCTCTAGCACCTGAGTGCCTACCAGTATCCGTCCTTCTTGATTTCTCAAGCCGCTTTTACTGCCAATCTTGCCAAATAAATCCACCCATTTTTTTTCAATTGCTTGCCTATCCTTGACACGATAACGTGAGTGAAGCAATCCACAGTCCACTCCGATGCTTTGCGCTCGTGCTGAAATTAATAAATATCGCTCTTGCGCCTCTCGCACAGTGTTTTCTATCCATAACACTTGCTGCCCTTGCTCAGCTCGTAATAACGCTTCCTCTATAGCCATCTCGTCATTATTTTGTATAACAACAGCGACCTGTTGAGACTGAGTTACAGCCACAGGAATTTCAATGATAGAACTGTCGCCTTTGGGCAAAGCCGTGATCAAAGGGTAATTCGATGAGCGTGCTTCACAATCAATGAGCACTCTACGCCTCTCTTGACTAAGCGTGGCACTTAAAATTATCACGGTGCAGTCTAATTGGCGCAACAAGCGAATTAGCGCTTTTAATAAGACATTGGTATATGCGTCATACGTATGAACCTCATCCAGAATAACAACCTTGCCTGCTAGGCCATACGCACGAACAAAACCATGTTTTACATTCATAGCTGCCATCAATGCCTGATCTATAGTTCCCACGGCAAATGGGGCTAATAGACCTCGTTTAGCTTGATTAAACCATGCACCACCTGGTCGTCCTTCCTCACCCATTTCTGTTTCAAACAACCAAGCATTAGCATGTAGTAATAAAGAACGATGTTGGCAATTTGGATCTAAAATCTGTTCCAGGTAAATATTAAACCGCTCAAACATCTTGTTCGAAGTAAGTTGTGTTGGAAGAGCAAAATAAATGCCGCTGGCTTTGCCCTGAGCTAACACCTGATACGCCGCATAAAGGGCTGCTTCGGTCTTACCCAACCCCATAGGGGCTTCAAGCACATAAACTCCAGCGTCTTTTACTTGCTCATACAAAAGACGTTGTGCTTCCCGCGGATTAAAACCGAAGACATCTGTAAAACTAAGCCCCTGCCTATATTCAGGTTGTACAAAGCCTGCATCATCTAAAGCTTGTTTGATAAGGGGTTGCCACTTGACATTAGGGTTATCAAAATACTGGCTTGAGCCTATCCAATCTGCTACACAAGTTAATCCAGCTAAAAGTCTGGCGGTAGCAAAATGCTCAACCTCTGGCCAACCCTCATTCAAAGCTTGATTTAATGCCAATACGAGATCTTCCCGCTCTCGTTGCCAAGGTTCTCCACCAAACTGCCCATCAATCGCTCGTCTTCCTGAAACATTAGGCAAAAAACCATGGTGCTGTCCAAGAATTTCAGGAATATAATTAGGAGCCCCTAGCTCTTTAGCAGTTAATTGACTGACGCCAGCATGCCCACCCCAGTTTTTCTCCATGGCTGGATTAGCACCTGGAAGCAGAGTAAGAGCGCACGCCGAATAGAGCTTATTATAGAAAGTAGGGCTAACCTTGCCGATATCATGGGTAGCTGCTGTGAAAGCCGAGCCCTGAGGAAACAAGTGAGCAACTGCAGAACGGCGAATAAGCTCTTTAGCTACCTCACCAACGATCAGACAATGGTTATATACACTCCGTCCTAATCTAAAAAAGCCCTCACTGTCCTGGTAAGTTTTAGCAGGACAGTCTTCATACTTAATCGTGGGAACACTTATATTACTTCTCGGACGCAGAACCATTTGTAGCACCAAATCTAATTTACAATTAAGCTAAATCCTTAATGAATCATACACTGTTAGCAGGCTAAGGCGAAAAATTTCAATCATAAACTAATTAAATCATTCTTCGCCTTGAAATACATTGTCCACATCGATCTTCGTCTCAACAGCAATTAGCTGCTTAGATTGTTCGCTGATTTTTTAATTTTGTCTTAGGAAAGCGTTGATGTTTCTTATTTGAACACTTAAAAATAAACCTCAAGGAGTAGCTATATTGTCAGTCAGATTACCCAACGAGATAACTGACCGATTAAATGATTTAGCAAAGAAAACAGTTCGCACTAAATCTCTTTACCTAAGAGAAGCGATTCTTAAGCACTTAGAGCAACTCGAAGATATCCATTTTGCGGAAAAAGAATTATCAAAATTTGATAAACCGGTCGCTAAACGAATACATGATTTTTTAACGATACGAGTATCAGCAAACCTAGCCCCAAGGCGGCTTTCCATAAGCTAATTGCTAATACTCCCACTCTCGCCTGCTTAAATGCTGAGGGGCACTACAAAACCAAAGCCACCCTTGCTCCACCCACTGCCTTACTAACAGCAAACACTTACCCCTCCTCTCTATGTCAGGATAGTTGTCACCCTCTAAATTTAAATCAAGAGAGCGGTAAGGATACTATTTATGGGCCGTTATTCACTAGAGCGTAAGAACGCAGTGATCAATAAATTTCATAGTGACAAC
>JAAZFX010000214.1 GCA_012511555.1 Alcaligenaceae bacterium | reverse complement strand
GTGATGAACCAGGGTACAGCGGAACAAGCTGAGTTAATCCGCAATGCGATCGAGACCGGTGATGCAGATTTTAAAGCGGTAGCTGAGGCAATTAAGTCGACTGATGCTTTACAGTACACCCGTCAAATCGCAGAAAAGGAATCCGAACTTGCTATCGATGCCTTAGAGGCTTTCCCTGACTCTATTTATAAACAGTCATTACTTCAATTAGCGCGTTTTGCTATTGAGCGTGATAACTAATTTTTAATAAGGATTTAAGCATGCCTGCTTATCGTTCTAAAACTTCTACGCATGGGCGTAATATGGCTGGAGCACGAGCCTTATGGCGTGCTACCGGTATTCAGGATAAAGATTTCGGCAAGCCGATTATTGCAGTTGTCAACTCATTCGTGGAGTTTGTGCCGGGGCACGTTCATTTAAAAGATTTGGGTCAAATGGTGGCTCGTGAGATTGAAGCTGCTGGCGGTATCGCCAAGGAGTTCAATACGATTGCCGTTGATGATGGTATCGCTATGGGTCATGACGGTATGTTGTATTCGTTGCCGTCACGCGAACTCATTGCCGATTCTGTGGAGTACATGATTAATGCACACTGTGTCGATGCGATGGTTTGTATTTCCAACTGTGACAAAATCACACCGGGTATGTTGATGGCCTCTTTGCGTCTCAACATCCCAACCGTGTTTGTTTCCGGTGGTCCAATGGAAGCCGGTGTGATGCCTTCTGAGACTAATAGCGGCGAAAAGGTTATTAAGCTTGACCTGGTAGACGCGATGATCAAGGCGGGTGATCCAACTGTTTCCGATGAGGAAACGGAGTTAATTGAGCAAAATGCCTGTCCTACCTGTGGTTCGTGTTCCGGTATGTTTACCGCTAACTCAATGAACTGTTTAAATGAGGCCTTGGGTCTTGCCCTGCCCGGCAACGGTACCATTGTGGCGACTCATGCTCAGCGCAAGGAGTTATTCCTCGAAGCGGGTCGCAAGGTGATGGAACTAACCAAGCGTTATTATGAAGGAGACGATGAGTCCGCTTTGCCTCGCGCCATTGCTACTAAAGCAGCCTTTGAAAATGCAATGACTTTAGATGTGGCCATGGGTGGTTCAACCAATACTGTATTGCATATTTTAGCGGCAGCCCAAGAAGCCGGGGTTGATTTCACCATGCAGGATATTGACCGAATTTCACGTCATACCCCATGTCTTTGTAAGGTAGCGCCGGCTACTGCCGAATACCACATCCAAGATGTGCACCGAGCAGGAGGCGTAGTTGGTATTTTGGCTGAATTAAATCGTGCCGGCTTATTAGACACTTCAGTTAATCATATCGCCGGTAAAGATTTGGCTGATGTATTAAATCGCTGGGATGTGATGTCTGATGGGCAAGCTGAAGGTACTGAGAAGTTTTATCGCTCTGCTATTGGCGGTGTGCGTACGACCAAGGCTTTTAGTCAGGATAAATACTACAAAGAATTAGATACTGATCGTGTCGATGGCTGTATCCGTGATAAGGAGCACGCCTATTCGCAAGATGGTGGTTTAGCAGTTCTATATGGTAATTTAGCACCTAATGGTTGTATCGTTAAAACGGCCGGTGTCGATGAGAGTATTTTAACCTTTACGGGTAAAGCTGTAATTTATGAGAGCCAAGATACTGCGACTGAGGGCATTTTAGGCGATCAGGTCAAAGAAGGCGATGTGGTCATTATTCGCTACGAGGGACCCAAGGGTGGTCCGGGTATGCAAGAGATGCTTTACCCAACCTCATACTTGAAGTCCAAGGGTTTAGGTGCCAAGGCCGCTCTTTTGACTGACGGTCGATTCTCCGGTGGTTCTTCTGGTTTAGTGATTGGTCATGCCTCACCTGAGGCGGCTGAGGGCGGTAATATTGCCTTAGTTGAGGATGGTGACAAGATTGAAATCGATATTCCAAATCGTCGTATCAATTTAGCGATTAGCGATGAGGAGTTGGCACAACGTCGTCAGCGTATGGAAGAGCGCGGTGCCGATGCATGGAAGCCGCTGAATCGTGATCGTTTTGTTTCACAGGCTTTGCGTGCTTATGCTGCTTTGGCTACTTCAGCTGACCGCGGTGCAGTACGTGACGTGTCTCAGGTAGAGCGTAGAAAGTAATTTCTAATGAGTATGATCAATTCAGTTGATCATGGCTACTTAAAGAGCGATCACTAGTTTTAGTGTGTCGCTCTTTTTTATGTCAAAATAACAAAATCTATAAATATAAACAGGAGTAATAGGGTGCTTGCACAAAATGAAAGTCAGCG
>JAAZFX010000213.1 GCA_012511555.1 Alcaligenaceae bacterium | reverse complement strand
GCGATTGAAACTTTAGCATTGTTTGCTGCGTGTTTGGCTTTTGCAGATGTGATGACCAATGTCGCCAGAGGCTCGGTCTTTGAATTGCCAACCTTTGTTTGGGCTTTGATGGGTGGGGTCATTATTCGTAATATATTGACCCATGTTTTTAGTTTCGACATGTTCGATCGTGCGATAGATCTTTTTGGTAACGCCTCACTTTCATTATTTTTGGCGATGGCTTTGCTTTCTTTAAGACTGTGGGAGTTAGTGGACTTAGCCTTACCAGTACTAGCGATTTTAGCAGTGCAAATAGTGGTGATGATTCTCTACGCTATATTTATTACGTATCGAATTATGGGCAAAGATTATGATGCCGTGGTGTTGGCAGCGGGGCATTGTGGCTTCGGGATGGGTGCCACACCTACCGCGGTGGCTAATATGCAGGCGGTAACTGATAGATATGGGCCATCTTACAAGGCTTTCTTGTTAGTGCCAATTGTAGGGGCATTTTTTGTGGATATTATTAATGCGACTGTTCTGCAAATCTTTACTCAAATACCTTTTTTACAGTAATTTTTTAAAAAGCTCTATTTAGCTCTTTTCTGCCGTCAAAATGCAATAAAATTTAGCTAAAATTTGTTAAGACAGTAATGTCTTTTTTTTAACGATATCCTACTTTTGGGGGGATGTAATGAAGATCAATAAGTTAATAAAAAACATTGTTAAAAGCACTGTCTTGGCAGGTGCCTTATTTGTTGTTAATGGTGGCGCTTTTTCTCAAGATAAGGGTGTGGTGAATATCTATCACTGGGCCGAGTATGTGGCTGAAGATACGATTCCTCGATTCGAACGGACGACAGGTATCAAGGTCAATTTCGATACCTTTGACAATAATGACGTTTTACAAACGAAATTACTTATCGGTAACTCCGGCTATGATGTAGTTATTCCGAGTAGCTACTATGCCAAGCGTCAGATTGAAGCGGGGCTTTTAGAAAAGCTCGATAAGTCGCAAATACCCAATCTTAAGTATTTAGATCCTGAGATTATGAAGATCCTGGAAGAGGTCGATCCGGGTAATGAGTATTTAGTGCCGTGGGCAATGGGTACTCTTGGTTTAGGCTACAACATAACCCGCGCCAAGGAAGTGGCTGGCGATGATGTTGATTTCATGGATTGGGGTAATTTATTTGACCCGGAAAAAGCCAAACAGTTTGCTGCATGCGGTATCTCTCTTTATGATGAAGCCGGATTAATCTTCCCTGCTGTATTGAACTACATGGGCCGTGATCCGGCGTCCCAGGATCCGGACGACTATTTGGCTGCCTTTGAAGTATTAAAGTCTATCCGCCCTTATGTTAAGCACTTCAGTCCTGCTGCACATATTGAAGAGCTGGCACAAAATGATATTTGCTTGGTTTATGCAGGCGATGGTGATATTTACATCGCTAGTGAGCGTGCTAAAGAGGCTAATCGATCCTATGAGATCGGCTACTTTATTCCTCATGGGGGCGCCTTGGTTTGGATGGACATGATGGCAGTCGCCAAGGGTGCGCCAAATTTTGATAATGCCATGGCATTTATTAATTACATGGAGATCCCAGAGGTTCATGCTGAAATAACCAATGAAATGTTTTTTTCTAATGCTAACTTAGAGTCAGTCAAGCACGTCAAGCCCGAAATTGCTAATGACCCGATGCTTTACCCGCCGGCAGAGGTGCGTGAGAAGCTCTTTTTAATGCAGCCTCAGTCGATGGAGTTGTTGAGATTACAGACCCGCCTGTGGGCAGAGCTTAAGGCAGGTCGTTAGATCTTGTCAGGGATTATTTGGTTTTGTAGCTCATGCTTTTTAAAGTCATGGAGATATTTGTCATGCTGTTTTCACGGTGAGTGATTTTAACAATCAAATAGTCCAAGGCCGGTGCTACAAAAAAGGTAGTGCGGCGATCAGGGTTGTTGCGCTGACGCTGTACTACCAATGCTTCAAATTCACCCATACCGGTTTTAACCGTCTCTGTGCCGATCACATTGTATTGGTGCTTGCTTTCTTTGCCTTTGTAAATTAAGGGGTAGGAGAGATTCTTCTTACCAGCTATCAAGTCACAACGTGCTTTAAAAAACAAACTCATCGGGTCATAAAGGTGCTGCTGCAAATTAAAGCTCATATCGCCGTCTTTGCTGTGGTGGCGGGCGGCAGTTTTATTAGTCCAATTGAAGTTAAGAGATTCTCTTGTTGTGCTGCGCAGTGCCGGGCTTGTTGTAGAACTATAGCTTTGTGGTGTGATATGGCAACTTTGAAGATTAAATTTTGCCCCTTGGCTGGTATCTAATAAAGTATGCTCAAGACTGAAACGAGCGTCATACTCGCCACTATTATTTTGAATTTTTAAATAGGCGTTGCTGCTGGACGAAGTGTTGTTATAGCTAACGGCAAATATCGCATCAACATAGTCAATCTCACTTTGGGCAGAAGCTGTGCTGCTTAGAGCCAAGGTAAAAATTAGCAGTGCTTGAGTCCAGATTTTGTTTGTCTTTTTTAAGAAATTCATTGATCAATCCTATGGTTGCATTTGATGTTCATTACAGTTAGATTTTAAATGATGACTTTTGTTCAACAACCTTATGAATTAGCTCAATAGGGCTTTGTCAATGATCTATCTCAAATAAAAATTGCCTTATAGTTCAAATATAAGTATTTCTTAAAATTAAGCACAATGTTGCATAAATGTGTCAGAAAAAAGTAATAATAAAGGTACAGACTTATTATTTTTCGGTTAAAGCATCTCGTTTTAACCTTCCTTATATGGAGGCCATATGCAAATTCTAGTTAACACAGATAGACACACTACCCGTACCGAAGATTTGGTAGAACGCGTTGAGGCTATCGCTCAAAAAGAACTAAAACATCAAGCATCTCATCTTACTCGTGTAGAGTATTTCCTGTCTGATGTTAATAGTGAAACACGTGCCGGCTCTACTGATAAGCGTTGTGTAGTAGAGGGTCGTATTGCAGGTCAAAACCCGGTCGCAGCTGAGCATCGTTCAGAAGACATTCAGCAGGCAATTTTAGAGGCGACACGCCAATTAGTCCGCGGCCTTGATAAGGTTATTTCCAAATCTCAGGACCGTCGAGCCTAAGTACTTTCTTAGGACCCGATGGTTATTGTAAAACCCCAAAAAGGGAGAAGCTTATGCAGCAAGTAAATTTTCAAACTTTAAGGTATTTTATTGATAAGCATGAGGGTCCTTGCTTATCTCTATATCAACCAACTCATCGCAGTCATCCGGAAAATCAACAAGATCCGATTCGTTTTAAGAATCTGCTCAGAAGTTTAGAGCAGTCATTAGCAGAAAAGTACTCTAAAAGTGAAATTGACTCTTTATTGAAACGCTTTCATGAATTAGCTGAGGATAGGGACTTCTGGCAAAAACAAACGCTTGATGGCATTGCTATTTTGGCTGATGAGCGTGAGTTTCAATTATTTAAACTACAACGCCAACCAGAAGAGTTCGCTGTTGTCTCGGATTCATTTCATTTAAAGCCTTTATTGCGTTTGACTCAAACTCAAGACAGGTTTCAGGTTCTTTGTGTTACGCGCACTGATGTACAAATGTTTGAGGGTACTCGTGACGGACTGGATCAAGTGATCTTTGCCGAAAGTTTCCCGGAGCATGCTGATGAGGAAATTGATGAAGAGGCAATTGAAGCAGCTATTCCTACCTCTTCTTATGGCTTAGATCCGACAAATCATCTGGGTCAGGTGATGCTCTACCAGGGCGGCCGCAAGGATGCGGTTCAAGCAGACAAAGAGCGTTTCTTAGGTGCAGTAGCGCGCGCTTTGCACAATAATATTAGTAAGTCGGCACAACTGCCTGTGGTGCTGGTCGGTTTAGCTGAAAATCTCGGTGTTTTCCGAAAAGCTAATCAAAATCCTTATGTGCTGGAGCAAGAGGTTAGTATTGACCCGACTTCTTTAACTGTAGGGCAGCTGCTCGAAAAGACGTGGGCTGTTGTTGAACCGGTAATTGCCAAGGGTGTTCAAGATGAAATTGCACGCTTCAATCATGCGCATGGCACAGGCTTGGCCAATGGGGATTTAAATCGAACTCTGGCAGCAATTCTGGATGGTCGTGTCGAGACTTTATTGGTTGATGCCGATAAGAGAGTAGCCGGTAAAGTTCATCGTGAGGAACGTCGTATCGAGTTATTAGAGGACTTTTCTAGTCCAGAGGCAGAGGATGTGCTTGACGACTTGGCTGAGATGGTCCTCCGTCGTGGTGGTGCAGT
>JAAZFX010000030.1 GCA_012511555.1 Alcaligenaceae bacterium | reverse complement strand
CGCAAAAAGAAAAAGCCTAATGAACCAATTCGTCAGCCTATGCCTTTGGCGCGACAGCTATTGAGTTTGTTGGCAAATCACCCACAGGTCCTAGAGAGGATAGGGGAAAGACAGCTTGAAATATTGCGTCAACATCCCCATATGGATATAGTGGTTGAGTTTATCGCCTTTGCCTTTGCCAATGGAGCACGTCACATAGGTTCTCTTATACAACAAGCAGAACATGGAAGTCCACTTCAACAGTTGCTCATTTCTTTAGGCAAGGATAGCTCAACTATAGAGTCACTCCCTCATCCAGAGGCTGAGTGGAGCGATGCAATTAAAAAAATTGAACTAGAAAACTTAGAGGCCGAGATAAGAACATTAATAGGCTCTGGTATTGAAACTGATAATGAGCGCAAGCGTTACTTGGCGGTACTTGCACGTTATAATTTCTTAAAAACCTAAGTAGTTCATGCTACAATATTCGGTTATATTTACCGCCGTAACTTAAGTTGACAGGGTACTCATTAAATGGTTAAAAACACTGACACCACAAATAAAGTTGTTGCCAAAAAAGCAGCTTCAAAAGCATCCGAGTCTATTGATGAGGCTAATACTAGCCAAGAGGTAGTTGCGACAGAAGCGTCAACTAATGAGGTGGCGGGAGCTACTTCTAAATCAGCAGCCAAAAAAGCTCCGGCTAAAAAAACTGCAGCTAAAAAAACCACAGCTAAGAAAGCTGTAGCTAAAAAAGCCCCAGCCAAAAGTGCAGCGCCAGCAACTACTGCTGCAAAGGGCTCGGAATCGGCTTCAGATGATTTTGATGATGATTTTGAAGGTGAGTTATCGGATGATTTTGATAACGACTTCGATGATTACGAAGAGACCGATATCGTTGAGGATGACGAGATCGAGGATGAGGATGATGCACAAGCTGCAGCTCCTAAGGGCCGTGCATCCAAAGCGGCCAAAAAAACCAAATCATCAAAGTCAGGTGGTAATTCTCGTTCAACTACACCCGAGATGCTCGAAGAACGTTGTACTCGCTTAAGACAGTTAATCAAGCTCGGCAAAGATCGAGGTTATTTAACGTTCAGTGATATTAATGACACCATGTCTGATGACCTGGTTGACACAGATGCGATGGATAGTATCATTGGTACCTTCGATGAAATGGGTATCAAGGTATACGATCAGGCCCCAAGCGCTGAGGATTTGTTGCTAAGCGACTCCAATCCGATCAGTGATGATGACGATGTGGAAGATGAAGCAGAAGTTGCTTTAACTACCGTAGATTCAGACTTCGGCCGTACAACCGATCCGGTTCGCATGTATATGCGCGAGATGGGTCAAATCAATCTTTTGGACCGTCAGGGCGAGATTGAAATTGCCAAGCGTATCGAAGATGGTTTAAAGCACATGGTTATGGCCATTGCTACTTATCCGGCAACGATTGAAGAGGTCTTGTCTTGCGTCCAGAAGGTTCGCGATGGCGAAGCCACAATTGATGATTATGTCGACGGCCTAATTAATGATGACGGCGAGGATTACGCCGGTTCAGGTGTAACTGCTGAAGGTGAGGAAGCACAAACTGGTGCGATGAGTAGCAAGCAGATTGAGAATCTTGAGCTTAAGACTTTACAAAAGTTCGACATGATAGAACAGTGTTTCAACGTCATGAAGGCTGAGGTTGAAGCAGGGCGTACACGTTCAGATGTTTATCTGGAAAACCAGGCCAACATGCTTGAGGAATTAGTCGGTATTCGTTTTACCGCCAAGATGACTGAGTCTTTATGCGATAAATTACGCGAAAAGATGCAGAACGTCCGCGATTTAGAGCGTTCAATTTTAAGCACCGTAGTTGAGCGTGTTGAGATGCCGCGTTCAGAGTTTATTTCTACCTTCCATGGCAATGAGACAAATCTGGACTGGGTGCATGAGCAATTAGCCAAGAAGCCGCGTTATGCAGAGTCTCTTGAGCGTGCTATTCCTGACATTCAAGACGATCAGAAGAAAATCAGCGAAATTGAAGAAGAAATTCAGATGTCGGTTCAGGAGCTTAAAGAAATTAACCGTCGTATGGTTAATGGCGAGAACAAGGCTAAAAAAGCCAAGAGCGAGATGATACAGGCTAACTTACGTCTGGTTATTTCTATCGCCAAGAAGTATACCAATCGTGGCTTACAGTTCCTGGATTTAATCCAGGAGGGTAATATCGGCTTGATGAAAGCAGTCGATAAGTTTGAGTATCGTCGTGGTTATAAGTTCTCAACTTATGCGACTTGGTGGATTCGTCAGGCCATTACTCGTTCTATTGCTGACCAGGCCCGTACTATCCGTATTCCGGTGCATATGATCGAAACCATCAATAAGATGAATCGTATCACTCGTCAGATTCTTCAAGAAACTGGTGCTGAACCCGATCCGGCAACGATTGCAGCGAAGATGGATATCACTGAGGATAGAGTTCGCAAGATTCTCAAAATCGCCAAAGAGCCTATTTCTATGGAAACTCCTATAGGTGATGACGATGATTCACATTTAGGTGACTTCATTGAGGATACGGCAACTATGTCACCTGAAGAGGCTTCGACTTACAAGTCTATGCAGGAAGTCTTTGATGAGGTTTTAAACTCCTTGACAGAGCGTGAAGGCAAGGTTCTTCGCATGCGTTTTGGTATTGGTTTAAGCTCTGATCAGACTCTGGAAGAGGTTGGCAAGCAGTTTGATGTGACTCGTGAGCGTATCCGTCAGATTGAAGCCAAGGCTTTGCGCAAGTTGCGCCATCCAAGTCGTGCTGACAAGTTAAAGAGTTTCTTGGATAGCGACAGTTCTAATTCATAAGTTACTATGAATTAGCACAGTGATAAGAGTTTAACTGCATAAGTATAAGCCGAGTTATGAGTATTCTCTCAACTCGGCTTTTTGATGTTTATAGCAGCATTCATTAGAAGAGTGAAATATGGCAGAAAATTATGATGTAGTAATGTCCATTGAGGGGATTAGCAAATCCTATAACAATGGTTTTACTGCTTTAAAAGAAGTTAATTTGGAAATTCACCGAGGTGAGATTTTAGCTTTGCTCGGTCCTAACGGTGCTGGTAAAACAACCCTTATCGGTATTGTTACTGGTTTAATCAATGGTAGCAGTGGCCGTGTGATGATGGATGGTTTAGACACCATTAAGCATCAACGTCAGTTGCGTCAAAAAATTGGTTTAGTACCACAAGAGTTGCTCACTGAGTCATTTGAAACTGTAATCAATACCGTGAGATTCAGCCGGGGTTTATTTGGTTTACCTCCTAATCCTCAGTTTGTCGAAAAACTACTTAAAGATCTATCGTTGTGGGATAAGCGTAACAACAAGATTTTAAGCTTATCCGGTGGTATGAAGCGTCGTGTGCTAATTGCTAAAGCCTTAGTTCATGAACCGACGATTTTGTTTTTAGATGAACCCACAGCAGGAGTTGACGTTGAATTACGTCATGATTTGTGGCGTATGGTTGAGCGGCTTTCCAAAGAAGAGGGCTTGACGGTTATTTTGACTACACACTATATCGAAGAAGCTGAAGATATGGCCGATCGTATAGCCATTATTAATGCCGGCGAAATCATT
>JAAZFX010000212.1 GCA_012511555.1 Alcaligenaceae bacterium | reverse complement strand
TTTTTCTGGACTGCGTGGGCTGCGGCTACTGACAGACCAGGTCATGACGTAACCTATACCAATAACTGGCCGCCTGAGCCTTTAATTGATAACGTGCCTTCCGGCGAAAACATTATGTGGTCAATTATTTCGATCATCTTGTTGATTGCCGGTGTGGGCTTCTTGGTTTGGGGCTGGGCTTTCTTACGCAGCGAAGAACCGGATCCTACCGTTCCTCCTAAAAAAGATCCAATTAAAGCAATTGCCCTTACACCTTCTCAGAAGGCGCTGTGGAAGTTTGCTCTACTAACTGTTGGTCTCTTTGTCTTCCAGATGTTTCTCGGTGGCGCACTTGCTCACTATACAGTTGAAGGTCAACACTTCTATGGACTTGAACTATCCAAGTGGTTCCCTTACTCCTTATTAAGAACCTGGCACTTACAGAGTGCGGTACTGTGGATTGCCAGTGGTTTCCTAACTGCCGGTTTATTCTTAACCCCAATTATTAATGGCGGCACCGATCCTAAGGGTCAGCGTCTAGGTGTAAACCTATTATTTGGCGCGCTCTTAGTCGTCACCGTCGGTTCATTTGTTGGTAATTACATCGCTATTGCCGGTCATATGCCTGAGCACCTTAACTTTATGTGGGGTCACCAAGGTTACGAGTACTTGGACTTAGGTCGTGTATGGCAGTTCTTACTCTTCGTAGGCATTGCTTTCTGGTTAGGCCTGATGATGCGCGGTTTAGTTAACGGTGTACGTCGTGAAACTGACAAGAGTCTACTTATTTTATTTACTGCATCAGTCGTTGCTATCGGTCTATTTTACGGTACCGGTCTATTCTACGGCGAGCACACCCCGTTACCAATTATGGAGTACTGGCGCTGGTGGGTTGTTCACTTATGGGTAGAAGGTTTCTTTGAAGTATTTGCAACCGCTTCCTTATCTGTTATTTTCGTTGCTCTAGGTTTAGTATCTAAGCGTATGGCGACCATTGCCACCCTAGTAGCTGCCTCTCTCTTTATGGTCGGTGGTATTCCAGGCACCTTCCACCACTTATACTTCGCTGGTACAACAACACCGGTAATGGCTGTGGGCGCTGCCTTCAGTGCACTGGAAGTAGTACCTTTAATCCTCTTAGGTCACGAGGCTTGGGAAAACTGGAACTTACGCAGCAAAGCAACTTGGATGGAAAACCTTCGTTGGCCGATCATGTTCTTCGTAGCAGTCGCCTTCTGGAATATGTTGGGTGCAGGTGTCTTCGGCTTCATGATTAACCCGCCTATTTCATTGTTCTATATCCAGGGTCTTAATACCACACCAGTTCACGCTCACGCAGCTCTCTTCGGTGTGTATGGATTCCTGTCCCTAGGCTTTGTATTACTGGTATTGCGCTACATCCGTCCGGACATGGTCTTTAATGAAAAACTAATGAAAACCGGCTTCTGGAGCTTAAATATTGGTCTAGTACTAATGATTGCAATCAGCTTACTGCCTATCGGTTTATACCAGTTCTACGCCAGTGTGACTCAAGGTATGTGGTATGCACGTAGTGAAGGCTTCTTACAGCAAGACTTCTTACAAACCCTACGCTGGTTACGTACTATCGGTGACCTAGTGTTCATCGCTGGTGGTTTAGCTATCTTTGCTCAAGTTGGCTTAGCGCTATTAAACAAATCAAATAGCACTGCCACTGAAGAAGTAGAGGAAGATGAAAATGCCTTTAGCTGCTGCGGTGGTTGTGGTTCAGCTACTGGCCACTAAACTGCTAAAGCCTAAGTAATAACAGGCTAACCTAAAGCCGCCACTCTAAACAACTCCAGAGTGGCGGCTTTTTTGTGTCTTATAAACCTTTCTGCATCCTTTCTGCAATCAATCTTAAAATCAACATTGCAGAAAGACTCAACCCACTGTTATATATAGAATTTATTCAAATTCCTTTCTGCAAGTCGCCATAAAGGCTGACTTCAACTCTTTAACTTAATTTACAAAAAGTATTAATTCAAAGCTTTCTCAACTTCAAATCAGTTTTAGACACTTCTATTTGTATTTTTATTTGGTTTAATAATAAACAAGGCAACAGTAGCGATGGCTAGGGGCAAAGCTAGGCTCAAGTAATAACCACTGATACCATAGCTTTCTAATATCCAGCCTCCACTTGCAGAGCCTATAATTGCTCCAATACGACCAACAGCTATAGCCCAACCAGTAGCAGTAGCTCTCAAAGTAGTTGGATATGCTTGTGCTACCATATAATTAAGAACGATCTGTTGTCCACCAATACCTAAGCCTCCTGCTCCGGCTAAGATAAATACCCACGTCCAATTGGTACCACTATATGCTAAGCCTATACTTAATAAAATACCAAAAATAAACATTACAAGAAGCAATAAGCGAGTATTCACTCTTGGCAATAAAATAGCTAGAGGAATAGCACATAAAACGAAAACTGCATTCACCGTAACAGTCCCCATCGGAGCATTTTCAGCAGATAAACCGGCCGTTCTTAAAACAGTCGGTAGCCATGAAAGAAGCATAAACCATGCTACCCAGTTAAATAGGTATATCGTCCAAATGGCGATTGTATTACGAGCAAGGCTAGGTGAAAACAATGACCCGATGCCTGATTTAACTTCTGCATCTGGAACTGTAAAACTGACTGCTTCCAAAATTGGTTGCTTAACTATGCGATTAATAATTTTTCGTATTTTTTCTGTATTGTTACGACCTTTATCACTCGCAAGATATTGCATTGATTCGGGTAAGGCAAAAAACAATACAACTAATAAAGCTAGAGGAACTACACCCCCAACAACATAAATTCCTTGCCAACCAATGGTCGGCAACATTTGCGCAGCCAGTAAACCACCGAGAATAGCGCCTGTTGGTAAGCCTAAAAGCACTACCGTCATGATTGTCCCGCGCATACGAGCTGGTCCGTACTCAGCCGCCAACGAAAGTATATTAGGGGTTACGCCTCCCATTCCAAGGCCAGCAAGAAAACGTAATATGATGATTTGTTCTGTTGATGTTGCGAAAGCGGTAGCTAAAGAAGTCGTACCAAATAACGCAACACCAATTAAAATGGTGGGTCTACGTCCTAGTTTATCTCCCAAAAGCCCTAAGAACATAGCACCAAGAACCATTCCGACAGTACCTGCAGCCATAACGGGACCTAAGGCCCCTGGACCCAAATTAAATGCTTGAATTAAAGCAGGGCCTGTAAAAGCCACGGCTTGCGTATCAAAACCATCAAAAATAGCAATAAGTAAACATAAAATAAATACACGCCATTGAAATGAAGTCAGCTTAGACTGATCAATGAGTTGAGGTATAGAATGGGCTGTAGACACACTTCTCTCACTAGGAAAATTTAATAAATTTAATAAAAATCAATTTTGAAAAGAAGGTGCGTATAAAAAAGTGGCACGAAGGCTGAAACACTAACGATGATTTCTTAGCTATCAGTTGAGCAACAATCAGAATAGCAAATGCACACCACAGTCAGACATTAGCCATCACTACAACATTACAAGTTGATACGACAGATTCATGAATACATCTACTAATAGCATCTCAATATTATCGATTAGTAGAATATTTTTACTTTTGTAAAATTGATTTCCAAAAGGACTTATTAAGCCGTTCGTTCAAAAAATAGTCCAATATCTTAATTGTCTTCCCCTATACAAAAAAGGCATGAATAGAAAAAAATCTTTGCAAAGCAATTAGTTATAAGAGGGAAAACCAAAACCCTATGGATTACCCTGTACTCTCTGAGTCAAGTTTATTATTTTATTTTGTACTCAAAAATTACTGTGTGACTACAGCAATCACTTACTATCAGCCTCTCTCATCCTACAACAAAAAAGCCTGAACTTCATATACATAAAGCTCAGGCCTTAACACTTACAAAACCATCCTATTGATGCGGATTAGGCATATCCGATGGTGTACCAAACATAAAGTCAGGATGCGGTGAACCGCCACTTGGTGGTGTACCCATGACCGGTTCAGAACCCATACGCCCTACCGCCCCGCCAGGATGAGCTCCGCCCTCGCCAAACATCTCCAGTTCACGCTCAGCAAGTAATTCGGCATAGGCCACAGGATCGTTATAAGCAAGCTTTGCTTCCTCGACTTGCTGTTCGATCCAAATCTTATCTTCATCTTGAATGCGCTTATCGGCTAATAATCTCTCCCAACTCTTAATCGCCTCAGCATAGTTTTGTTGTTGAAACATGGCACCACCTAATAACATCAAGGCATCCGGATTATCTGTTTCCAAAGCTAGTGCCTGGCCGATTAACTCCAATGGTTTACCTTCAAAACTGCCGCGGAAAATAGCCAAAGAACCGGCAAACAAGGCTAAGTTATTTGGATCCTTTTCGACAATAGGCCAAGCCTTGCCAAAACGCGCAACTGCTTCTTCGTAACGACCCATGGCTCTGTAGCTATGAGCTAACATCAACTGACCTTGATAGTCTTCAGGATTAGCATCCACACGTTGCTCCAGCATACCTACTGCATCAATGAACTGACCGATATTACCGGTACGCTCAAAGGTAGCAGCTGGATTAGCTTGATCCTTTAACACTAAAAAGTAAAATACAGCCCCGGCAATAATTGGGATCAACAAAAAGCCAAGATACCAGCTACGGCCATGACCTTTTGGCCGCAAACGAAAAAACAACGTGATACACACAATAAGTGCGACAATCACACCAACGATTAACCAATAAGAACTTTCCATTACTCAGCTGACTCCGAATC
The DNA here is from genome assembly GCA_012511555.1 of Alcaligenaceae bacterium. Classification (GTDB taxonomy): domain Bacteria; phylum Pseudomonadota; class Gammaproteobacteria; order Burkholderiales; family Burkholderiaceae_B; genus Oligella. The sequence goes on along the minus strand of JAAZFX010000212.1, from coordinate 7,183 downwards.
TTCCATATTTAAACCCTTGCTCTGCTTGCGGATTCCACGTACTAAAAAAACCAGCATCAACAATAAAATAATGCCAGGGCCTAACCAAAGCAAAAAGGTTTTGCTGTTAAGTGGCGGATTGTAATTAATAAACTCACCATAGCGATCAACCATATGCTGGACGATCTCCTCATCACTTTTCCCTAAACTTAACTGCAAACGAATCTCCGCTTTTAAATCATCGGCTAGACCGGCGCCGGACTCCGCAATGGATTGGTTTTGACAAACTAAACAGCGCAATCGTTTAGACAGCTCATGTTCACGCTTTTCCAACTCCGCCGTAAGAACAATTTGCTCTGTGGTCTGAGCCTGAGCAATAGAATTGCCCAAAGCAACAAACAGCGCCACTAAGAGTGCACTTAATAATAAAGTCAGTACCTTGAAATTTAAATTTCTACTCATCATTTTCAATAACATTAATTAGCCTGCTTTTCATCTAAGGCTTTATAAACAGCGGGTAATAAGTCCTGTTCCCATGATTTTTCATCAAAAGCACCTACATGACGGTGCGTAATGATACCTTGCTCATTAATCACATAAGTTTCAGGCACACCATAAACGCCTAGCTCGAATCCTAAGCGACCATGCTCATCCCTTAGACTCAAACGATAAGGGTCACCCAAATCACGTAACCACATCAAGGCGGGACCTGTTTGATCTTTATAATTCAAACCTACCAAAACCACTTCTTCCGGTAAAGGCTGTTCGACAAAAATCTTATGCTCATACTTACACGCCTCACACCATGACGCCCAGACATTCAACACAAATACCTGCCCCTTAAATAAGGATTCATCATGATTGACACGCTGATTTTTCAGCGAAGGCAGTTCGAAGGCTGGCATTGGCTTACCTACCAATGCTGAAGCTAATGGTTTTTGCTCTCTACCCAATCCAAAGGCCAATAAAAGTACTAACGCTGCAAATAACAATAAAGGCCAAAAACGTTTAAGAAACATCATGTACTCCCTTTGCTTCAGGCTCTTTTTTAAACTTCTGACGCTTAACACCACGGAAAGAAAGATAAGCTGCAATCGCCATCATAATAAACCCTGCCCAGACCCAATTCATCAACGGTTTATAGTAAAGACGCACAGTCCAGGGACTTGTTTCAAAATCCACTCCCTGCATCTCGCCTAAACTCATATATAAATCACGGAAGAAGCCACGATTAATAGAGGTTTCAGTGGTGGGCTCACCACCTGAAAAATATTGACGCTTTTCAGGGCGTAAACGAGCGACACGTTCGCCATCGACCGCCACATCAAAGTGTCCTATTAATGAATCAAAATTAGCACCTACCTTACCCTCTAAGTGCATAAAACTGACATCATAGCCCTCTACGTGAATCGTCTCACGCGGATAAATAACGCGGTTATATTCCTCAGCGTAGTTTTTAGCTGCTAAAGCCCCCACCACAAAAACCGCCAGACCGAGATGCCCCAAACTCATTCCAAGAAAGTGCAATGGTAAATTCCACAATGCTTGTTTATTGCGACGCATCCTGTCAATCACCAGGTAAATAGTAGAAAAAGCAACCCACCAAGCTGCACTAAAACCCAATCCTATCCACAGGGAAAAGTCATGCCAAATCATTGGCATCGACATACCGAGAATCACTGCCGGCACCAAAGGAATTAGCAAGTCCTTGCGCATACGGGCAACCGTATCGTACTTCCAGCGAGCAAAAATGCCAAAAGGTACTAAGAACAATAATAGCAACCAGAGTGGTGCCAAAACCGATTCAAAATACGGTGGTCCAACAGAGAACTGACCAATGGCAAAGGCCTCAGTAAAGAGCGGAAATAAAGTACCCACCATCACCGTAATGCAGGAAACCACGAGCAGGACATTGTTGACTAACAACAAAGACTCTCTGGAAAAAATAGCAAAGCGTTGAGCATTTTCTTGCAACTTCGGCGCACGCCACGCGTAAAGCGTCAAGGCCACTCCGATCACAAGAAACAAGAACATTAAAATAAAGACACCACGGGTCGCATCACTGGCAAAGGCATGCACAGAGGTCAGTACACCTGAACGCACCAAAAATGTCCCCAATAAAGACAAGGCGAAGGCGGTAATACTTAATAAAATACTCCAGTGCCTGAAGACCTCGCGCTTCTCAGCAACTAACAAACAGTGAATTAAGGCAGTTAAACAGAACCACGGCATCAACGAGGCATTTTCCACCGGATCCCAGAACCACCAACCACCCCAGCCTAATTCATAATAAGCCCACATACTACCGATTAAAATACCGATGGACAGAAAGCCCCACGCTGCCAAAGCCCATGCTCTACAACTGCTCGCCCAGGCTCTACCAGCCTCACCACTAATTAAGGCGGCAAGGGACAAAGCAAAGACATAGGTCGTCCCCACATAACCCAAGTATAAAAATGGCGGATGTATAACCAAACCGATATCTTGCAATAAAGGATTTAAATCCGCCCCCTCAGGTGGTGGATTATCCAATAAAGCAAAAGGACTGGAACCTGCCAAAATAAACAACAAAAAACCAGTCATCACGGCATTTAATACACCAAAGGCATTAAGCGCCAAACCCGGCGGCAACGTTTTTGCCCAACGTTGAAAAATCTGACTCCAAATCGCCAGCAACAAGGCCCAAAATAGCAACGAACCCTCATGTCCACCCCAGGCTGCAGAGATTTTATAAAAAATTGGCAACTGGCTATTTGAATGCTGCGCCACATAACGCACATAAAACTGATCATTAACCAACAAGACCAGCAAAGCGATAAAAGCAATCAGCACAAAAAAATTAGTTAAAGTACCACTCAACTTCACTAATGGTATTAACTCTGTGCGCTTTTGAGCTGCATAAAAAGCCGCCACTGCAGCAAAGAGTGAAAACATAATCCCTAATAATAGGGAGAAACTACCTAAATTCACCCAGATCATGGCTTTGCCTCAGCGTTAACTTCCACATCAGCCCCCGAAGCATCAAGAGGAATCGCACCACCAGTGTACTTATTGTGCATGCCAGTTGCGGCTTTGGCGACCTCAGGTGGCATATAATTTTCATCGTGCTTAGCAAAGACACGGGTGGCGATAAAGCGCTCACCATTCCACGAACCCTCTAACACTGCGCCCTGACCCTCACCAAAGAGATCAGGCAACAATCCCTCGTAACTCACGGGAATGCTATCCCAGTCATCAACCAAATCAAAATCAATTTGTATTGAGCCCACATGCTTAACTAAAGTGCCGGGCTTCACTAAACCACCGACACGTACGTACTTATCAAGTTCAACTTTTTCTGCTCGCACATCTGTCGGAGTATGGAAAAACACCATATTGTTACGCAAAGCGTTGACGACCAATACCGTACAGGTGATTAAAACCAGTACCAATGCTAAAACCCAAAGCAACCTCTTTTGTCGCTTACTCATTTATTACCCTTTTTAGACGCTAAAAGACGAATCCTGCGGAAACGATTTATTGTTTTTTGCTTTAACTGTGCTAAAGAGCCCAACTCAATCGCAACACACAACACCGTTAAGAAAAAAACTGACCAAACATAAACACCATGACCACCCATGGTTAAAAAATCACTAAGGGATTGCCAATACACGATCAATCCCCCTTACCAAGCAACAATTGCTGCGCCCACTCACTATGCGCGTATTTATTAAGTAGAAGCCAACGTGCACGTTTTAATATCACCCCAATCGCATAGGCCCATGCGGCAAAGGTCATAAATAGCAGCGCATAAAACATATCCGGATGGATAGAAACACCACGACTCATGCTAATGCTGGCCCCCTGATGTAAAGTATTCCACCAAATAACCGAGAAATAAATAATCGGTACATTGACTGCGCCCACAATAGACCACAAGGCTGCAACCAAGTTCGCTCGTTGCTCACTACGAATACTCTGCAATAAAGCGATCAAACCCAAATAAAGAAAGAGTAATAACAGCATCGAAGTCAAACGCGCATCCCACACCCAATAGGTCCCCCAGGTCGGTTTACCCCAGATAGCACCACTGACTAAAGACAAGAAACACATAAGCGCACCTGTCGGCACCATCGCCCGCACCATTAAAATCGACGTATGGGTACGCCACACTAAATAAACGATAGACCAAAAAGCCATGGCCATATAAATAATCATCGCCATCCAGCTACTGGGCACATGCAAGAACATAATACGATAGCTATTGCCCTGCACCCCATCAAGCGGTGCAAATAAAAAGCCATAAGCACAACCGATCAACCCCAAAACTACCGCAATCACAAGCGCGATGGTAGCCCCGCGCTGCGCAAAGCTTTGGAAATACAACGGACTGGCAAAGCGACGCCAAGATCTTGGCTTTTGCTGCTCTTGCTTGGAAAAACTCATCTCGTTACTCATAAGTCGTTTTAATGGCAAAGCGCGAGGCCCACGGGAAAAATGCCCATGAGAACAACGCCAAGGCAATCAATAGCTGCAAGTGGACTAAATGATTATGCTCATCCAATGCCCCTGCAGAAAAAATCAAGGCCGGTACACACAAAGGAATATACAACAAAGCCGGTAATAAACTTTGCGACAATCCAACCGTCAATGCCGCAGCCAAGGTACCCACGGCCGTTAAAACCAAGGTAAAAAACAATAATAAAGGCAAGATTTGCACAATTTGCACCACTTCAAAATGATATTGCACGGCCAATAACAAGGCGCTAAACAATAAAGGCAAGCAAATACATAACCAATGCGCCAGCATCTTGGCGTAAATCAAATTCAAGGCATCGACCGGCGATAGCAGCATTTGAGCCAAGCTACCATCCTGAAAATCATCCTCAAAAATCAATGAGAGTGATAATAAATTGGCCAATAAAGCGGCAATCATCATCACACCCAGACCAATTTGTCGTAAAAACGTCGGATCGCCGCTAATTGCCAAAGGAAACAACGCAGCAACCAACAATAAGAAAAACACCGCTCGATAAATAGCTGAGCGATTTTTGAGTATTAATTGCACTTCGCGAATCGTTAATGACCATAACATAGGCTATTCGCTCCCGAAACCAAGACTAATAGCGCCTGACAAATGCAGTGAACGCACCGCCAAGCCTTGGCATTGCTCCGTATGACTGACCATAATTACCGCTCCCTGAGCAGCAACTTGCTCACCAATCCACTGTTCAAGACGCTCCACAGCCACGCGGTCTAAAGAATTAAATGGCTCATCTAATAACCACAGACTACGCCAACCGAAAAGACGCAAGCGAGCCAAGGCGATTTGCTTTTGCTGACCCTGAGAAAGTAATCCAGCCGGCTCATCCAATAACGCGAGCAAAGCAACCTCATCAGCCCAAGCCTCAATAGCCGACTCTGCTAATTTCACCTTAGCCTATAAAGCTTGGCGTTGCAGATTCTCTCTAATTGTCAGACGAGGATTAACGGCATTTTGTTGACGACAATAATGAAAAAGACCTCGAGCTGTAGCTTCTAAGGGCTTTAGCGGGTGCGCTTCATTAGCTTCTTTATTATCAGCGAACCAACGCACCACTCCCTCATCGGCACTATTGAGACCAACCAACAAGTCCAGCAAAGAACTTTTACCGCTGCCATTATCCCCACGCAAATGCCAGAGTTGACCCTTGTCTATCTCAAAACTCAGGTCAACAAAAAGCTGTCGATCGCGACGACTTAGGCATAATTTTTGGGCATCTAATAGCAAATCAGCCGACCTCATAAAACTAGTGCAAGGTATGATTACCGTTAGCAGAGCTACGCGCCGCCTCTTCTACCACTTTGGCAGTCGAACCATCATCCTGACTGTCCAGCATCGCCTCAGCATCGATCTGTATATAGCTTAATAAAAGCTGCCCCATGGCCGGATAAAAGCTAAAACTAAGATTAGGCACATTATCCAAACGCTTTGCCCAATCCTCTAACCAGGGAAGTAAAGCATCGGTTAAAAATTCATGCTGCTCAGCTATTTGACGTTGAATTTCAACGGGCTCAGTAATGGTGGCCACTTCTGTACACCAATCAGCCATCACCGCCAAATACACGACCAAGTGATCGGCCGGCTCTCTAAAGTCTTCGTGCAACTGCAATTGATTGCCTTGCAAAAACTCCGCCATACGCGCAGTGGCATCACCATAAAGCAGTTTACTCTCTTCCAGATAATAAGAAGCATAGGGTAAGGCAGAGTGACGACTATCCAATAAAAAGCACGAAGCGAAATCAGCCATCAGGTTAATTCGCTCATCTTCCGTCCCCTCCAAAGAAGAGGTGAACTCTTTGAGGCTTATAACCTCGTCCTCAAAACCAAGCTGACTAAGCGCCTCAAGTAAAGAGTCTATGCTACCGTCACTATAAAACTCAAAAGCTTGTTTGGATAATTCCGTAGAGAAAGCGCCAGCAAACCAGCCATAAAAAGCCGCCCGTTGCTGATTAATTTTATTCCAGTTTTGTTGTAATTCTTGATCCATCATCTACTCAGCGATTGATATATTAATTAACTCATGTAAGACACAAAAAGGCTGTGCCGTCCGGCCAGCCTTTTTGATAGTAATAAGATCGCTCATCTTAGCCTCAGGCCAAAATGAACGAAATGATTAAGAAGCTTCTTCTTCCTCTTCATCAGGCACTGGGTTAACCGGATTGCCTTCAATATCCACCTCAATAGGGCCACCGAACGAAGTCACTGCCGGCGCCTCACCGCGGAAGAACTCAACCTGCACCAAGCAGGTATTAGCACTTGGACCTTGAGCAAGTTGCGACGTACCCACATCCAAGGTCACCGTATTTGGGTCACCGTAAGTATCTAAAGCACCCACTTCAGGGCCGGTAGGGCCATACCAGGCGCCCTCTTGTATACGCACAACACCTCTAGGGAAGTTTGGTGAGACCACCAAACCAGCTAATAACTGACCGCGATCGTTGAACACTCGTACCAAGTCACCTGACTTCAAGCCGCGCATCATTGCGTCTTCAGGTCCCATATAAATAGGTTCCCTACCCTGCACGGTATATACTGCACGACGGGTTTCAGATTCGCAAGTTTGAGAGTGCAAACGAGTATCCGGGTGCACAGACTGTAACCATAAAGGATACTTGTCAGAACCTGGACCACCATGAGAACGTTCGACCTTTTCCATCCAGATTGGGTGACCCGGGCAATCAT
>JAAZFX010000211.1 GCA_012511555.1 Alcaligenaceae bacterium | reverse complement strand
TCCAACTACTCGCTGAGACAATTGCGTTTTCTTTAAAATACAGGCTTGAATGGTATTAGTCTGCATCGCTATACTCCTTCCTATTAGCAGCTTGTCAATTAAGCAGCAACAACTTTTAAGTTAATTCGCGGTTTACCATTTTTTACGCGATCATCTTCAGTGCGATATTGATCAATTAGCCATTTCTGCAAACGCTTAATCACAATTTCATCATCTGTCAAACGACCCCTACTGGCAAAACTGGACTGCATACCCATTTGCGAACGGCGCCAAGCAAATAAGTCCTCAATCATCACAGGATATAAATCATCGTGTTCTTGAACAAACTTTTCCTGATGATCCTCTCGTTGAAGTGTAGACTCCGGATATAACCAGGAAACACCATAATTTGATTGGGTAGCGCTCTTGGGTAACCATAAGAAGTACTTCACTTTGTCCGGCATAGCTACAATCAACAAGTTAGGGGCTACAGTGATATAGGAGAGTTGTGAACGTTCTTCATCAGTTAAACCCTCTAACGGTGGCTGTAAAATTGATTTAGTATGGGTAGGTGCCGCATCACGATGAGATGAAATTAATCGGTAAGAAACAATCCCTTTCTCTACGTCATTAAAATCTACCGCTTCATCAACAGACTCAGGGCTAATATCGTACATTTCCCCCCAACTGGAAGCATGTAAAAATACGCAGTGGTAGCACTCATCATTAAAGATTTTCCAGTTCCAATCAAATGGTTCCATCTTTAATGGCTCAGCTGAGCGCAATTCAGACATTTTATAGTTGGCTAATTTATCGCCTAAGTCACCTAATCGCTCACTAAGATCGGATGCTGTCGCGTCGTAATTGATAAAGATAAATCCTTCCCAAACGTCCGTACGGATTTTAGGCAGACAAACACTCTTGGGATCAAAGTCTGTATCACGGTCAGTTAAGCCAGGTGCTGATACTAGCTCACCTTCCATGTTATAAATCCACGCATGTAAAGGACAGGAAATACGTCTCACATTACCTTGGCCTTCCAGCAAGAGCATATTTCTATGACGACATACGTTTGACAGCACATTGATTTTTCCCTCACGTGTACGAATCGCGAAAAGCTGATCACCGCCTACTTCAAAGGTAAAGAAGTCACCGGTCTCAGGAATATCAGTTTCACGACCAATACAAAACCACTGACTTTTCCAAACCGCATTTAACTCAAAATCGAAGAAATCCTGATCAGTAAAACACTCTGCCGGTAATGCATAAACGGTATCCGTTTCGTTTTGAATATAACTTTGGTCAAATTCTTCAATCGCGATAGGTGAACGTAAATCTTGTTTCATCTTTTGTCTCCATTTAAAAAGAAAATTCGTTGATTCCTCTTCAACATGGTTTTCATAATGCAACAAGACAAAGCAATTGAAAATTGAAAAGAATTAACGCTACGTTGAGAATTTCTAAATGATAGGGTTTTCTCTTATGATTTCCATGAGCTGTAAAATAGCTTGAAAAGCCCATAAAATATAGCTAATCAACAAAAACCTGCTAATTAGCAGGGACAAAAAAAGGTAGTCCACTTAGAGACTACCTTTGTTAGAAAATATATGATTGACTATAACTAAGTCATGGATTTCAACCAATCGACAAAGAACTTTGCCTGTTCGTTAAGTTCACTATCTTTGGGGTAAGCCAAAAAATAAGCATAATCTTCTAAACGAATTTCTGGAAAAAGAAGTACTAAATCACCTTTGTCTAAATACTCTTTGAGAAGAGTCGGACAACTCAGCATCACACCCTGACTATCAAGTACAGTTTTTAAACGTACATTAGTATCATCAATATTAAAAGATTGTCTCAATGATGCAGGTTTACCATCTGCCTTCAAGAACCACTCATCCCAAGCCAAAGGTCCCTCATCATGGATTAACGTACGCTCCCTTAAATCAGCTGGTTTATTAATGGCGCCATATTTTTCTAAATACTGCGGTGTACAGACCGGTGTAAGATCGCCCGGCACCACCTGGTGAGTAATTAGCTGAGGCCAGGAACTTGATTTACCCCACACAATAGCAAAATCAATATTATCCCGACTAAAATCAGGGGTCTGCAAATTATGAATTAAATTTACCTGTATCGTTGGATGCTTAAACCATAGGTCACTCAGTATTTTCGTAAACCACATAGTAGAAACAAAGGGCCGTAGAGAGATGGTAATTTTTGAACGACCATATGGCATTCGCACATCTGCCAAGGCCTGAGCAATTTCAGAAAATGGACGTTCTAATTTAGAAAACAAAAAACGTCCTTCTTCTGTCAGCTCAATGTTCCGGCTTTTCCTAAGAAAAAGCTTACAACCAAGATACTCTTCAAGCCATTTGATTTGATGACTAATCGCCGAAGGAGATACTAATAAGTCCTCTGCTGCCTGACGAAAATTAAGTCGTTGTGCGGCCACTGTAAATGTTCTGAGAGCATTAAGCGCAGGGAGCTGTAAAAAATTACTCATGATCTTTTAAAGGCTCTACCAGTTCAACCAGGTTTTCTTCAAAATCGTAAACAAAGGCCAACATACGGGTACCATGATTCATGACTTTAGGTGGTGTTTTAATCCTTACCCCTTTCGATTCTAAATAAGAACATGCTTCTTTTACATCATCAACCATCATGGCCAGGTGACCAAAATTTTCACCCTTAGGATATGGTTCTTCCCTATCCCAGTTATAAGTCAATTCGACAGCTATAGACTCACCCGGGAAAGCCAGAAAAGTATTGGTAAATCGACCAGATTCATAATCACGTTGACGCGTGATCTCCATACCTAAAATATCTCGATAAAACGTCAAAGCTCGTTCTTGGTTAAATACTCTGAGCATAATATGGTTAAAACTAAAACCGGGATTTTTTAAAGACATTTATTTCTCCTCTAATAAAAAACAAGATTGATCTTTTATTTGCTTTGCAATTTTTAAAAAGTGCTCTAACGATGGATTATTACTACTCTGATTCCACATTAAACTAATATATGAAATCGGCATACCCTCCGCCAGCTCAACGCCGACAGGTACTAAATCACTATGGGTAAATTTACTTAGTGAACGCGATAAAAGTGCAGCACAATCTTTTACTGCAGCCAAACTCATAATCCCGCTCATTGAACTCGCCTCTGCTGCAATAATGGGTTTAGTTCCCAGCTGTTCAAATAGTTCAAAAAAGTATCTACGCCAAACACGCCATTCTTTACTCGTACCGATCACAAAACTTTCATGCTTGACCTCATCAAGACCCAACGTGCCCCGCGTAGCAAGCGGATGATATCTGGGTAGTAATAAAATCGGCTCATCGATGATTAAAGGAATACTTTTGACCTCATCATACTCTTCTGAATCTGTATAAGAAAAGCCAAAACCAATATCTACTTGATCCTTTTGAATCGCAGTTATCTGTTCTTGAGTGGTCATAAAGACCATTTCTGTTTTAATGTCTGGGTATTCTTTTCTAAAAATTTCTAATAATCTTGGAAGTAAATCTTGAACCGCAAAATCGTTATAAGCGATTTTTAAATGCCCCATCGTGCCAGTACTTGTTTCTCTAGCATATTTAATACCTTTATTTAAATGTAAAAAAACCTTTTCTATTTCTAATAAAAAAAACTCGCCGGCTTTAGTTAACTCTACCTGACGCGTACTTCTATTAAATAATTCAACGCCCAAGCTATCCTCAAGCGCTTTTATGGTACGGGATAACCCTGGCTGGGTGATATGTAACAAGGAAGCAGCCTTCCTGAAATGCAAATGCTCAGCAACAACCATAAATGCCCGCAAATGGTGTAAATCAAAGTGATAAGGACTCATAGCAAACAAAAAAAAGAAAACAAGATATTATATTGATACCAAAGTGAGCATCAATCAAGGCAAAGTTGTTAATAGACATAAAGAAACGCGCGTATTAACTTATAGCTACACGCAGATGAAACACTTAGGGGGATTAAGTGATTTGTTGGCGTTGTATTTATTTTCTCGGCAAAGAAAATAAATACATAAAAGAAGAGTATTTTTAAAAACTTAAAATGATTCTAGCAAGAATTTTCTTAATCTCCAATAGCATTAAGAGAATTCATTTGATTTAGATCAAAACAATCAGGAGACATAATGAGCAGCCAACATACTGATCATTTAGATGATTTAACTAAAATAAATACAAAACTGGATAAAAAGCATTTACACAAAGTAGTTACTGGCTCAGCTGCCGGTACATTGGTGGAGTGGTTTGACTTTGCGCTATTTGGTTATATGGCTTTTTATATTGCTGGCAACTTCTTCCCATCAGAAGATCGGGTTGCCGGTTTATTAGCAACCTTTGCCGTATTCTTAGTGTCATTCATTTTAAGACCGATAGGTGGAGTTTATTTCGGTAAATTAGGTGATAAATTAGGACGCAAAAAAATCTTGGCACTAACCGTATTGTTGATGTCTGGCTCCACTGCAGCAATCGGCTTTATACCTTCATACGATTCAATCGGTATTTGGGCACCTGCATTATTAATTTTGGCACGAATTGTTCAAGGCTTGTCTGCAGGAGGAGAGTATACAGGTGCAACAATTTATACGGTTGAACATAGTCCACAAAATAAACGCAATAGTTATTCATGGACCATGGTCGCGACCACATTTGTAGCCTTTGCCCTAGCAGCTGGTTTAAGTGCTCTGCTGGTTAATACACTAGGTGAAGAAGTGATGATGGCCTGGGGCTGGAGAATTGTATTCCTGATCGCTATCCCTATGGGTGCTGTTGCTTTCTATATTCGTGGCCATCTTGAAGAGTCACCAGAATTTGAAATGATGAGAAAAAGCAAAAAAGATCATGGTAGCTATTCCACCAAGCAGGTTATGAAAACCGAAGGTGGTAACGTCATTAAGCTATCCGGTGTTGTGGCCCTCTATGCTTTATCTTTTTACATTTTCTCAACCTATATGAATACCTTTTTAAAAGGAGTCATAGGTCTATCGTCTGGTACCGCGCTTAGTGCGAGTTTAATTTCGCTACTATTTGCCGCCTGTATAACACCATTTGCGGGTATTATTTCGGATAAAGTCGGTCGTCGTAAAATGCTACTTTTCGCCTGCATTTGGCATGTGCTATTAGTTATACCTGCATATATGCTAGTTGCAACTGGTGCTAACTTTATCTCGGCAATAATCGGAATGGGTATCTTAGGTATTGGTGTAGCTGTTATTGGTAGCGTTGTCGCAGTTCAGTTGTCAGAAATGTTCTCTACAGACATGCGTTATACCGCTTCAGGCATGTGCTACAACTTCTCATTTGCAATATTTGGTGGAACTGCCCCTTACGTAGCAACATGGATGACTGCAAATACCGGTAACTATCTGTCACCAGCTATTTATGTGACTGTGGTCGCTGTATTAGTAACGTTCTGGGTACTATTCTTTATCCCGGAAACTGCCAATAAACCACTACGACGCTTCCATACAGAACCACAATATGGTAAAGAGAATTTCGAACAGCCTATTGCTATGAGCACAACAAAGTTAGACATCGCCGCATAATAGCAAATAAGCAAGAAGTCTAATTGTTTAAATAAAAGCGGGGCAGTAAATATTACTCTCCGCTTTTATTATAAAAACCCCAACCACTTAACAAATAAATACGTAAAAAAAATTAATCATCCAATGCCAGTCTAGAGGTCTCAGTTCTCTGTAAATTAATAAATGGCATAATCAATATATAAACTACTAGACCTACCAGCATACCGACTACCAGGTCAATTAACATATCTAGAAAAAAAGACTCTGTCGCTATACTCGCCGCAGTCCCCTGCAACCATGACCAACTGTGGGTAAAAATACCGCCACCAACTAAAAACATCGCAATGGTGCCTATGATAGCCAAGCCTCGCATTAAGTGCGGCATAAAAACAATCATAAGGCGACCGAGTTTTTGTAAAAGTTTTGATTCTTTTTGCATTAACCAAAGCCCCATATCATCAAGCTTAACAATTAATGCGACAAAGCCATAAACAAATACTGTGATACCAAGACCAATAGCGATCATCACCAATGTCTTAGGAAGTATATTCATATTTGCCACAACCCCCATCGCAATGATAATAATCTCAGCTGACAAGATAAAATCAGTACGTATAGCACCATTGATTTTAGTGCGTTCCAGCTGTTTAGAATAGCCTTTATCCTGAGACTGCTCAGACACTGTCAAGACAGTACCCTCTTCAGGTGATACATCTCGTTTACGGTTAGCTTTGAAATGATGAATGACTTTTTTCCATTCTTTCAAAAGATAAGTAAGCACCGCCTATCATTAAAAGCACGGTTATCATGATGGGGAAGAAATAAGAAATAATTAATGCCGCAGGGATAATAATGGCCTTGTTTTTAAAAGGACCTTTGCTAACCTCCCAGATTACCGGTAGCTCACGCTTGGCAGCGATACCAGTTAGTTGATTGGCATAACCGCCAAGTCATCACCAACTAAACCAGCAGTCTTCTTGGCAGCGACCTTGCTCATAGCAGCTACATCATCAAGTATTGATGCGACGTCATCAAGTAAATTAAATAAACTAGCAAAAGCCATAGACTTTTATCATTAATAGTTATTAATGGCTAATTATAAATTGCTTCGCTTGAAATGATAATCACGATTTGTTGCTGTAATCAAAAGAAAATTTAAAGTTCATAGCATTCTAATTTATAGACGAAAAAAAACGACTGATGCAAAGCACCAGTCGTTTAATTTGGTTGCGGAGGCACGCAACAACCTTTATCTACAAGAAACGATTGATAGCTTTAAATATATATATATAACAAGTTTAAAAACCTTGGAGTAGCCAAAAGGAGTTGATTATGACTTTATCTGAATCAGTATTAGCATCCTCTATTATTATC
>JAAZFX010000210.1 GCA_012511555.1 Alcaligenaceae bacterium | reverse complement strand
TCCGCTGTGGTTAAATACGGAAAATACCGAATTTGGTATCTTCGATTGGGGCATTAAGCGAAGCCGATAAGGCTAAGGCTAAAACACGACGAGTATCGGCGGGTTTGATAATGCCGTCATCCCACATACGCGCACTAGCGTAATAAGGGTGACCCTCATGCTCATATTGAGCGCGGATAGGTGCTTTGAACTCTTCTTCTTCCTCAGCGGACCAGGAGCCGCCTTTATTTTCTATACCATCACGCTTAACGGTTGCCAGTACACCGGCTGCCTGCTCACCGCCCATGACGGAAATACGGGCGTTAGGCCACATAAACAAGAAACGAGGGCTATAAGCACGACCACACATACCATAGTTACCTGCACCAAAAGAGCCACCGATAAGTACAGTAAATTTAGGCACTTTAGCCGTTGCAACAGCTGTCACCATTTTGGCGCCGTGACGGGCAATACCTTCGTTTTCATACTTACGACCAACCATGAAACCGGTGATGTTTTGCAGGAAAATCAATGGGATCTTGCGCTGACAACAAAGCTCAATGAAGTGGGTACCTTTTTGTGCAGACTCAGAGAATAAAATACCGTTATTGGCAATAATACCCACCGGCATCCCTTCAATATGGGCAAAACCGCAGACTAAGGTAGTACCAAAGCGGGCTTTAAATTCATCAAATTCAGAACCGTCAACAATACGGGCAATCACTTCGCGTACATCAAATGGCTTACGCGTGTCGGCCGGGATAATACCGTTTAGTTCCTCAACGTCAAATAGTGGCGCACGCGGTTCAACCGTTAATAGAGGGTTGTCTTTTTTACGGTTTAAACGAGAAACAGATTGACGCACGATTTGCAAAGCATGACTGTCATTTTGTGCCAAATGGTCAGCCACACCTGAGAGACGGGTGTGTACATCGCCACCACCAAGATCTTCAGCGTTAACCTCTTCGCCGGTGGCTGCTTTAACTAATGGCGGACCACCAAGGAAAATCGTCCCCTGATTATTAACAATAATGGATTCATCAGCCATTGCCGGTACATAAGCACCACCAGCAGTACATGAGCCTAAGACAGCAGCAATTTGTGGGATGCCTTTAGACGACATCACTGCCTGATTGTAGAAGATACGGCCGAAGTGCTCGCGATCCGGAAATACCTCATCTTGTTGAGGCAAGAAAGCACCGCCAGAGTCGACTAAATACACGCAAGGCAGGTTATTTTGTTCAGCAATTTCTTGAGCGCGCAAGTGCTTTTTAACCGTCATTGGATAGTAAGTACCACCCTTTACAGTCGGGTCGTTACAAACAATCATGCATTCAACGCCATTGATGCGACCAATACCGGTAATTAAACCAGCGGCTGGCGCGTCATTACCGTACATATTTAAGGCGGCAAGAGGGGATAGCTCTAAAAATGGACTACCCGGATCAAGCAGCTTCTCTACGCGATCACGAGGTAATAACTTACCGCGTGAGAGGTGTCTTTGTCGTGAGACCTCACTACCGCCCCTGATATTGATCGCTAGTTTTTCATTGAGATCATCGATCTGCTTTTGCATAGCCTCGGCATTTTCTTGAAATGACTGGCTACGAACATTAATTTGACTCTTAATAATAGGCATATATCTCCTCCAAAACTTAATTTTGCCTATTTAAAAGGACTGCCTTTACTTATTAAAATTAGGCAGCCCTTTAATAGCTTGCTGGTGGTTAGCTGGACTAATGGTTATTAGTCGACTAACTCAACGGCAAGAGCAACGGCTTCACCGCCACCAATACACAGGCTGGCTAAACCTTTTTTACCGCCCGTTTTACGTAAAGCGGCAATTAGGGTAACTAAAATACGCGTACCGGAAGCACCAATGGGGTGACCTAAAGCAGTCGCACCACCGTGGATATTTACTTTGGCATGGTCTAGCTCAAGATCCTTCATCGCACCCATAGTGACGCAAGCAAAGGCTTCGTTAATCTCGTATAAATCAACCTCGTCTTTAGTCCAACCTGCTTTATCCAGACACTGCTGCATTGCACCGACTGGGGCGGTGGTAAACCACTCCGGTTGATGAGCAAATTCAGTATGTGCAACTACGCGAGCCAATGGCTTAACGCCTAATTCCTTGGCGGTTGAAGCGCGCATCATCACAACAGCAGCGGCACCGTCAGAGATGGATGAAGCGTTGGCTGCGGTGATAGTGCCGTCTTTTTTAAAGGCTGGACGGAGGGTAGGGATGCGATCCGGTTTGGCATTGCCCGGTTGCTCGTCAGTATCAACAACGACATCACCACGGCGTGATTTAACGGTTACCGGGGTAATTTCCCACGCAAAACTACCGTCCTCGATGGCTTGGTTAGCGCGTCTTAACGACTCAATAGAGAAGTCATCTTGACCTTCACGCGTAAAACCATATTTCTCAACCATTTGCTCAGCAAACACCCCCATTGCCGTGCCGCGGTCGTAAGCATCCTCAAGACCATCTAAGGCCATATGGTCATAAACAGTAGAGTGACCATAGCGGTAGCCCTCACGACCTTTAAGCAATAGGTAAGGTGCGTTAGACATACTCTCTTGACCACCGGCAACAATCACATCAGCGCTTTCAGCTTTTAAAATATCGGTCGCAAGCATCACAGTTTTTAAACCGGAACCACATACTTTATGTACCGTAGATGCGGCGGCAGACTTTTCTAAACCGGCACCTAATGCTGCTTGACGAGCCGGGGCTTGACCTTGACCGGCTTGAAGCACGTTACCCATAATGACTTGGTTGACTAATTTAGGATCAATACCGGCACGCTCTACCGCGGCTTTAATCGCCGTGGCACCTAATTCATAGGCAGGTACTGAAGAAAGGGCGCCCATCATGCCACCCATCGGGGTGCGCGCGACAGAAACAATAACGATAGAATCAGACATAGAAGCTCCTTGACGTTAGCTTTAATTAATTTTCAAATAAAACTAGATAGTTTCATTAAATAGTTCGCGACCAATCAACATGCGACGGATCTCACTAGTACCCGCGCCGATTTCGTATAATTTGGCATCGCGCCATAAACGGCCGGCAGGGTACTCATTAATATACCCATTTCCGCCTAAAATTTGAATGCCATCACCGGCAATTTTGGTGGCTAATTCGGCGACGTACAGGATTAAGGCGGCGCAGTCTTTACGGACATGACGGGCGTGGCCATCACCTAAACGGTCTAATTGCTTGCCAACCGCATAGGCATAGGCACGGCTAGCCTGGAGCCCTGCGTACATATCGGCGATTTTGCCTTGAACCAACTGGAACTCGCCAATGGACTGACCAAATTGCTTGCGATCGTGGATATATGGCACCACCATATCCATTACGGCCTGCATAATTCCTAGGGGACCACCGGATAAAACAGCACGTTCATAATCCAGGCCGCTCATCAATACCTTCACACCGCCATTGAGCTGACCCAAGATATTTTCTTCTGGGACTTCACAATCCTGGAATACTAATTCGCCTGTGTGGGAGCCGCGCATACCGAGTTTGTCCAGTTTTTGCGCAATAGAAAAGCCCGGAAAATCTTTTTCAATAATAAAAGCGGTAATGCCTTTAGGGCCAGCTTCAGGATCGGTTTTGGCATAAACCACTAGGGTATCGGCGTCAGGACCGTTGGTGATCCACATTTTGTTGCCGTTTAATACGTAGCGATCGCCTTTTTTCTCAGCGCGTAATTTCATGCTGACAACGTCAGAACCGGCTCCGGGCTCACTCATGGCAAGCGCACCAATATGTTCACCGCTAATTAGTTTAGGTAAGTATTTGGCTTTTTGTGCATCGTTACCGTTACGGAAAAGTTGATTGACACAGAGGTTTGAGTGCGCGCCATAAGACAGGGCAACTGAGGCTGAAGCGCGTGATAGCTCCTCCATGGCAACCATATGGGCCAAGTAGCCCAATGCAGTCCCACCGTACTCTTCACTCACGGTCAGACCTAAAAGGCCTAATTCACCGAATTTTTCCCATAAATCCATCGGGAATTGGTCACTATGATCAATTTCTTGGGCGCGAGGGGCGATTTCAGCTTGGGCAAAATCACGTACCGCATCACGCAGCATATTTAAATCGTCACCTAAATCAAAATCAATGCCTGGAATATTCATGTTTGTCTCCTGTGGGCTATCAAATTACTTATCGTTTTTTGCTAATAAATCATGACATACCTGCTCCTGACGACGAATCTCCTCAAGTACTGCCTGGATATCCTTTTGCTGTTGAGCAAGTAATTCTTTTTGTTTTTGTAAATGGGCTAAATAAGATTGTAGTTGCTCCGGGTGGCTGCCGGGACCGTCATACATATCAATTAAATTGCGAATTTCCGCGAGCGAAAAGCCTAAACGCTTACCACGTAGAGCCAGTTTTAAACGGGTGCGGTCGCGCTGATTGTAAATGCGCTTTTGTCCATCCCTCGCAGGGCTAATAATGCCCTGATCTTCGTAATAACGAAGTGTTCGAGGTGTTACCTGATACATCTCCGCTAGATCTGAGATAGACCAAATTTCTTGTGCCATAGTCAGTCAACTCTCACTATTTTTAAAATCAAAAACTTTATTGTTTACGTTTACGTCAACGTAATTATGGGATATTATTTTATCTATGTCAATAATTAAAATGTTATTGTCAGAAGCTTGCTTTAATATGCGATAAGCCGAGTCAACATTGCACTTCGGTTGAGAAGCCAAAGAGGAGATAATAAATGAATGAAAATGAAAAAAAATTAGCCTATCCATTTGGAGAGGAGTTGCCGAGCGAGGGTTGTACCATTGAAGTGGCTCCAGGGCTAAAGTGGATTCGCTTACCCTTGCCCTTTGCTTTGGACCATGTGAATTGTTGGCTGATTGCTGATGAGTTTGAGGGTACAAAGGGTTGGACAATTGTCGACTGCGGCATTAATAAGCCGGTGGTACGTGAGTTTTGGGAAAGGATTTTTGCTCATGAATTAGATGGCCTACCTATTGTCCGTGTCCTGGTGACCCATATGCACCCTGATCATGTGGGTCTAGCTGGTTGGCACTGTAGTCGGTGGAATGTACCTTTGTGGATGAGCATGAGTGATTACTTTGTGGCTTGTACCTGGACTATGAATACTGGCGGCGCCGGTACCGGTGGTGAAGGGGCTGTGAAGCACTTTGCGCGCCATGGCTTATTGGATAAAGACTCTCAGCAACAAATTCGTGAACGGGCCGGTTATTATCCTAGTTTGGTGCATCCCTTACCCGCTAATTTTAACCGCCTAATCGATAATCGAGTAATCACGATTGGCGGACATGACTGGCTTTTAATTAGTGGCTATGGACATGCGCCGGAACATATCAGTTTATATTGTGAGAAGCTGAAGGTCTTGATTTCAGGTGATATGCTGTTGCCGCGTATCTCGACCAATGTCAGTGTCTTTGATTATGAACCGGACGCTAATCCGCTCCCGCTGTATTTGAATTCGGTGATTAAGTTCTTGGAAATTCCTGATGATACTTTGGTTTTACCATCGCATGGCAGGCCCTTTAAAGGCATTAAAGAGCGAGTAGGTCAACAGCTGGCTCACCATGAGGATCGTTTGCGTGAGGTATTGGAGCTTTGTGAAGAGCCTACTTGTGCTGCCGAAGTGGTACCAAAAATGTTTAAGCGTGAACTTGATTTACACCAACTGACTTTTGCTATGGGAGAGGCTTTAGCGCACCTACAGGCCCTGTATTTTGATGGTGAGTTAAGTCGTAGCGAAGATGCTCTGGGTGTTTTACGATATCAAAAGCTTGATGAGTAATGAGAGCGCCAATATAAATAAAATGCTTGCGCTCACTCGATTAAAAATAAGTTGGGCGCGAGCAGATTTTTTGAGGTTAGCCCCTAAACTATCGGCAAAGACGCTGATTGTCCCAAAAACCAGCATGGTCGAAACGATCATTAAAACCGCTAATTGCACGTATTGTAGTGTGATATTACCTTGCTCTACCTTGATAAACGGTTGAGTAAATGATAAGAAAAAGATGATCACTTTGGGGTTGCTGAGATTCATGATAACCCCACGTCTATAGGCCTGAGCGGGCTTTAGCATATCAGCTGATTTTTGAGTTTGAGTAATTGGACCGGCATTAAAAAGTAAGTAGGCTAAATATAATAAATAGCAGGCTCCAAAGATATTAATCAGTAGATAAAACCAGTGATAGCGAACTAGCAACTCTGTTGCTCCAAAGGCTACCACGCCTGTGTGTACAACCAAACCGGAGCATAGACCTAAGATCAGCATAAAACCAATGCGCCAGCCCTGACGTAATGATTGCGCCATCACATAGAGATTGTCCGGTCCTGGCAGGAGAGCCATTAGCGAGGCGGCGAAAAAGAATGATAAGGCTGAAGCGAAGGTCATGGGGAATATTATTGTGGTTGGTTAAAGTTTTTCAAACGTATAAAATGACTGAGTCAGTGTAATTATACTCGTTGCAGAGTGTACAGATTTTAGAATCTTTGGGGTAAATTTCAATGAAAAAAACAAACAGTTTAGTCACCCGTCTTCAACACCTGGGTACCATGCCATGTGATGAGGATACTCCGGTTGCCGCAGTAGCAACTCCCTCAATACGCACTAGCACTGTGCGTTTTCATAGTTTAGAAGAGTTGGATCATACAGAGTCTTTACGTATGCAGGGTGAGCGAGCGATGAGCTACGGTCGTATGGGTTTAGACACACATGCTGATTTAGAAGAGATTTTTGTGACCCTGGAAAATGGCGAGCACTGCTTTTTGGCATCTTCGGGTGTTGGTGCTATCAGTATGACGTTATTGTCTTTGCTCAGCCAAGGCGATCATATGGTCTCTACTGATAACGTTTATGGTCCTGTACGTCAGATGGATAGCACCGTGTTGCAGCGTATGGGTATTAGCACGAGCTATGTCAGTGGTCATGATTATGATGCTATTGAGGCAGCTATTACGCCCAACACCAAGATTTTATACGCTGAATCGCCGGGTTCCTTATTGATGGAAATGCTGGATTTTCCAGCCTTAGCAGAGATTGCTAAAAAGCATGGTCTGATTTTTGTGGTCGACAATACTTGGGGAAGTGGCTTAATTTATACCCCACTTGATTTAGGGGCGGACATTTCTATTATTGCCGGCACCAAGTATGTGGGTGGTCACTCTGACTTAATGTTAGGTGCTGTGGTGGTTAAGGGTGAGGAGCTGATTAATCTCATCAATAAAAATCAATATGCTTTGGGTTATTCAATCAGTGCAGATGATGCCTGGTTGGCGATTCGTGGTGTACGCACTATGCCGATTCGCATGAAGCAGCATGCCGAGAGTGCACTTAAGGTATGTGATTATTTGGCGAGTTTAAAAGCGGTAAAGGCAATTTATCATCCTGCTTTTAAAGGTGATAAGCATCATGCCCTATGGCAGCGAGATTGTAAGGGCTCCAATGGTTTATTGTCGTTTGAAATAAAGGGAAGTCGTGAGCAGACACGTGCTTTTGTCGATGCGCTGGAAATCTTCTTTATAGGTTATTCTTGGGGTGGTTTTGAGAGCTTAGTCCAATGGGTGCGACCAGAGGGTTTAAAAAATCACTCTTATGCCTCTGAGGAGCTTGTAAGCGGTGAGACACAGTTGATTCGTTTACATATAGGTTTAGAGGATGTAGACGACTTACTGGCGGATTTACAACAAGCATATGAAGTGGCTTTTGACGCCTAAATAGAAATAACGGCTCTACATAGTTTGTAGGGCCGTTATTTTTTGGAGAGGAAATTGCCAAGTTGGCAATTATTTCTCAGCCAGGATTTTATCAAGTAGAACTTGTGCCTGATTAATAGCACCTTCGTAGGTACCGGTCATGCCAGGAGAGGTCATGTATTGGCCACCAACAGCGATTGAAGGGGTGCTATCAATGCGGTAGCTATCAGTTAATTGACGAGCATTTCTAGCTTTAGAATTAACCCCGAAAGAACTCATTGCTGCAGTGATTTGCTCCTTGTCGACGCCTTGCTTGGTTGCCCAATCAATTAAAGCGTCTTCAGTAAAGAGGCGCTGCTTTTCTTTGTGAATGGCATCAAATAATTTGGAGTGTAAGTCTAAACGATCTAGAGCTTCAATGGCATAGTAGAACTTTTGTGTAGGCTGCATTGATGCGTTAAAGGCAATCGGTACATGTATAAGTGCAACACCATCGTCTAAGGTCTTTTCCCACTCGCTAATCAGGGGATCAATAGCAGCACAATGACCACACGTGTAGGAGAAAAACTCTAACACTTCGACTTTATCAGCAGTGCCCGAAGCGTGCGGCTGCTGATAAGTGATATAGCCTTGACTTTGAGCTAAGGCTGCCGGTGCTGCAAAAGCGGCACTTAGTAGCGCCGTTGCCAAAAACTTATTTCTTAATTTCGTCATACGTTATTCAGTCCTTACTATGTTTAGAGCATCTTCGTTATTCATAATAGAACTAGTGACCTCTGCTTAGGTGATTAGTTCCATTAGCGATAGAGCCTCTAGTGTATAGGGATTAGCTTTAGCTTAGCCGTCTCCAGGCTTTTCTGGGCTTTTTCAAATTCGGTACTTGAGGTATAAGGACCTACGCGGACACGGTAAACAGTTTGATTATTGACCAAGGCTTTATGTGTACTAGCTGTGCTATGGCCTAATAAAAGGAGTTGGGCGCGCATTGAGTCAGCGTCATTCTCGTTTTTATAGGGACCGGCCTGTAAGTAGAAAGGCTTTTCTTTGCTAGGGGCAGGGCTTAAGGCAATGGTTTTTTCAGGTACTGCATTGATTGCGTTATTTTGTTTGGCAATGATAGCAGTTGCTGTGTTGTTTGTTTTATTAGCAGTGGGGGTGTCATTAGACGCAGCAGAAGGCATGGTTTTAATTAGAGCACCCACGTGATCAGCTGTGTCTTTAGGCGCAGTACCGACATTAGCCGTGGGTTTAGCTGGTTTTTGATTTTGAGTGATCAGATTGCCGATCGCATCTTCAGTTATAGCAGGCTTTGGGGCTGTTGCTTTTGTCGGTGCAGTTTGGCTGCTTGGTGCCTTGGCTTGTGTAGTTGTTTTTGGTTTTTCTGCAGGCTTTGTAGGTATTGTCGCCGATTGAGGTGCATTTCCTTGAGCTATTGACTCGGCAATGCTCAGCGGCGGGTCGCTTGGAGCTTCAGAAACACTAGGTACAGAAGCACTCTGATTCTGGCTGACACTAGGTGCCGTTGTCGTCTCATGACGAGGTCTGGGGGGTAAGGGATTTAGCACATCCGTCTGGTTTGGTGTATGTGCATACCGTGGCTGATTGTCTTTAGACAAATTAGCGTCTTGGCGAATAAAAACTGTATAAAAAAGAATGGCAATGGCTAAACCCGCAATTATACCCATGGCTATAAAAGAGGAGCTGCTACGTCCTGATTTAGCCGGAACACGGCTGCGTGTAGAGGTTGTTTTTCTTGCGGTACGTTTGCGGGGTGCTGCCATAATTTCAAATACTTAATAATTAAACTACATTCTCTGAGGAGCGCTGACACCTAGTAAGTCCAAGCCATTAGCAATCACTTGGCGGGTTGCGTTAGCAAGACTTAAACGGGCGAGCTTTAGCTCTTCATCATCGATCATGATGCGCTCAGCATTGTACCAAGAGTGGAAATCCGCGGCACAGTCAATTAGCCAGAACACGACATGATGCGGCGATAATTCACGAGCAGCCATTTCAATCAAGTTTGGTAGCTCTGTTAGGCGCTTTAATAGAGTAAGCTCACTGGGGGCTGTCAGGAGGCTAGTATTAGCCTCAGCTAAACGAGGAGTGAGCTCAGCGCTGTCCATCAACAGTTTACAAATACGAGCGTGGGCATATTGTAC
>JAAZFX010000209.1 GCA_012511555.1 Alcaligenaceae bacterium | reverse complement strand
GCCTTTTTCCAGTGGGAGTTCTCACTACCTGTATTGGCAGGGATACTGGCTGTCCTGGGTTATTCGGTTAACGAATCGGTAGTTATTATGGATCGTATTCGTGAAAACTTCCGCAAAATGCGCAAGGCCAGTGTACGCGAAGTAATTAACAGCTCAGTTACGCAAACCATTTCCAGAACCATTATTACTCACGGTTCTACCCAAATGATGGTTTTATCCATGCTGTTTTTTGGTGGTCCAAGCTTACACTACTTTGCCTTAGCATTGACTATCGGTATTTGGTTCGGTATTTATTCTTCTATGTTCGTGGCCACTTCAATTGCCATGTGGTTAGGTGTTAAACGCGAAGATATGATCAAAGCTCCTAAAACTGAAGAAAATACAACAGAATTAGTTGAAGGCTAATTAAAAGCTTGATTGTTCAGGCATATTTCAAGTCATAGCCTGAAAATTTTAGTAAAATCAAGAGCTATCTCTAATAAAAAAACTCACTAGTATCTACACTAGTGAGTTTTTACTTTTACACTCTACAACACTTACCCTCGGGGTCTAAACCCGCAACGGTGATTATGATGCAAGAAACGATGATCAAAAGAGGCGCAGCCGCTGACGCCCATAACAACACTAAAACATTAGCACAAGCTGCCAAGGCAGCCAAGGCAGCGCTTGCCGCTGAGCCTACACCAAGCGCTGAGGCACTGGACAAGATTGCCAAACTGAGCGAAGGCAATAGTCCAAAAAAACTTTACATCAAAACTTTCGGCTGTCAGATGAATGAATACGACTCTGACAAAATGGTTGATGTACTTCATGCAACACAAGGCATGGAGCTTACCCAAAACCCTGAAGATGCAGACGTTATTTTATTTAACACCTGCTCTATCCGTGAAAAAGCACAGGAAAAAGTATTTTCCGACTTAGGTCGCGCACGCATCCTAAAAGAAAAAAATCCCAATTTATTAATTGGCGTTGGCGGCTGTGTGGCAAGCCAAGAAGGCGCTACCATCATTCGTCGCGCACCTTATGTTGACGTAGTCTTTGGTCCCCAGACACTGCATCGCTTACCGGATCTTATTGATATGCGTAAAAACACCGGTAAGTCGCAAGTTGATATTAGCTTTCCCGAGATTGAGAAGTTCGATGCCCTCCCGCCCGCTCGTGTCGACGGCCCCTCTGCATTTGTATCAATCATGGAGGGTTGCAGTAAGTACTGTAGTTACTGCGTCGTGCCTTATACGCGCGGCGAAGAGATCTCTCGTCCATTTGAAGACGTCTTAATAGAGATTGCTGACTTGGCTGACCAAGGCGTCAAGGAAGTAAACCTTCTTGGTCAAAACGTTAACGCTTATCGCGGGCCACTGGGTGATAGCGGCGAGTTAGCTGACTTTGCCATGCTCTTGGAGTATGTCCATGAGATCCCGGGTATTGAGCGTATTCGCTATACCACTTCTCACCCCAAGGAAATGACTACCCGCTTAATCGAAGCACATGCCAACTTGCCAAAGTTAGTGCCATTTTTGCACTTACCGATTCAAACTGGCTCAGATCGAGTACTAGCGGCCATGAAGCGTGGTTATACTACCTTAGAGTTTAAGTCTGTAGTGCGTCGCCTATATAAAGCCCGCCCTGGCTTAACACTGTCTTCTGACTTTATTGTCGGCTTCCCTGGTGAGACCGATCAGGATTTTGAGAACACTCTGAAGTTAATCGAGGATCTTAACTTTGATACCTCATTTTCATTTATTTACTCAAGACGCCCAGGCACACCGGCAGCTGATCTGCACGACGACACCCCTTATGAGGTGAAGTTACGTCGCCTACAGCGCCTCCAGGCACAAATTAACAAGCAAGCTAAAGCGATTAGCCAAGGCATGATTGGTACTGTACAAAAAGTGCTAGTCGAGGGTCGCTCACGTCGTGATGATAATGAGCTTAGCGGTCGCACTGAAAACAATCGTATCGTCAACTTTGTCGGCTCAGATCGTATGATTGGACAGATGGTTGATATTCATATTACTGAGGTGTTTACTAACTCCCTACGCGGTGAGGTAGTAACCACGGAGACTATTGCCTGATGACCAACGATCGCAAACTACCCCAAGTGATTCATCTGGAAGGGGACAACACACAATTGGCCAACTTATGTGGCCCGCTGGATGAAAACCTTGAACAAATCGCTCAAGCTTGGGGCGTGCAAATCGGTCGCCATGGTTCTCGTATTACTGTTGACGGTGAAAGCTCTGAAGAGGCCATTCATGCCATCATGGTATTTCATCGTCGAGCGCGCCATACCGAACTCACGATTGATGATATCCAATTAGGTATTGTCGAATTAAAGTCACAACGCGAAGATAAGCCACAAAGTGCCGCTGCTGCCAGCGTCAAAAACAATAAAAATATTGAAACTACTGGCAACGGACGTCCTTCCTCTCCGGCAACTAAAAAGCCTGTAGAAAGTCCAGCTAACTACGGTTTTCAAACACCTGCTGAGCAATTAAAAGCGTACAAGGAATTAGCTCAAAAAGCTAATGAAGATGCCATCGATTTAGATGAAGCACATCCCACCTTTAATTTGCGTGTCCGTCGCACCAACTTACGACCACGCACCCCGCGCCAACGCCAATACTTGGAGCAGGTTTTAAGTTCTGATATCACCTTTGGTGTTGGTCCAGCAGGTACCGGAAAAACATGGCTAGCTGTCGCTTGTGCGATTGACGCCTTAGAACGCGACAATGTACAACGTATCATCCTCACCCGTCCTGCCGTTGAAGCCGGCGAGCGCTTGGGCTTCCTCCCTGGAGATTTAAGCCAAAAAGTCGATCCCTACCTGCGCCCACTTTATGATGCACTTTACGATCTGATGGGTTTTGAGAAAGTACAAAAGCTATTTGAAAAGCAAACCATTGAAATTGCCCCACTCGCCTATATGCGTGGACGCACCTTAAATCATGCCTTTGTGATTTTAGATGAAGCGCAAAACACCACACCAGAGCAAATGAAAATGTTCCTGACCCGAATTGGTTTTGGTAGCAAAGCGGTTATTACCGGCGACCCATCGCAAGTTGATCTACCTAGAGGTCAATCTAGTGGTTTGATGCATTCACTCAATATTCTTAAAGAAGTAGATGGCATCAAAACAACTATTTTTAATAGTAAAGATGTGGTTCGGCATCCTTTAGTCGCTCGTATTATTGAGGCTTATGAATCTGTTGAAGGCAATAATTACTGATGACTGACACCCCCCCCATCAGATCTGAACAATTACATTTTATTGTGCAAAACGAATCTGCTCAGTTCGAATTAACGAAAGAACTGAGCGAAGAAACCCTGCGAGAATTAAGCTTAAAATGCTTAGAGATGGTATTAGCACAATATGAAGATGACTTTGAAGAAGTTGAATTAATCTTGCGCATTGTTGATGTGGAAGAAGCTCATCAATTAAACCTTCAATATCGCAATAAAGACTACCCGACCAATGTCCTGACCTTTGAATATGGCATAGATGAGACAGCCACACTGAGGGCTGATATTGTAATTTGTGTAGCGGTTGTACAAAAAGAAGCCGAAGAACAACAAAAAATTTTCGCTGAGCACTTTAAGCATTTATTAGTGCATGGTATTTTACATGCCCTTGGTTTTGACCATGAAACAGACGAGGAAGCTGAAGACATGGAAGCCTTGGAAATTGAAATCCTCGCGCAATTTCTAATAAAAAACCCTTATATTTAGTCTTTTTTATTAAATTTCATCAAAGCAAGCTAAAATATAGAGTATTCTTAACCTTTTACAACTCACGACGTCAGAGATGTCAACAGAACCTAACCCCCCATCCCCTACTACTGATGAAGACCATAGGCCGTCAAAGCTTAAAGGTCTGTTAAAACGCTTCCCACCATTTAAGCGATTCTCTAATTATTTAGGCAATGCCGAGCCTGAGGACCGCCAAGATCTGCGTGATGTGATACAAAACGCGCATGCCAAGGATATTTTAGACGACGAGTCGTACAGCATTATTGCAGGCACCATGTCATTTGCTGATAAGTCAGTAGATGATATTCAAATCTCCCGCTCTAAAATGGACATGATCAACATCGAATGGCCCATTCAAGAGATTGTTGATTTTATGATCGATACAGCTCATTCTCGCTTCCCTGTTTACAAAGGAGAACGTGATAATATCATTGGCTTACTGCTAGCCAAAGACTTATTGCGCAAGTTGATTGAGCCGGAGGTTAAGATTAAGTCCCTCTTACGACCGGCGCATTTTGTACCCGAGACCAAGCGCTTAAATCAACTCCTCAAAGAGTTTAAGGAAACTCGAAGCCATCTGGCACTCGTAATCGACGAGTATGGCAGCATTACTGGCCTCGTTACAATGGAAGACATTCTTGAGGAGATTGTTGGTGACATTGAAGACGAATACGATGAGGAAGCCGAGCAAACCATCTTCCCTGAGTCTGATGTTGCTTGGCGCGTCATGGCATTTACACCTATCGAAGATTTTAACGAAGCACTAAATGCCAATATTCCCGACGATGAGCACGACACTATTGGCGGTTGGTTAGCCTCAGAGCTAGATCAAATTCCAAAACGTGGCGATAGTTACAAATACGCGGACTTACGATTTTATGTGTTGCGTGCTGATGAGAAACGCGCCCAGTGGTTACATGTACGCCGCAGTCCTATAGCTAGCGACGCGGAAACAAAAAAGGATAATGGCAACAAGTAGTGAGCAATAGGATACTCTGATGATTAACTGGATAGCAGCTTTAGTTTTAGGTCTGATACATGCCTTGAGCTTTTACCAAGGCAGTTTGCCAACTTGGATTCATGCTCCTATCCAGATGTTGAGCTTTGCCACTCTATTCATCCTGGTACTGCATGCCAAATCACCTAAACAGGCCTTTTTTAGCGCCTATTTATTTGGCATTGCCAGCTTTTGCGCCAGTCTCTACTGGCTCTATATCAGTATGCATGTGCATGGACACATGCCTGCAGCCATGGCTGTAGTAGCGGTATTTTTATTCTCCCTTTACCTCGCTATCTACTACGGTCTAGCCGCGCTCATTACCTCAAAGTTTTTACAACACTTTAGAAATAATAACGACTCTACTAACCATAATAATGAGCTGAGATTTGTTCGCCTTTCCTTCAAACAGTATAGCTCCTGGTTCACGCCCTTTATTTGGGCAGCGGGCATTACCTTGGCTGAACTAGCACGTGGCTATATTTTTACGGGTTTCCCATGGAATGCCATTGCTTACGCTTATGTCGATACCGTTTACAGCTCATGGGCTCCCGTTGGCGGGATGTATGCGGTTGTTTTTGTGGTCAGCTTCAGCAGTGCTTTGTTGGCGCTCATAGTATGTCATAAATCACGCACCTTCAAAATTCATTACGCAGTTCAATTTGTCTGCACTCTACTACTTAGCTGGGGCTTAGGCTTCATCCAATGGTGGCAGCCACATGGTGACCACATCTCGGTACGCTTGATTCAAAGCAATATTCCAATGTCACAGAAGTTTGATATGCAGCTAGGATTGGAGCGCTTATATGAGCAGTTTTTACTCGCCCAACTGCCAGCTTCTGACCCAGCTCGACCTCCTGCTGTCATCATCTTTCCCGAGACTACTATTCCGGTTTTTCAACATCAACTAAACAGTCAAGTATGGTCTGATATCATCGGCATGAGCTCTAAAACCAACACCACTTTTTTAATTGGTACGCCACTCTATCTGCCGAATGGCAGTAGCAACTTTCGCATGACTAATAGTGTGATTGCCGTTGATACTTTTACCGAGGTTCATGAGATCATCAATGGCCAGGACTTGGCTATTTACAATAAACGCCACCTGGTACCTTTTGGTGAGTTTATCCCCTATGGTTTTAAGTGGTTTGTAGATATGATGCAGGTGCCATTGGGAAGTTTTGATAAGGGTCGAGAGAATCAACAATTGATAAAAATCGAAGATCAATACTTTGCACCAAATATTTGCTATGAGGATTTATTTGGTGAGGAGCTCTTGGCACAACTCTTTGCTCGTAATGGCAATGATTCCGGCGCCAGTATTTTATTTAATATTAGCAATCTGGCTTGGTTTGGTGACACCATTGCTCTTCGGCAACATTTAGAAATTTCCCGTATGCGCGCACTTGAGACCGCACGCCCAATGATTCGTTCAACCAATACGGGCTCTACCGCAGTGATTGACGCTGATGGCGAGGTTGTCGCTGCCTTGCCGACCATGCAAGCAGGTTTCCTTGACGCCTATGTCCAAGGTACCCAAGGCTATACTTGGTATGCCTACATGGGTAATTTGCCAATCTTTATTTTCTCCTTGGTCATTTTAGGACTAAGTTGGTTTCGTCGTCCTAGCGCCAATGAAGCTAAAAAGCAACAAACAACATAATAAAATCACACCTTATCTCCATAAACTTGACATAACATACGTTTCCGTATAATATAACTCCTTTATGTCGCAACCAATCAGTGGAGTTAATTGTTGATTTGGTTGTTTTTGGGGGTATAGCTCAGCTGGGAGAGCGCTTGCATGGCATGCAAGAGGTCATCGGTTCGATCCCGTTTACCTCCACCAAAAAACATAAATACCGTCCTTGTCCCCATCGTCTAGAGGCCTAGGACACTGCCCTTTCACGGCGGCAACCGGGGTTCGAATCCCCGTGGGGACGCCAAGCTTTTAAATTTTATCTTTAGAGTTTAAAAGCTTGGCACATACAAAATGCCATACCACAGCGGAGTGGTAGTTCAGTTGGTTAGAATACCGGCCTGTCACGCCGGGGGTCGCGGGTTCGAGTCCCGTCCACTCCGCCAAGATTTTTAAAGCTCACATAAATTATTATGTGAGCTTTATTTTTATCTGTCGCGCCTTTATCTGAAAGCTCTAGCATACTGTACGGGAACCACCACTTCACCAGTAACCTCTTTGATAGCACGCAGACTCCAATAAGGATCGCTCAGCATCCCTCTGCCAATAGCAACCAGATCAGCATCCTGATTAGATAGCGTCGCCTCGGCAAGGGCGGGAGCATCCAGCATACCTACGGCAATCACTGGCACCCCAAGGCGCTCTTTAAAAGCTCTGGCAAAAGGCACTTGGTAGCCAGGATAATTGCCCGGTTTTAATTTACCAGGCTCACCCTCTCCCCCTGTAGATACGTGAAAGGCATCCACACCAGCATCACGGAATTTTTCGGCCATTGCAAGGCAATATTCCAGATCGTAACCGCCATCAACATATTCGATAGCAGAAAGCCTCATACTCAAGGGCATATCCTGAGGCATGACAGACTTCATCGCCTTGATAACCTCAACACCAAACTTGGATAAATCACTTCCGTATTCATCCTTACGGTTATTAAAGATAGGCGACATGAACTGGTGAATCAAAAAGCCATGGGCACCATGCAACTGGATAGTGTCAAAACCGACTTTGACAGCCCGCTCAGCTGCCACCTTGAATTGCTCAATAACCTCCCGAACCTCTTCGGCACTCAAAGCCTTTGGCTTATTCAGCTTTGTTTGACCCACTTCCTTGTCTTCTGAGCCATCATATACTTCAGAGGCACCGACCGGCTGAATGGCATCTTGTGCCTTTCTTCCAGCATGGCCCAATTGAATACCAATCTTTGAGCCTTACTTATGTACTTCTTCAACAATTCTCTTGTATTCGAGCATATGACTATCATTCCATAAGCCCAGGTCCTGATTGGTAATTCTGCCATCTGGAACTATACCCGTCATCTCAACAATTATCAGACCCGCGCCGCCAACAGCACGAGAGACATAGTGGGTGTAGTGCCAGTCATTTGGCATGCCATTTTCTTCTGGTACAGAAAACTGACACATGGGTGCCATAACTATCCTATTCTTTAGTTCCAGCCCTTTGATAGTGCAGGGTGTATTGATCATGTTCAAAAAACTACTCCTTTTTTTATGGATACATGTAAGTAATATTAGGCCAAGTGTTGTTTTTTTAAGTAGGATTTCAACTTGTTAAACTTAAAAGCTTTGATAGCAATTATCTAAGCTTTAATTTTTTGCACTTATAAAAATTTTGTATTTACAATAAAAACGAGAGTCACTTACTAGCAAACTCTCGTTTTTCACTACCACTATCTCAGCATCTACAGCAAAGCATCGGCAATAATCACTGAGCCAATATAGGTACCCGTAAAGACCAATATAGCCACAATAGCAATTTTAAAACCGGATCTTTTAAACAACTTGACTTCAGACTGCGAAATAGCAAAACCGGCATAAGCCAAGGATGGAGTAAGCATAGGCAACAGACCGAGCTTATTAGTTGCTTCAATCACATAGTCATCCATTGGCATAAATGGTAAAGCTGAAAAAATTGCTACGATAGAAATCCACGCAATACTTGGGATATTAACAGGAATATACTCTTTAATAATCACACCAATATAGCAACAAACTAGCAAAATCAGCATACCTGGCAAGGCGTCCAAAGGATTAACCCCTGTACCCACCCAATTGACAAGCAAAATAATAATTGCAGAAAAAGTGACCGCAATAAGCATTTGAGCCACGCTCAACTTGCTTTCTTCACTATCTTCTAAGCCGACTAAATCATCTTCTTTTACTGTTTTAGCAGATAAGGCTTTATTAGCACCTTTATTCCGCATCTTGTCCAATACCTTGTACAGCCGTTCAGCAAGTGGTAACGCAACAAAAATAGATAAAAACAGACCGGTACCATAGGTTAATAGATTACTACTGGCAGCAAAGGCAATAATCTCATCTTTATTCTCAGGCACTAACTCCGCCAAAGAAGCAGAGCAAGCACCCATCATACTACCTGAACCCACACCACAAGCCATTGCTAGCGCACGTATATCAAAAACTCCCCATGAAGCGATTAAGCTCGGCACAATAGAAAAGTAAACTGCCCCGAACAAAGTCCCCATCACGTAGACACCCATCACCCCAATACCTTCGGGCGTTTTGAGCCCATATCGGTCGGCAATTAAGGCAATATTCGGTTCACGAGCAATTGAGTGAGTAGCGCCGATGGACTCGCGCCCCATGCCAAAAAGTAAAACGGCAACAGGCATTGCCAAAACCACTGTCCCCACATTGCCAAGCTCTTGCAAAATCAAAGAAGGCCCCGCAGCAATAATTTCATTGATATTTGGACCGATGCCCACAGCAAACTTAGCGATAAAAGGCGTCAAAGACACTAGAATCCATTGTGTAGCGATCTTATTACCCTCTTTACCGACAACACGCCCCAAGGAAGGCACAATATTAGGATTAAAGAGCAGTGAAAATACAAAGGCATATAACAAAGGCAAAAGTAAAACCGTGCCAATACCAATATCAAACCGTGCAATACCAATGAGCTCAGCCAAGCATGCCAATACTAAGGCCAACACATGAATACGCCAATTAAATAATTGCTTTAAAGTGACTGTCATAGACTAACTCCCAACTGTTCAACCAAACTCACCCACAAGAGAATACCTATAGGTAATGCATCATCATTAAAATCATAATAAGGATTATGCAAAGCTGCCGAAGGCGTTTCACCATCGACTCCTAGCCAGATATAAGCACCCGGTTTTTCACGCAACATAAATGAGAAATCCTCTGAAGCCATACTCGGCAACAGCCCTTGGAAAACACGCTCCTCACCAAAAACAGCCGCGGCAATTTCTCGCACCTTAAGCGCTTTTTCAGGCGTATTAATAGTGGCGGGATATCGATCTTGGTAATCAATACTGCCTTTGACCTCACGCAAGACAGGTAAGGACTCAACCGCTTTAATAAGTTGTTCTTTTACTTGAAGGCGCACTAGCTCACTAAGTGCACGTACAGTACCTTTAAGCTTGACCTCTTCAGGGATAATATTGTAGGTCTCGCCCCCACTAATCTGGGTAATACTTAATACCGCTGAATCATGCGCAGATATACGACGTGACACGATTGACTGCAGGTGCTGCACTAATTCGGCGGCAGCCACAATATGGTCGCGCGCATTTTCAGGAATAGCTGCATGACCGCCCCGCCCGACCAAGCTAATGTCAAAAATATCAAATGAAGCCATCATTGCTTCGTCATTGACACAAATATCTCCCAGTGGGCGACCCGGCCAGTTATGCATCCCATAAACCTGATCAATTTGAAAGCGTTCAAATAAGCCATCTTCAACCATCGCGCGACCGCCCGCCAAGTTTTCCTCTGCCGGCTGGAAAATAAAGTAAACGGTACCGTCAAAATCACCGTATTGGCTAAGGTAACTCGCCGCACCTAATAACATCGCACTATGCCCATCATGACCACACGCATGCATTGAGCCCTCGTTTTTAGAGCGATAATCCACATCACCCAACTCAACTAAAGGCAAGGCATCCATGTCTGCACGCAAGCCAATGCTACGTTCACTCGTCCCGCGCTTCAAGACCCCTACTACACCGGTTATAGCAATACCACGATGCACTTCGATCCCTAAGCTCTCCAGCGTCTCAGCAATAAAGTTGCTCGTACCATGCTCTTCAAAGCCCAATTCCGGATGCGCGTGTAAATGACGGCGCCAAGCAGTCGCCTGCTCGATTATGTCTTTAGAAATTTTCATAAATAACTCCATTTGTTCTATGTGAGAATGATAGCGCAAAACGCTCTGCCGCAAGTCTTTAACCTTATTTTGCTACCAAGCGCCAAATTCATGCATAATTACAACAATAAAACCACACTCCGTACCCAAACGCTTGCCATAATCAAAAAACATCTATATAATTATTTTCTTAGCTTCTGGTCCCCATCGTCTAGAGGCCTAGGACACTGCCCTTTCACGGCGGCAACCGGGGTTCGAATCCCCGTGGGGACGCCAGGCTTTTAAATTTTATCCGTAGAGTTTAAAATCCTGG
>JAAZFX010000208.1 GCA_012511555.1 Alcaligenaceae bacterium | reverse complement strand
GTAGGCTTCATGAACATATCCTCGCCAGGACCATATCGCCTATCGTCCTCTTTAGTCCATGCCGGCACCTTTGTGCCGTCTTTAATTTCGGGCTCTTTCTTTTGTGCAACTAAGGCTCTACGATTTTGCAAATAGGCATCGCGCACAAAACTGTACTGGTCAAGGGCGAATTCAGTCGCTAAATCATCGGCGTCCAGAAGGGAAGCACGCGTATCAATCACATCTATTACCACGACAGGGTTACGTAAACGCACATTATCAATACTCCATGGCGCAATGTGTGCCGCTGTGGTACCCGCAGCGTCTACCGCTAGACCACCAATATCACGGACATTACTGGAGCCAAGGCCAGGCAACACAACGTAATTACCCTCGCCAAAACCCCAAACAGCCAAGGTTGTACCGAAGTCATTAGGGATCTTATAGGCACCATTCATTGAAGCCACATCAATACAACCGCCTAAGCCCATAGTCGAGTTAAACATCACACGACCAAAGGTATTGACCGCGTCTAAACCGCGCCCTTGCAGCATGCTATTGAATCCAGCCCAAACATCACCTAAATTACCGAAAATATTACTAATACACGTTCTAACCGGATTGGGCGTCAAAACCTCATAGGTGCGAGCCACTGGACGTAAAATTGCACCATCCAAGGCTTCATTTACCTCAAACATCGTACGGTTATAACTTTCGAAAGGGTCGTTTGGATCAGGATTAGGTACCGACACACAAGCCGATAAACTCAAACCAACCACCCCTACTGCAGCTAATCTTTTGGTTGCAAAAAGCATAAGATTCTCAATTATTGATATTAATTTTTAGAAAAATCAACTTAACTCTTAATCAGACGAGCCAGCCTTATCTGCTGTCGAAAATAAGAAGCGACTGATTAAATCCTCGATCACTACCGCACTCTGAGTATACATAATAGAACCCCCATCCTCTAGCATCGCCTCATCAGCTCCGGGGGTAAGATCAAGATACTGTTCACCAATCAAACCTTGAGTTTTGATTGAAGCTGAGGTATCAGTAGGAAACTCATAGCGCTGCTCTATATCCAGCTCAACAACGGCGCGATAATATTGATTATCAAAAGCAATGTTTTTTACACGACCAACAACAACACCGTTGCTCTTAACCGCTGAGCGCTTTTTTAAAGAGCTGATATTATCGAAGCTAGCACTCACTGTATAATTTGCTTGCAGACTAAAGGTACTCAAGTTACCGGCACGCATCGCCAAAAAGGCCAGAGCTAAAAGCCCTAACAGTACGAAGATACCGACCACAAACTCTACTCGTTTACTCATTCTTAAACCTTTGATTTAAAACATGACGGCGGTCATTAAGAAATCCAGACCTAAGACCGTTAAAGAACTAATTACCACAGTGCGAGTGGTTGCCTGAGATACGCCCTCCGGCGTTGCCCTGCATGTCCAGCCTTGGTGCAAAGCGATCAACATACACGCCACACCAAAGACTAAACTCTTAATCGCACCATTTAAAACATCATCGAAGACATCGACCCCTGCCTGCATTTGCGACCAGAAAGAACCATCATCAACACCTAAAGAGATGACGCCGACAAACCAGCCGCCCAAAATACCCACAGCAGAGAAAATGGAGCCTAAAATCGGCATCGCAATCACGCCACCCCAAAAACGAGGTACCAAAATGCGTTCAATGGGATTAATCCCCATTACCTCAACAGCATCCAACTGCTCACCGGCCTTCATCAATCCAATCTCAGCAGTCATCGAAGTACCTGCGCGGCCAGCAAATAACAAGGCGGTCACTACCGGCCCTAATTCGCGCAGCAAAGAAAGAGCTACCATCATACCTAGCGCCTGTTCTGAACCGAACATAGACAGTATGCTATACCCCTGAAACCCCAGAACAAAACCAACAAACAAGCCAGAAACAGCAATAATTAATAATGAGTAGACACCAATAAAATGGATTTGCTGAATCAATAGACGCGGTCGTTTAAAAATAAAGCCTGTACGACCCAACATTTGCAACAGCAAAATAAAAATATTACCTAAGTATTCAACGGTCTTGATAACATAGCTACCCAGAGTAGCAATCCAGTTAAACATACTATTGCCCCCTGCTACGAGATGATTGGTGGTGAGCGAGTAGCTTCTGTTTTTCTGTATACCAACTCTCATAATCAGGCGTGACAGGATATTCAAAACGCCCACCATCTTCCGGTGGCAGACCTTTAATAAAGTTTTGAACCCGGCTATCACTCATGGCTCGGATTTGCTCAGGCGTACCCTCTGCAATAACCGCTCCCTGATGGAGCATATAGACATAATCCACAATGCGGAAAGACTCCTCAATATCGTGAGTAATTAACAAACCTGCCGTACCTAATTCCTTGGTAATGCCGCGCAACATATCGGCTGTCTGATTCATTGAAATCGGATCAAGACCAGCAAAAGGCTCATCATAGAGCAGCAACTCCGGCTCCATCACAATGGCACGAGCTAAAGCAATGCGCCTCGCCATACCTCCGGAAACCTCTGACATACCTAAGTGTGCAGCAGCCTTTAACCCTACTGCCGATAACTTTTCTAACACCCTATCGACTATTTGCTCCTCATCCATCTTGGTTAGTTCTCGCAAGGGATAAGCAACGTTCTCAAATGTATTTAAATCAGTAAATAACGCGCCTTGCTGAAACAGGACACCCATCTTTTGGCGCAACTGACCCAAATCTTTTTTGTTTATATTATTGATAACTTGACCAAACAGCTTAGCCTCTCCACTCATCGGACGAATTTGTCCGGTCACGCCACGTAGGATGGTTGACTTACCTGAGCCGGAACCGCCAATTAAAGCAATTAGCTGACCCTTGTGAATCGAAAGATTAACTCCACTGAGGACAACTCGTGAACCATAGCCAAGGCTGACATCTTTGAACTCAACCACTTTTTCCGAGTTTGAGAAGTCGGTTTTTTTAACTTGGGTATCAGACTGTACTAGCGTAGCGTCCATAGTAGAGCTATCAGAGCTGGTAATTGACATTAAAGGTATTATTAACTTTATATTTAATAGAGAACTCTTGATTGTAGAAAATCAAAAAAATTTATGCAATAAATATAACATCAATTCAGCCACCTCGTTACAATAAGCGATACTAATTAACCATTTACTGCTCAGGCAATGATCAACAATAACCACACCCACCAAAAATCCTTTAATCAACTCGACTTAGCTAATGAGCAGTTAAACAATCTGCAACAACTTGGTTTTGAGCAAATGACTCAGGTCCAAGCGTTGGCTCTACCACCCGCATTAGCAGGCGAAGATCTCATTGTACAGGCTCACACCGGCAGCGGAAAAACCTTGATTTTCGCCTTGGTTATTATGCAAAAACTAAGGCTTGAGCTTAACAATGCTCAAGCAGTGGTGCTTTGTCCAACGCGTGAACTCGCTTCTCAAGTGGCTGATTCTATTCGTCAAATAGCGCGTGCTTATCCTTCCGTTAAAGTCAGTTTACTATGTGGCGGCAGTTCAGTTCCTCGTCAAATTGATTCACTCGCTCACGGCACCCATATTGTTGTAGGCACACCGGGACGTATTGAGGACCTCATAGATCGTGGGGCACTTTTACTGAATGATGTCAAAGCATTGGTGCTGGATGAAGCCGATAAAATGATGGATATGGGTTTTTATGACAGCCTTAGTGCCATTGCTAACGCCTGCCCCTTAAAGCGCCAGACCCTTATGTTTTCTGCCACTTACACGCCCGAATTACTTGAACGGACTGAAGGTTTTCTCATCAGCCCACAAATGGTTAAAGCGATCGATGAGCAAAAGCCCACGATTCAACAAAGCTTCTATTTAGTTGAAAATGAAGACCGTGCAACAGCAACGATTAGCATTTTAAACAAACTCCTTCCACTTTCTACGATCGCTTTTTGTAATACCCGTGATGATTGCGAATTTCTACAACAACAATTAAGGCGCGCTGGTATTCACAGTGAAGTATTACACGGTCAAATTGACCAAAGAGAAAGAGAAGACATTATTATTCAATTCGCCAATAAGAGTTTGAGTGTCCTAGTCGCCACCGATGTTGCTGCACGTGGTTTAGACATTAAAGAATTAGATTTGGTCATTAATGTGCAAATCTCGCCCAATGCCGACACTCATATCCACCGCATCGGTCGCACAGGACGTCAAGGCGCGGCAGGCCAGGCCATTACCTTTGTCAATAAAAACGAACTTTTCCGCAAAAAAAGAATCGAAGAAGTACTGAATACAGAGTTTGAACTACTTCAAGCTCCATCAGCGATCCAAGGTCGATCCACTTTAAAGCCACCGATGCAAACCATTACTATTCGTGGGGGCAAGAAAGACAAATTAAGAGCAGGTGATATCCTAGGATCATTGACTAAAAACATGGGACTGACCATGCGGCAAGTCGGCAAAATCACCATTCATGACTTTGTCAGTTTTGTTGCCGTAGAGCGTAAAATTGCCCAACAATTGATTCAACGTTGGCAGACCGAGAGCATCAAGGGCAAAACCCGCAAAATGCGTTTACTTCCATAATTCACATGCTATATCAATGACTTAAAGTTAACGACATCGGGAACTTTTAAGCTTATGGCCAGTCCAAATTAGCACTCAAACAGATAGAGTGCTAAAATACAGTTTCATTTCCGTATAAGACAGTGTTTTATCTGTGAAATTACCTTAAAAAAGGACATATATACACGATGACAAATCAAGCATTAGCTTTAAACAACCGCGAATTAGCCAGCCTTGGCTCGGGTTCTATAGGCAGTATTGAGTCATATATTAGCAGTGTTAATCAAATCCCTATGCTGACGCCCGAACAAGAAAAAGATTATGCAGAGCGCTTACAGTATCATGGGGACTTACAGGCCGCCCAATCATTGGTCATGTCTCATTTGCGTCTAGTTGTTTCTATTGCTCGTCAGTACTTAGGCTACGGACTGCCTCATGCAGACCTTATCCAAGAGGGCAACATTGGTCTCATGAAAGCGGTTAAACGTTTTGATATTAACCGTGGTGTGCGTTTAGTATCTTTTGCAGTGCACTGGATCAAGGCGGAGATTCACGAGTATGTGATCCGCAACTGGCGCATGGTACGCATCGCTACCACCAAAGCTCAGCGTAAGTTATTTTTTAATCTACGTAGCATGCGTCCTGATGGCTCAACCTTGGATCCTGAGCAAATTC
Source organism: Alcaligenaceae bacterium (assembly GCA_012511555.1). GTDB lineage: Bacteria > Pseudomonadota > Gammaproteobacteria > Burkholderiales > Burkholderiaceae_B > Oligella. Next base: position 2,013 of record JAAZFX010000208.1, on the reverse strand, counting down.
AAGGCATCGCAGAAAAGCTTAACGTTAAGCCCGCCGAAGTAGTAGAGATGGAGGTCCGCTTAACCGGTCGTGACATGTCACTTGATCCGGGACCAAGCTCACACTCTGACGACGATGAGTTTACTCCTATCGACTACTTGGCAGACGAGGACAACACACCTTATGAGGTACTCGCTAGACGCGACCATGAGGAGTTACAAACGCATGGTTTAGCTGCGGCATTGGAATCATTAGACCCACGCTCACGTCGCATTGTAGAGTCTCGCTGGCTGCAGGATGATGGCGGCTTGACCCTCCATCAGCTGGCTGAAGAGTTCGGTGTATCTGCTGAGCGTATTCGTCAAATTGAAGCTGCCGCCATGAAAAAAATGCGCGCTTTTCTTGGTGAAGACGCCTTACAATAAGCGCGCACCAGCAACTCACAAAATGATACAACTTAAAAGACATTTGACTGGAACTTAGAAGGTACTAAGCTGACTAACCTACATGAGTTGCAGGAGATATAGCAACTGCACTCATCATTCGTCCGTTTTTCTCCTCTTTCCCTTCCCCTTGAGGGCGAATGCTTACAACACTTCCGGCTCCCTTACCGGAAGTGTTTTTTTATGTCCAAGACTAATTGAATTGCTGTAACTCTCTCAAATCACTCATCATCTCCTCAAGCCCCATACCTTCTCTGAAGAGCAAGACCGAATTAGCGTCTTTGTCCAGGACAAACACATAGGAACTATGCTCCATGGTGTACTGACCCACTGCGGTCGGCACTTTATTATAAAAAACGTTAAATGACTTAGCCATCGTCGCTATTTGCTCTTGAGTACCAGTCAACGCTTTAAAGCCAGGGTCAAAATAGGACAAATACTCTTGAAGACGCTCCGGGGTATCGCGCTCTGGATCGACCGTAATCAAATACACCTGTATTTGCTTCGCCTCTTCTGCTGTCAATGCTGCTTTTAACTGGCTAAGTTGCAAAAGCGTCGTCGGGCAAATATCAGGACAGAGGGTAAAACCAAAAAAAACCAAACTGATTCTACCTTTAAAATCCTCAAACACAAATGCCTCGCCCCCCTCGTCCATCGCTACTAAACCACGGCCAAACTCCGTACCTCTAATATCACTACCATAAAACTCTGCTGTGCCTAGACTAAACAAATGTCTTAGCTGCCCTTGAGCAGAAGAAACCACCAAGAAACTAAAACCAAGTGCTAATAAAACCAATCGACCAATATGATGCAACTTCCACATAATTTATAAAACCCCTTCAAATCGACAGTTTGATGTGACATTAGTCACAGCTAGACACAGTTCAAGTCCTAACTGTTGTTATATACTGAGAGTTGTCGTTATTTTTAATAAAGTTAGTATACATAGGAAGGCTTAATCATTGAAGCTTGAGAAACTGCAGGCGCTCTATAAACAATTAAATCAAGAGGTACAAGAAGTCCCTGTCAAGGGCTCGAGACCATTGATAATTGCCGGCAGGATCGCCGGGTTTATCCACCCTGAAGCGATTCTTGCTTTACAGAACAAGGATTATTTTAAGCAAGATGAATTAGCGATTTATCTTGCTGAAGTGGCTGTACCTAAGGCAATATTAAATGAAATTCTGCTTGATGTAGCCCTAAGCCTCCGAGCGGCAGGCCTTACTCGAGCCTGGCGCGATGAATTACTGCATGTTTATGCCGAAGGGATTACCATTGGTCAAATAGAGCGTGCCGCTATGCGGCCTTTAGGCTTATTAACTCAGGCTATCCATCTAAATGGCTGGACTCCTGACGGTGACATTTACCTGCAACTACGCGCGAGTACCAAAGCCTTTGATCCTAACAAATGGGATACCCTTGTAGGTGGCTTACTTAACGCAGAGGATAGTGTCACTGAGGGCTTAATTCGCGAATCTGAAGAGGAAGCTGGACTAAGTCAAAGCGATCTGAAGCTACGTACGCCAATTCGTTCTATTTTACGGATGCGCCGTAGACTACCCGAAGGCTATCAACTAGAGGATATTTTAGT
>JAAZFX010000207.1 GCA_012511555.1 Alcaligenaceae bacterium | reverse complement strand
TGGAACTTTTCTGCACGCTCAGCACGCTTAGCATCTTGCTCCTGGAAATAGTCGGCAATTTTAGCTTGTTGCTCATCATTTAAGTCTGCCCATACATCAAGCCACTCTTTCGTAAACTCTTCGCGACGATCTTGCATGGACTCTTTAATTTTTTCATGCTCTTTAAGCATGGCTTTGGGATCAAGCTTTTTATCAGCTAATTGCTTGGCACGCAACTCTTTAACGTCAGCAAATGGACGCTCTTTAGATTCACGTCGCTCTTCCATTTGCTTCTTGATGTCAGCTTTAACCTCATCAATCTTGGCTTTTTGTTCGTCTGATAATCCAAGCGTATCGACAAACTCTTGACTCACTGGGCCGTAACCCGGTACTAAAATACCGACATCACCTTTGAAGCCCGGATGCTTACCAGCCTTCATATGGTGATAATGGTGATGACCGCGCTTGGCGTGATCGCCACGATGTGCTCTATCGCCTCGCTCAGCTCGTTCGCCTTGCTGAGCGGTAGATTCAGTTACTTGAGGTTGAGCGGTAGTTTGAGCCATTGAGGCGTTGGCAAATGTTAGGCCTAAAGCAATAGCAGATACTTTTAAAAATGAATTTACTTTCATGAATAACTCCTGTTGGTTAACGATTAAAACTAGTTTATCGCAGGAGGGTTTCTAAAAGATTTCAAATTTAAGGGATTTATTTCAGTTAATTACAGATGCCATTCGGCAAGATACTCATCCCAAGGGGCACGCTCTTTAAGTGCAGACAAGGAATCATGGACAAGTTTAATCTCGTCTTCATAGGCTGCTTGATCTAAGTCGCACCTTAATAATTGATAGCGCAAATACATGAGCCAAGTATTAACTACATCAGTCTCACAATAGGCTCTAATTTCATCAATACCGCCCGCCAGCCATGTTGGCCAAACCTGGCTGCCATCCATGCCTAACTTACCTGGAAAGCCACATAACTTGGCAAGTTGATCTAGCGGCGCATTAGCACGGAAGGTATAGCCAGATAGCACGTCCATCAAATCAACATGTCGATCGTGATAGCGACTTAAATAGTTATTGAATTTAAAATCACGATCGTCCTGCCCCTTGTCCCAGTAACGTCTTGAGGATATGCCATGAATCAAAGCACGATAATGCAATACTGGGAAATCAAAGCCGGAACCGTTCCACGAAACGATAGTCGGTGTATAGTGATCTATTACTTTAAAAAAACTACGAATTAAGCTAGCCTCATCATCATCAGGCTCACCCAAACACTTCACATGAAAATCACTTTTATTTCTAAAAACGCAGCCAATAGCTACAATTTTTTGAAGATGCAAAGGCATAAAATCTGAGCCTGTTTGCTCTAGCCTTTGCTGTTGTGCTATCTCCACCACCTCAGCATCTGATAAATCAGCATCAAGCTGCATTAACTGACGAATGCCATGCGCATCGGGAATTGTTTCAAGATCAAAGACGAGATGTGGGGACATAGCGTTTCACTAAAAAACTATTTAGGTAAATAAGATAATGGATTTACAGGTGTACCGTTGCGACGAACCTGGAAATGCAAACGTGGAGAAGTCGTGTCAGTATCGCCTAGTTCAGCAATTTTTTGACCCTTTTTGACGCGCTCATTAGTCTGTACTGTAATACGGCTATTATGAGCATAGGCAGTAATAAAACCATTACTATGCGTAACTAATACTAAATTACCGAGACCGCGCAAGCCATTGCCCACATAGGACACGGTACCGTCTGCTGCAGAGTTTACCGGTGTTCCGATTGTGCCTGCAATATCAATACCACGTGTTGTGCTAGAGAATTGGGTGATGACATTACCGCGAACCGGCCAAGCCCAAGAAATTGCCTTAGCATCAGCGGCAGGCGCGGATACAGCTTGAGAAGTACTAGCTGCCGTTGCTCTAGTCGCTGTAGGAGTAGCAGAGCTCGTTGCTGCAGTAGTTCCACGGACGCTTAAGCGCTGACCAACTTCTAACTGTGAAGGATCAGTAATACGGTTAAGACTGGAGAGATTAGCTACTGACGTACCATGACGTCGCGCAATAGAGTACAAAGTATCACCACGTTGAACTACATAGGTGCCTGCAGAACTCGTCGCACCCGAACCGCCAGCCGATGTAATCGGCGCTTTTGAGCTGGAACCGCAAGCAGCTAACAAAGCTGAAAAACATATTGCTCCGACGGTATATATTTTTCTATTCATCAAATAAACCTTTTTACTAAGGGACTTTTAAAATTAAAAATTACAATATTATCTAACGAAAAATTCGCTATATTAAATTAATTGTAGCCTATCAAATCTTTCTAGTGGGTAACAATTTTTATTAAGACTGAATACCCGGAAGCAAAGGCACGAAACGCGTTTCTTCGAGTTCATGCCTCTCCCATCTTTGTTGTCCCACCCGCTCATACATAACTAGATACTGGCGCGCACCGCCGACAGGGGCAATTAAACGCCCACCTACGACTAACTGCTCTAATAAAGTCTGAGGAATCTCCAAACCGGCTGCTGCAATCACTATCGCATCAAATGGCGCATAGTGCGGTAAGCCCTTGAGACCATCGCCATATAGCAAATGAATATTAGAGGTATGAGGTAAATTAGCAAGATTTCCAGAACCCAACTCATACAGGCCACGAATTCGCTCAATAGCAAATACTTGATGGTACAGCTCAGCAAGTACCGCGGTTTGATAACCACAACCAGCACCTATTTCCAGCACACGATTATTTGTAGCACCTTCAAGCACTAAAGAGACCATCCGCGAGACAATATATGGCTGAGAAATCGTTTGTTTAAAACCAATGGGCAAGGCAGCATCGTCATAAGCGCGGCTAGCCAAGCCCTGATCAACAAAAGCGTGACGTGGGACCGCCAGCATTGCCTCTAATACGGCCGAATTAGTGATCCCTTGTTGCTGCAGACGATGGACCATCAACTCACGCATGCGTGTTGAATTTAAACCAATATTCATCGAAACGCGACAATTTGATTGCTCTAATGGACGAGCTGCTTTTATCGAGTCCCCCACTAACCGGCGATTAGCAGATAAAATCCGTGTATTGCTATTGGCCGCAGACACAATAGGCTTGCGGATCATCCCCAGCCCTTCAAGCTTGGCAGATTCACGTTTAATCTGTCCATCGCGCAAATGCGGTCTAAATGTTAAAGAATTTTTTGTCATTAAAAACTAACATTACTAACTATGAATCCAGCGCTGAGTCAACTCTATTTCAGCGTGATGTGTTAAATCCAAATCCAGCGGAGTAATGGCTACATGACCATTTTGCACTGCACCAAAATCGGTATCATCAGCAAAGTCCCGGACATTACCCACTGAGCCAATCCAATACATCGTTTCACCATTAGGACTAGTTGTAGGAACAACGGCCTGTGACGGATGACGACGGCCTAAACGCGTAATCCGAATATTATTAGGATCGTGGGTAGCTAATGCAGGAATATTAACACTCAAAAGCATTGGCTGCTGACGAGGCCTTTCTAACTGCTTTTTTACAATATATTGGCTAATCTCGGCTGCTGCATCCAAATGTGGCCAATCACGTTCAATCAAGGAAAAAGCGATGGAGGGATAACCAAATAAGAAACCCTCTGTAGCCGCTGCTACCGTGCCAGAGTACAAGGTATCTTCGCCTAGATTAGCGCCATTGTTAATACCGGCTACAACTAAATCAATTTTTTTGTCAACTAAACCGGTCAGGGCCACATGGACCGAATCAGATGGGGTGCCATTAACATAATAAAAACCGTTTTTAGCCTGACGTACAGCTAAAGGCCGACTCAAGGTTAAAGAGTTAGATGCGCCACTATGGTTAGTTTCAGGTGCAACAACGGTCACATCGGCGATTTCACTAAGGGCTTCGTACAATGCCTCTATACCTCTTGCGCTGTAGCCGTCATCATTAGAAAGAAGGATATGTTTTCTCATAAACACCAAAAAGAACAGAAATTAATTTAGACTAAAAGATTATAGCAGTCTTGGAGCTATTCTCTGCCATTGACTGCCTTGAAAAAGGCTTAGAAAACTATTTTTCTAGCTTCTGTAGCTAGATAGTTAAATTTTTTCAATATAATACAAGCCGTCATTCATTATTTTGAGAGTCTAAAGCGCATGTCCTCTTTATTATTTGCTGTAGTTTTCGCAGTCGCAGGCTACCTGATAGGTTCCATTTCTTTTGCAATTATCAGTTCTAAATTGCTTAATCTTGACGACCCCCGAAGTTATGGCTCAGGTAACCCAGGCGCTACTAACGTTTTACGTAGTGGCAATAAGAAAGCGGCCATTATCACCCTTTTAGGCGATTTACTTAAAGGCTATTTAGCTGTCTTTGTGAGCATAAAAATTGTTGAACAGTGGCAGCTATCTCCCTGGTTAGTGACAATCGCTGCTATTGCCGTATTTTTAGGACATATTTATTCAGTCATGCTTGGCTTTAAGGGCGGTAAAGGAGTTGCGACCGGCATTGGTGTCTTACTGGCGCTCAGTCCTGTGCTCGGTCTTATCTGTATTGTCACGTGGCTTCTGGTTGCTATACTCTTTAAATACTCTTCTTTGGCTGCAATTGTCAGTGCAGCAATGGCACCTATTTATTACTTGTTTTTAAATACAAGCAGCGGAACCTTTATGTGGCCTTGGTTCGTGGCTATTTTATTTGTGGTATCTTGGCTGATATACAAACACAAGAAAAACATTGATAATTTATTGCATGGCAAAGAAAGCAAGATAGGCAGTAAAAAGGCAGCGCTTGCCAAGCCGGCTGCCACTTTTTCCACGAAGAAAAAACACAAAAAACCTAATAGCTAAATCTCAGCCAGGTCCCAGCGGGTGCGGATGCGAGTACTATAGTTACGCTCTGACAAATCAACCAAACCCGCTTTAACCCTCTCACTTGCCGCATGAGCAATCATCGCACCATTATCCGTACAGAGCACTAATGGCGGGAAAAACACCTTGCCACCTAGTTTAGCCATTTTCTCTTCTAAAAAGCTTCTTAGGTGAATATTGGCGCCCACGCCACCTGCAACCACTAAACGCTTAAGACCGCTTTGCTCCATCGCTTTAATTGACTTGTGACCCAAGACATCAACAATGGCCGTTTCCGTAGAGGAGGCCAAATCAGACAAGTCCTGAGCACTCACATCGCCCTCTTTCTCCAACTTTCTTAAGGTAGTAAGAACCGCTGTTTTAAGACCACTAAAACTAAAATCCAAATTCGGGCTATGCTTCAAAGGGCGAGGTAATTGGAAACGATCAGGATCTCCACCCTCAGCTAACTTGGCAAGATGCGGACCACCAGGGTATGGTAGACCCATCAACTTAGCCGATTTATCAAAGGCCTCACCTGCTGCGTCATCTAAGGTTTCACCAAGTAATTCATATTGACCTACACCGTCCACCCGCATTAATTGAGTATGCCCACCTGACACGAGCAGCGCCACAAATGGAAACTCCGGCACCTCAGGTGATAACATTGGTGACAACAAATGTCCCTCCAAGTGATGGATAGGAATAATAGGTAAATCATGACTCCAGGCAAACGCTTGAGCCACACTGGCAGTCACCAATAAGGCGCCTGACAAACCAGGGCCCGCAGTAAAAGCAACTGCATCAATATCCTCAATCGTTAAATTGGCATTTTTCAATACATCATAAGTTAGAGGCAGAACGCGACGGATATGATCGCGTGATGCTAACTCCGGCACAACACCACCGTATGCCTTGTGCATATCAATCTGACTATGCACAGCATGCGCAAGCAAACCTTTTTCAGTATTAACAATAGCTACGCCTGTTTCATCACAGGAACTTTCAAAACCGAGTATATTCATAAATTGCTGTATAAGTTTTTGTAAAGATTTAAAATACTGCCTTACAAATTTAGTTTTTATTTCTATTTAAAAGAGCACAAAGCACTATGTTTGAGTCTATCTTCAAATTAAAAGAGCACAATACCACTGCTCGTACCGAAGTGGTCGCCGGTATTACTACCTTTTTGACCATGGCGTATATTATTTTTGTTAACCCACAAATTCTAGGCACTACTGGTATGGACCAGGGTGCCGTTTTTGTCAGTACTTGCTTAGCAGCAGCTCTGGGTTGCTTTATTATGGCCTTTTTTGCTAACTGGCCAATAGGTATGGCGCCAGGCATGGGTTTAAATGCCTTTTTTGCTTTTACCGTCGTGGGAGCAATGGGATATACTTGGCAACAGGCGCTAGGCGCAGTATTTATTTCCGGGATAATCTTTCTTATTTTAACCGCAACCGGTATTCGTGCGTGGCTAATTGAGGGAATTCCAAAATCTCTACGTTCGGCGATCGTTGCCGGTATTGGTTTGTTTCTGGCATTTATTGCTCTTCAAACCTCAGGTATAGTGGTCGCGAACCCCGCCACCTTAGTGGCTCATGGTGATTTAACTTCCTATGAAGTTATCTTTACCGTCATCGGCTTCTTTATTATTGTTGCTTTAGATACGCTCCGTGTGCGTGGCGCTATTTTAATCGGTATTTTAGCAGTCAGCATACTGTCAATACTTTTTGGCTATACAGACGCTCCCGGCAGTCCTATATCTATGCCACCTTCTATTGCCCCTACTTTTATGCAGTTAGATGTATGGGGCGTATTAAATGTTGGCTTTATTAATATTATCCTGGTGTTTGTTTTAGTCGAGGTTTTTGATGCTACCGGCACCTTAATTGGTGTTGCAAAACGCGCGGGGCTGATGCCAGAGGGCAAACCGAATCGCCTTGGCAAGGCCTTATTTGCCGATAGTACTGCTATTTTAGGTGGTTCTTTGTTGGGTACCAGTAGTACCACTGCCTTTGCTGAAAGTGCTGCTGGCGTACAAAGTGGTGGCCGTACCGGCATGACTGCCATGGTCGTTGGTATTTTATTCCTGCTATCGCTCTTTTTCTCACCGATTGCCGGCGTCATTCCTGCTTATGCTACAGCCCCTGCTCTACTCTACGTAGCAGGTCTCATGATGCGTGAATTAGTGGAAATCGATTGGTCAGATCCGACTGAGGCAGTGCCTGCATCGCTCACGGCATTAATCATGCCATTTACCTATTCAATTGCAGAAGGTATTGCTTTTGGTTTTATTAGCTATGTAGTACTTAAGCTAATAACTGGAAAGTCCAAAGAGTTACACTTAGCAACAGTTATTGTGGCAACCCTATTCGTGATACGTTTCGGCATGGCTTAGCTGTGATAAAGCCTATATCAATGGTACAGAATATACTTATACACTTGGATTTAGTTGATCTATCTCCATATAATGAATCAATCTAGCAGTTGCATTAAGTATCTGCCCATCCACCTCCCCAACAAAAGGAAAGTTATGAGTTATCAAGATTTAACTAAAAACACCTTCCAGGATGCCCTCAATCAAGACGGCACCTTAGTGATTGATTTCTGGGCCCCTTGGTGTGGCCCTTGTCAACAATTCAGCCCAACCTTTGAAGCAGCCGCAGAAAAGCATACTGATATTAAGTTCTATAAAGTAAATACGGACGAGGAGCAAGAAATCGCTCAAGCTTTAAAAATTCGTTCAATTCCGACGCTTATGATTTTCCGTGATCGTATTCTTTTATTTTCCCAACCAGGTGCTCTAGCTCCTGCTGACTTTGAAAGCTTATTGGCTAAAGTTCAAGAAGTTGATATGGACCAGGTTCGCGCTGAAATCGCCGCTCAAGAGCAAGATGGCGGTCAAGGCCAAGCTTAATAAAAAGTGATACTACTTTTTATCTAAAAGGTCGACACTTAATGTGTCGACCTTTTGTAGTTTAAATCATCTTTTGTTCAGAAATAACTTCCCAATTGGCTTGTCCTCTTGTCAGGTTACGATGCATTTCCTCAAGCTCAGCGGCCTGAGAAACAGGAATCAGCCACTCCCACTTGACTCCAATATCATCAAAATCCTCTGACACCAGTTGCACACCGTCTTGCTGTAACTGTACCTTAACTCGCTCCATCTCGGAGTATGGACAATCGCAAAGCACACGACTCATGGCGACAATCTCGCGTTTTGGCGCATCATGCAAGCACTTGGCTGCTGTACCACCATAAGCGCGCACCAAACCGCCAGTGCCTAGCTTGATCCCGCCATAATAGCGAATCACTAAAACCACGATATTAGTTAAGTCGCGCCCCTCAATAGCAGCAAGAATAGGTCGCCCAGCAGTGCCCCCGGGCTCACCGTCATCGTTAAAGCGGTACTCGCCACCGATACGAAAAGCCCAACAGTTATGAGTAGCATCCGGATGGCTATGCTGCTCAACAAAGCGCAACGCCTCCTCTGCCGATTGCACTGGGGCGGCATGCACAATAAAAAGACTTTTTTTAATTGTTTCTTCGTAAGAGACCGCTTGTGTCAGTTCTAACAAAAATAAACCTCAAAAAATTAATATTAGCTCTCTAAGCCACGAGAAGCCAAATAACCATCGTAATCACCCAGGTAGTCGACAATGTCGCCATTTGGCATGATCTCGATCACTCGATCAGCGATACCCGACACAAATTGACGATCATGAGAAACCAGGATAACGGTACCTTTGTACTTCTCCAAAGCCATCTGTAATGACTCAATCGACTCCATGTCCAAGTGGTTAGTTGGCTCATCTAATAATAAGATATTATGACGACCAAGCATCAAGCGCCCAAAGGTCATACGGTTCTTTTCACCACCGGAAAGTACAGAGACCTGCTTAACGATATCATCGGCTGAGAATAACAAGCGTCCTAAAATAGAACGTACCGCTTGGTCATCATCACCTGCTTGACGATGATCAGTCATCCAGTCAAATACATTTACCGTAGCCTCGAACTGATCAGACACGTCCTGAGCCATATATCCCATATCCGCATTTTCAGCCCATTTAATCTCGCCACTATCCGGCTTGATATCATCTGCCAACATACGTAATAAGGTCGTTTTACCAACGCCATTAGCACCAATAATTGCAACCTTTTGACCTGCTTCAATCATCGCATTGAAATTTTTAATGACAGGCTCATCGTAACTCTTATTGACTTTTTCAGCACTTACTGCCAAGCGGTGCAGGGCTTTATTTTGCTCAAAACGAATAAAAGGGTTTTGACGTGATGACGGTTTCACTTCAACCTGCTCGGATTTGATTCGATCAATTTGCTTTAAACGTGATGTAGCTTGTCGAGCTTTTGATTTATTAGCAGAGAAACGGCTAACGAAATCCTGTAATTCAGCCATACGCTCTTTGGCCTTGGCATTATTAGCTAATAAACGCTCACGGGCTTGCGCTGAAGCCAGCATGTAATCATCGTAGTTGCCAGGATAAACGCGCACTTCACCAAAGTCCACGTCAGCCATATGAGTGCAGACCTGATTTAAAAAGTGACGGTCGTGACTAATAATAATCATCGTTGAGTCATAGCCATCCAGTACATCACCTAACCAACGAATGGTATGGATATCCAAGTTGTTGGTCGGTTCATCTAGTAACAAGACATCAGGATTAGAGAATAGTGCCTGCGCCAACAATACGCGCAACTTCCAACCCGGTGCAATCTCACTCATCAACACACGGTGCTGTTCAATAGGAAACTCAAGACCCAAAAGCAACTCTGAAGCACGCGCCTCAGCAGTGTAGCCATCATATTCGGCAAACTTTGCCTCTAGATCAGCAGCGCGCATATAGTCGTCGTCAGTCGCTTCAGGATCCATATAGATCGCATCGCGTTCTTGCATCGCGGCCCACATCTCAGTGTGGCCCATCATCACTACATCTATCACCTTATACTCTTCAAAGGCAAATTGGTCTTGACGTAATTTCCCCAGTCTTAACCCTGGTTCTAAGGTTACTGAACCTGAGGTCGGCTCCAAATCACCACCAATAATTTTCATAAAGGTAGACTTACCGGCACCATTGGCGCCAATTAGACCATAGCGATTACCATCAGAAAACTTTACGCTAACATTTTCAAATAATGGTTTAGGACCAAATTGAATGGTCAAATTCGATGTGGATATCAATTAATTTTCCTTTTAATCTTAATCTATTTTTCTAATAATTTAGTCGTGCTCATGATGTACATGATCGTGGTTGTGGTCGTGGACATCTTCTTCGTTGCCATGCTCATGCTCTTTTAAGACCAAATAGGCGATGTCATTTTGTGTAGCCAGACCGACTTCCTCACCGATGGGTAAGGTTACACGCACCTCACCATGACCATAAGGCAAACCGGTAATCACAGGGATTCCTGCCACAGTGCGGAGCCATTGTATGACCGAATCAAAATTAAAGCCATTGTCATGCTCTACTAACTGATAATCCGTAAAATGGCCTAATAAAATCGCCTGCTGATTAGCTAAAATACCTGTTTGCCACAATTGCCAAAGCATACGTTCGATACGATAAGGATGCTCAGAAACATCCTCAATAAATAAAATGCCCCGCTCAATTTTAGGCATATAAGGTGTACCAATGAGGGAGCAAATCATCGCTAAATTACCGCCCCACAGAGTACCACGAACATCCACCTCATCCGAACCCTCTGCTTCAAAACATAAAATCTCTAACTCATCACGCATTGATTCAACAAAAAGCTCTGCAGTCAGATCATCAATTTCCGCTTTACCAAAGTCAGGGATTGCAGCAGGTCCGGTATAGCTACTCATCCCGGTTTTAGCTAAAAGAGCCAAATTAAAGGCGGTAAAATCGCTATAACCCACATAACGCTTAGGGTGTTTGGCAAGCAAATCCCAATCAATCAAATGCAAAATACGACTAATGCCATAACCACCCCGGCTCGCAAGCACCACCTCGGCATCACTTGTAGCTGCACGGCTAAAGGCTGCTGCGCGTTGCTCATCAGTACCCGCAAAACGGGTTACCTTAGCATCTACTACTTGATCAAACTGCACCTCAAAACCATAATCTGTTAAGCGTGCTGCAGCTATATCAAACATTGAGGCATCCACCACAGCGCTCGACGGAGACAAGACATAAAGCGGAATTTGATCGGCATAGTCCGCCACATAGGGAGGAACGTCATTAGCCTCATCAGACTCTATCTGCCCATCATCAAAATGTTCTTCCGCTGTTTGCTCAAGAAAACTTTTGTTGCTATGTTCATGATTATCCATCAGGCCTTATCCTTAAAAATTTACCGCTATATTATATAAATAATGGCGCACTTAGCAGCAGCTTTTAGCCAAACGCCTTGCTTTAAAAAAGTTTCTCAATAAAGTCGCAGCCTCCTCGGCCATCACACCCTGAGTCACCACACAATGATGATTTAATTGAGGCTCTGACTGTAAACTAATCACGCTACCGCAAGCACCTGTTTTAGGATCACTTGCCGCAAAAACGATGCGTTTGAGACGGCTATGCAAAATCGCTCCCATGCACATTGCGCAAGGCTCTAGACTCACATACAAGGTACAACCAGTTAAACGATAATTACCCAAGACCGATGCTGCTTGTCGCAATGCTAATATTTCAGCATGAGCCGTAGGGTCGTTACTATGAATCGTTTGATTAAAACCCTCACCCAATAAACGCTCCTCAGGTCCAACGATAACAGCACCTATCGGCACCTCACCAAGCGCTGCCGCTTTTTCGGCCTGTTGCAGCGCCATTTTCATAAAAACATGATCCTGATTCATAATAACTGTTTAGTCAATAATTGCTCTTGCCAGCCAAGAGCGGAGGTTGTTATCCTAGAGCTTTAAGATATTGCAATCAACAGAGTGGCAATAAGGTACTTAGACTCTACAAAGGATATGACAAATTGATGGTTTTCAATCCCTTTATCACAGGTGCTTCAAACTTTATTAAGCAGACACAAGTCTTTTATGACATGCAAAAAGAGTTTCTGAACAGTGCCAGACATTTACTCCCTGCTAATTTTCAGTCAAGTGATATGACTGTATTACATCCAGACCCTGTGGATGAAGGGACTTGGGAAAGAGCTGTTTTTACAGCACCCAAAAACACACGCAAACAATTTGTCAATGAGCTCGAATATTATACCTTCATCCCTAGCGTCCCTGATAAGAAGTTGCACCCAAAGCACCAGGGTATAGTCGTTATGCTACATGGTTGCGATCAAAATGCCAGTGTATTTGCTCAAGGCTCTCAAATGAACTTGTATGCACAAAAATATGGTTTTATCGTACTTTATCCTCAGCAAAATAAAAAACATAACTTTGCTCAATGTTGGCGATGGTATAGCTTAGATCCTGACAGTGGCATGGCTGAAGTCAATACAATTATGACGCTGATTTCTCAGACCATCAAAAAATATAAAATCAATCCCGATAATGTTTTTGTTGCGGGTATGTCTGCCGGAGCGGGCATGGCAAATGCGATTGCCTTTAGTTTTCCAGAGAAAATAACCGCCGTTGCTTTGCATAGTGGTCCGGTTTTTGGGCAAGCACGTGATGTCCGCAGTGGTTTAATGGTCATGGGCGGTATTACTGCCGATAGCGATGAGGAATTAATTTCCTTTCTTAAAACCTTTTCTAAACCTAAACCCCATGATATACCGACTCTCATTATTCACGGAGTCAAAGACAATGTCGTTAATATCAGCAACGCAACAGCACTCAGCAAACAAGCACTTTACTTAAATGACTTACCCCTAGATACCGAAGCTATAGTGACTCGACACGATATTGACACACCCAACGCTTATACTAAAAAAGTCTATTGTTGCGAAGAGAAACCCATCGTCAAGGTAATAGAAGTTGATAATATGGCCCACGCATGGGCTGGTGGTGATACGACGTTACCATTTAACACAGACTATGGCCCCAACTCTAGTGAGACGATTTTAAGATTTTTTTCCCACTATGCTACACTTCCCGATGAGTGAAAATAAATGGTTAAACGGTCGCGCTCTAAACAATCCGCTGTTAAGGCAACCAGGCGGTTCTTGAAACTTCAACGTGATATGGCTAAACATGCTCAAACCATATTACCAGAGCAATTAAAAGCCGCTAATATCTTGTTAAAACGTCCAGATCCTCAAAGTCGTGGTGAATGGAAAAAGCATATTTTTATCGCCCCTGCCTTTAACCAAAATAAACTAATTTCCAGACTCGACTATTTCATCTTCAAACCTTCTCCAACAGCACGTAAAGCGGATACCAAAGGCATGCCTTTGGTGGTCATGCTGCATGGTTGTCATCAAGATGCGGCATTATTTGCCCAAGGCACCCAAATGAATGTAATCGCACAACGTAATGGCTTTGTTGTACTCTACCCCCAACAGAGTCGACGTAACCACGTGGCTAAATGTTGGCGTTGGCATGATTTAGTTAACGGCTCCGGCATGGTCGAAGCTAATACAATCATGAGAATCATCCGTAGCACAGTGATGATGCATGATTTAGATTCACAAAAAATATATGTCGCCGGCTTATCAGCAGGCGCAGCAATGGCAGGCGTGTTAGCGGCAAGTTACCCCGATCAGTTTGCAGCCGTAGCAATGCACAGCTGCCCAGTTTTGGGCCGTGCTCACGATACATTAACAGCTGTCAAAGTCATGCAAGATATGCAGTTGGACAGTGATCAGGCCCTCGAATCTTATATTGCGCCGCTAAATCCACACGAGAAACACCCTATCCCCACTATGATTATTCAAGGTCAACGGGACAATGTGGTTCATCAACGTAATGCCGACGAACTAGTGAAGCAGTTTTTATATATAAATAATCTGCCAATGGACACTGTGGGGCTCACCAAGAATTACTTTCCGCGCAGCAACAAAGAATATAGCCAAACAATTTATCGAGTCGGCGCCAAAAGAATCCTCGAGTTCATCAAGGTTAAGCGCTTAGATCACGCTTGGGCAGGTGGTGACGACCGCCTGCCCTTTAACTCTAAATACGGCCCCAACTCAAGTCAATTAGTGTGGGAGTTTTTTAAGAGACACTTGCCTAAATAAGTTTATTAAATACCGCCAATGAGCATATATTTAATGACCATATAATCATCTAAACCGTATTTAGCCCCCTCTCGGCCAATTCCTGATTGCTTTACGCCCCCAAAAGGTGCCGCTTCATTAGATAAAATCCCATTATTAATAGCGACCATGCCATACTCCAGCGCCTCTGCAACTCGCCAGACCCGGCCTATGTCACGACTGTAGAAATAAGCTGCCAAGCCATACTCCGTGTTATTAGCCATTTGCACCACTTCTTCTTCTGTTTTGAAGCGGAATAAAGGAGCTAATGGACCAAAAGTTTCCTCTCTGGCAACCTTCATCTCTGAGGTAACTTCTGTCACTACAGTAGGTTCAAAGAATAAACCTCCGAGACTATGTGGTTTACCTCCAGTAGCAACTTTGGCTCCTTTGCTTAAAGCATCAGCGATATGGTCTTGTACTTTAGTAACTGCCGCCTCATCAATTAATGGTCCTTGATTAACACCTTCGACCGTGCCGTCACCCACCTTAATCTGATTAACTGCAGCCACAAATTTTTCAGCAAATGCATCATAAATTTCATCTTGTACGTAAATGCGGTTTGCACAAACACATGTTTGTCCTGCATTACGATACTTGGACATCATTGCACCTTCAACCGCCCCATCAAGATCGGCATCATTAAAGACAATGAAAGGGGCATTACCACCGAGCTCTAAGGAAACCTTTTTAATCTGATCCGAACATTGGGACATTAAAATACGACCAACTTCAGTTGAACCGGTAAAACTCAATTTTCGTACGATAGAATTAGAAGTCATTTCTTTGCCGATTTCTGAAGCAGAACCAGTCACCACCGAAACCAAACCACTAGGTACACCAGCTTC
>JAAZFX010000206.1 GCA_012511555.1 Alcaligenaceae bacterium | reverse complement strand
GCTAAAGAGGTTGTCAAAGGGGCTGAAGCTTGATTTCTAGTTGAGTTGCGGCAGGTCAAGGAAAGACATTATGGTAAAACAGAACTTCTATAGGATTGATTCTTGATACTAATTAAGAGCGATGTTTTGATCTGGTATGGATTTTTTGGACACTAAAAAATCAAATAAAAAACAGCTAATTTGCTGCCGCTAACTGATCGTAATAACGACCTCTAAATGCCATCGGTGTCTTATTCTTTAAAATAGAACTAGGACGCTGATGGTTGTAAAACTCAATGTAACGCTCAATCGCTTGGTTCTGCTCCAAGAAGCTTGGCGTTGCATGTATTCCGAAGGCTGGATTCCTTAAACCCTCCACCTTTAAGGTGCCGTTAAAGCTTTCCATGGGCGCATTGTCATGGCAATTGCCGACACGAGATAAGCTCTGTTGAATACCCAGTCGCTTTAACTCATCCCTAAAGGCATGCGAGGTATACATACTACCATGGTCACTGTGTAAGATGGCGCCTTGCCGAACCTCTTTAAAGCTCAAGACCTTCAGCGTATTTAGGGCAAGTTTTAAATCTTGCTGCTTTGAGTAAACCCAAGCAACGACAGAACGGTCAAATAAGTCCAACACCACCGAGAGATAGCCCCAATGCCACTCTTGCTGTTCATAGTAGCGCACATAAGTGACATCCGTTAAAAAACGCTCACCAGGGTGCTCCGCATGGAATTGACGATTCAATATATTACCCGGTAAACCACTTGGTTTGCCACCTCGATAGCCATTGCCTGGACGACGTGGCTGTCGGATACGTGCCTGTAAATCAAACTGTCGCATCAAGCGACCTAGCTGACTCTCGCCTAATTTAAGACCTGTTGCCGCCTCTAAGACCTCGCCTATCCGCCGACGACCAAAGGTAAAAAAACTTGTCTCATGAATCTGTCGAATTAATGCCGCCTTATGTTCGTCCTCTTGCGCAGCGTCCGTCTTGTGTTGCGCATGATAGTAGGTGCTTCGGGCTATCCCTAAGAATCGACAGGCTTTAGTGATGCGATTACCTCTCTCAACTGATCGAGATATCGCTGCAATTCTTTTTTTTTGAGTTCATCGCAATCTTGCATTACTTCTTCAAATAAACACTCGTAGGTCACAAGCATTTCTTCAATATTGCGTTTTAATTCTTCTTGATTCTTGGCGGAATCAATTTGTTCGCTCACCATCTTATGGATACGGGCTTGCATGTCATTCATTTCATTCTCGGGGGCATCTGGCCCAAAACGTGTCCACTGTCGTAACTTTAAGGGTAGTTTAGCAGAGGGGCTCTCTTTAAGGTAAGTCTGAATCTCTCGATAGACATCAGAAGGCCTAACGCCATGCGCTTTAGCCACATCGGTATACCCGATCGGATAATGTGTTATCCAATCACCAACCGCTGCAAGCACTTGTGGTTTACGACTCATCACATTGCGATCACTGATCCAGGCAAAGTCACCTTTATTTAAAAAGATACGCCAATCGCGAACAGCACCTGCAGACACACCAAGTTCCCGAGCAATGCGTCTTAACGGATGAAAATGAAAAAGCCTTTCGCAGGCGACTTGTTTGATTGAAATAGATATGGCCATATTGACACTCCTGTGTGTCCAATAAATCCATACCATTCTAATTTAGGCATAAAAAAAGACGCTTAACGCGTCTAATGTTTACTTTAATCTTTGGGGTGACCGATGGGGCTCGAACCCACGACAACCGGAATCACAATCCGGGACTCTACCAACTGAGCTACGGTCACCACTGAAAGAATAAATAAGTATAGCAGATAATTTGATTGTGTCAAGTTT
>JAAZFX010000205.1 GCA_012511555.1 Alcaligenaceae bacterium | reverse complement strand
TGTCTGAGCGTGCTGTTTTGCCTGAAGGTCAAGTTCGTGATTTAAGTCAGGGGCTTGAAAAAAATTACAAACCTTTAATTCTAGCAATACGAGCTTTGCCGGTTCCGGTTGTGTGCTTTGTTAATGGCGTTGCTGCAGGGGCCGGTTTAAGTTTGGTTTTGGCGTGCGACATCATCATCGCAGCTAAATCGGCAAGTTTTTTGCAAGCCTTTGTGCGTATTGGTTTGGCACCAGATGCGGGTTCAACTTATTTCCTTCCTCGTTTAATTGGCACTCAGCGCGCCATGGCCATGTCCATGTTGGGAGAAGTTATTAGTGCCGAGCAGGCTGAGCAGTGGGGTTTAGTTTGGCGTCTTGTTGAGGATACAGAATTAGTTAATGAGATGCAGCTTATGAGAGAGAGGCTGCAAAATGGTGCTACATGCTCTTATGCCGCAATTAAAGACTTGATTTATAACTCCGGGACTGTAAGTCTAGAAGAGCAGCTTACTTGTGAGGCGTTGGCGCAAAGAGAACTTGGTTATACCGAGGACTATCGAGAAGGTACGCAGGCATTTTTTGAAAAAAGAAAAGCACGGTTTAATGGACGCTAGTTTTTATGAGGTTTTAAATGACTATAAAGTATCAAAGGAGATACATCTAATGTTTAAAAAGAAATTTACTACCTTGGCAGGTTCTGCTTTATTGGGATTGCTAGCAATAGGCGGTCAAGCGTTCGCGGAGAATGCCTATCCCAATAAAGCGATCACCCTTATCGTGCCATATGCACCGGGTGGAACAACTGATATGATTGCGCGAGCCTTAGCCAATGGGATGAGCAATCACCTGAAGCAGACTATCGTTGTAGAAAACAAGCCGGGTGCGGCAGGATCAATGGGTGCCAATGAAATGGTCAATACGAAAGCTGATGGTTATCGTGTGGCATTACTTCCTGCGGGTATTTTCCGTCAACCATATTTGCAAAAGACACGTTATGACCCGATTGAAGATTTGACCTATATTGCCGGATTTGCGAATTATGATTTTGCTATAGGGGTGGGAGAAAACTCACCCATTAAGACTATCCATGATTACGTAGCTTATATTCAAAACAATCCAAATGAGATGGCAGTTGGTACCCCGGGCCAATTTACCGGTAATCAAGTAGTGTTAGTTGAATTGTTATCCGAGATTAATGGGCAAGCCGTGCATGTGCCTTTTAAAAGCGATTCTGAATCAATTTCTGCATTGTTAGGTAATCAGATTCAGGCCGTGGTTTCGACGAATATCGTCATTCCTTTTATGGAGTCGGGTAAGGTCCGAATCTTGGCAACAGCTGCCACAGAGCGACCTGAAGCCTATGCGAATGTACCTACATTGAAAGAAGCAGGCTATGATGTGGTTGTTCCGTCACCTTTAGCGTTGGGCGGACCTAAAAACTTGCCTGAAGAAGTTGTGTTGAGACTAGAAGAAGCGGTGAAGGTTACTACAGAAAGTGAGGCCTTCAAAAAGGCGATGGCTGACTATGGCGTACAAATTAATTTTATCAATCACATAGATTATACAAACTTGGCAATAGACACTTTTGCTAATGAAAAGTCAATTGTGGAGCGCTTAGGTACAGAATAGGCTTGGATTTAAATAGAATTTGACTTCAAAGAAAATGGCGCAAGATTAGTAAATCTTGCGCCATCCTGTTTTCAGCGTTTTTTTCGGGTCACCTGAGCCATTTCCTTTTAAATCAATTACTTAAGCTAAAATCGTGGGTGACTTTGGGTGACCCGCGAGGATTGGCATGTTCATTAGAGAGAAGAAAAAC
>JAAZFX010000204.1 GCA_012511555.1 Alcaligenaceae bacterium | reverse complement strand
TACCCATCGTGAGGCCTTCTTTAATTGCATAGTATAAGAAGACCGTGTGAATCGCTTCACGCATCAGCTCATTACCACGGAAAGAGAAGCTGACGTTAGAAATACCGCCCGAAATACGTGCATGCGGCAAGTTCTGATGAATCCACTTGACCCCCTCAATAAAGTCTAAAGCGTAGCGGTTATGCTCCTCAAGACCTGTCGCAATTGCGAAGACGTTAGGGTCAAAAACAATATCTTCAGGCGGGAAACCAACCTCGTCAACGAGGATACGGTAGGCTCTTTCACAAATTTCAATACGACGTGCCAAGTTATCAGCCTGACCATTTTCATCAAAAGCCATCACCACCACTGCTGCACCATAACGCAGACAGAGCTTGGCGTGTTCTTTAAATTCCTCTATGCCCTCTTTCATCGAGATAGAGTTAACGACGGCCTTGCCCTGAATACACTTAAGACCTGCCTCAATCACTTCCCACTTAGAGGAGTCGATCATAATAGGTACGCGTGAAATATCAGGTTCGGAAGCGATTAAGTTGAGGAATTTGACCATACAATGCTTAGAATCAAGCATGGCCTCATCCATATTAATATCAATAATTTGCGCGCCATTTTCAACCTGATGGCGTGCGACGTCTAAAGCTTCGCTGTATTTTTCTTCGCGGATCAAGCGCAGGAAAGCCTTACTACCGGTGACGTTAGTACGCTCACCAACGTTGACAAAAAGACTGTCATCGTCGATATTGAGCGGTTCCAAACCGGAAAGACGTGTTTTGACAGGAATCTCGGGTACCTGACGCGCAGGTAAATCACGTACACTCTCACAAATCGCGGCAATATGCTCTGGCGTCGTACCACAGCAACCACCCACGACGTTAACAAAGCCTGCCTCAGCAAACTCTTGTAGCAAAGAAGATGTAACAACGGGCGTCTCGTCAAAACCAGTTTCTGACATCGGATTAGGCAAGCCGGCATTAGGATAAACACAGACAAAGGTGTCACAAATCTTGGATAGTTCAGCAACATAAGGGCGCATTAAGGCAGCACCCAAGGCACAGTTTAAACCGATAGTAATGGGTCTGGCATGACGTACTGAATTCCAGAAAGCTTCAACAGTTTGACCAGAAAGAATACGGCCTGAGGCATCGGTCACCGTACCGGAAACCATCACTGGCAGACGCACACCACGCTCTTCAAATACTGTTTCAATGGCAAAAATAGCGGCTTTGGCATTGAGCGTATCAAAAATCGTTTCTAACAAAACAATATCAATACCGCCATCAAGCAAACCATGCAACTGCTCAGAATAAGTCTCTTTGAGCTGATCAAAGGTGATATTACGCGCACCCGGGTCATTGACATCCGGTGAAATAGAAGCGGTTTTGGGCTGAGGACCTAAAGCACCGGCCACAAAACGCGGCTGCTCTGCTGTGCTGTATTTGTCGGCCGCTGCACGCGCTAATTCGGCTGAGGCCTTATTCAAATCATAGGCGATATCAAATAATTCATAATCACCCTGAGCCACACGCGTAGCACCGAAGGTATTGGTACTAATCACATCGGAGCCAGCCTCAAGATACTGCTCATGGATAGTAGAAATAATGTCCGGGCGCACTAAGGAGAGAAGCTCGTTATTACCCCGAACGTCCTTGTGATGATCGGCAAAACGCTCACCACGAAAGTCTTGCTCCCCAAGCTTGTAGGTTTGGATCATCGTCCCCATCGCCCCGTCGAGTACCAGAATACTACCGGCAGTTAAACGACGAGCAAATTCCGCTCCATGAGTATAGGAAGAAATTGGATATGGCAAAGTTGGATAAGTCACTACAAACCCTTATAAAATAAGCAAATTCGAACCGTTTATTATAACTCAGAAGCACTCGTAATTGAGCCAACAACGCCTTACTCTAAAGGTTATAAAGTGAAGAAAACAATCGTCTTGAACGAGAAGTTTTTTTGTTATGCTTTATATATTTTGTTGCTTTTTAGCAGCACTTATCAGAACTGACCTTATTAGAACAATGGCTTTCCCTGGTTTAGAGGTTTAACTTTGTTACAATGCAAAAACGATTGATGGGTGCTTACGACTATCAAGAACATATTTCTTTAGTTGCGTAAGTTAAATGGGAAACAGCATGCTCAACTCCACCCACTCCAACAGGACTGAGCAAAACTGTGCTGCCCCCGCAACGGTAATGAGTAATTCGTCTCCTAACTAATTATTCCAGCCCGATACCAGCCTGCAATCTACCTGATTTTTTTAACATGTGCGGGGACGCACATTCACAGGACGTTACATGTTTAAAGTCTCCTCCTTGACGGCAGCACTAGCCGTCACCTGTTCTATTGTGCCGGCAGCAATGGCACAAGACCTTCAAAACACCGCACCAAACAATAGTTCAGACGCAGTTCAACAACTCCCTACCGTTGTCGTGACCGCCTCTCGCATTGCGCAACCGC
This sequence comes from Alcaligenaceae bacterium, assembly GCA_012511555.1. Lineage (GTDB taxonomy): Bacteria > Pseudomonadota > Gammaproteobacteria > Burkholderiales > Burkholderiaceae_B > Oligella. Next base: position 5,307 of record JAAZFX010000204.1, on the reverse strand, counting down.
TGGAGCGCGCAATTGGTGATATTACAGTGATTGATGGTGTCGAGTTACGCCAAAACAATGACGCCAATATTTTACGCACCTTAGCGCGTCAGCCCGCTATTCAAATGTACGATAACGGCGGCCCACAAACGGTTTCCGGCATTTCTATCCGCGGTGCCTGGGGTGATCAAAACCTCATCATGCTCAATGGCATTCGTATCAATAATCCGGTCGCGGGTAACAGCATCCCTTGGGGCACTTTAAATCCTCGCGCTTTTGAACGTGTTGAAGTGATTCGCGGTTCAGCTAGCAGTTTATGGGGCTCCAGCGCCATGGGCGGGGTAGTCAATCTAGTGACTGAATTAGCACCGGGGCAGATGCGCGATTTTAGTCCCTATGTGAATATTGGTTTTGGCAGTGATAGTACCGTTCGTACCGGTGCAGGTTTTTCTGGCGCTGATGGTACCTTTGACTACAGTTTAAATGCTCAGCATGCGACATCAGATGGCTACAATGCCACCACCAAAGATCATGCTTTTAGCTACAACCCGGACGATGATGGTTACGAACAACATAGCCTGAGTGGTAGCTTTGGTTGGACTTGGGCACCAGAGCAACGTATCGGCATGCACTTTTTCAACAGCTACATTAGTGGTGATTATGACGCCGGCGAATACGATCCGGTCGGCGCTAATGTCAAAAACCGTCAACAAGTATATGGTCTCAGCAGCAACAACAAAATTACTGACTGGTGGTATAGCACTCTACGCTATGGCTTTGGCAAGAGCTCAATGTTTGACAATGGCCCATGGGGTGATACGTTAAACAACACCTACCAGAATAGCTTTAGCTGGCAAAATGACTTTCATATCGCACCGGAGCACGTAGTTTCTGTGTTTTATGAAGGCTACAAAGAACGTATCGGCTCTACCACTCAATTTGATGAGCATAAACGCAATACCAATTCCTTTGGGGCGATTTATCAAGGCAGCTTCTTGGGTCGCCACCACCTGCAAGCCAGTGTTCGTAATGATCACTATACTGATTACGGTTCCCGTACTACCGGTAGCTTGGCCTATGACTTTGATATCACTGACAGCATCACTGTTGGCTTGGCAGGCAATACAGGCTTTAGAATTCCTAGTTTCTACGATATGTATGCGCCACTAAACTGGGGCTTCCAGGGCAATCCTGATTTGAAACCTGAAAAATCACGCAACATTGAAGCTCACCTCAGTTTCGCCAATGAGACTACAGCCGCCAGCATTCGTGCTTTCTACACAAAGTATCGTGATTTGATTAATACCTACGATACCAGCTCTTACCCTGCCACCACGAGCAACACAGAAAAAGCAACGATTCGCGGCATTAGCTTAACCGCTTCTCATCAGTTTGATGCTACTCGCTTTGGCACTACGCGCGTCTACGCTGGTGCAGACTTCCTGGATGCCAAGGACGATATCACTGATAACAACTTGATTCGTCGCGCGCGTCAAGTTTATCGTGCCGGTGTAGAGCAGAGCTATGATCGTTTTAACTTGGGTGCCGAGTTTATGCATATCGGTGCACGCTACGATGATCTAGCTAATAACACGCGACTAGGTGGTTATGGCGTAGTTAATTTATCTGCTAAAGTTCAGCTAAGCAAAGAGTTTTCAGCGCAAGTCTACTGGAATAATATCTTTGATAAGAAATATGCACCTGTTCACGGTTATCGTGACCAAGGCAGTAATGTATTTGTTAATTTAAGTTGGCAACCCAAGAACTAATTAAGTTCTTGTTGAAGCGGTTTTGCGGAGTTAAATCTTTGTAAAACCGCTTTTTTAATTGAGTAGGCTATGCGCTTCAAAAGATTTCTGAGCATCATTGCTTTAGGTTTAAATTTACTCGCTCTCAACGGTGCCGCTGCTGCAGAACCTACTGACGCACCACGTATCATCACGCTCTCTCCGCACATGACTGAAATGGTTTATGACCTCGGTTTAGAGGAGCAATTGGTGGCGCGAGATGATGCCAGCAACTATCCTAAAGAAGTTAAAAACATCCCCTCAATAGGTTCAGGACTCAATCCCAATAAAGAGCTACTTCTGCTGTATCAGCCGGATATTTTGCTGCACTTCACTTCTAATATTCAATTAGACAATTTATTTCCTGCTAAAAAAATTGACGTAATGGCTTCCCTGCCTGATACAGTTCCGGCGTTATTTGATGATTGGCGCATGGTGTTAGCGCGCGTTCAACATGATGAGAAAAAACTTGCAGCAACAGAAGCAAAAATAAATGTCGTTGAAGCAGAATGGCAAAGTCTAGTTGAGGTCTATAAAACTAAAGCACCTAAAAAAGTCTTTTTTTTAATCTCTGAACAACCAGTATTTAGCTTAAGCGATATGACATTTTTAGCCCAAGCGGTCAAAGGCTGTCATACCGAAAATATTTTTGCTAACATCAAACAACCTAGCTTTATCGTCAATCCTGAAGAGCTACTTTTGCATACGCCAGATATCGTGATACATGGCTACAGTGCAACCGATCCAAATGGCAAAGAACGCGCACAACAATCGGCACTAACACTTTTTGATAGTATCGGCATAAAGCTAAGAACTGAACAATTAGTGACCGTCGATGTGGATATTTTGCATCGTCCGACACTGCGGTTTATAAAAGAACTACCAAAGGTATGTGAGGCGATTCATAGAGGGTGATTTATGGAGCCCACTCTCCATTTAACGCTTATAACGCGTTCCCCTACCCTGACCTTCTACTTTTGTATACTTCTTGTCAATTAGGTCGTTTAATAAGCGGATGACTTTATGTTTACTAAAACCACTTGCTGCGACAATCTCACTACTTGCCAATTTTCTACCATCAGCCAATAAATCAAAAATCACTTTTTCGTCCGTACTTAATTCAGGCAAACGATTAACGACTGGTAAAATCACCTGAATACTATTAGCTGACACATTGAAAGACGGTTTAAGCTCGCTATCTCGGTACAAGTCATTAATCCGCCCAATTCCTGTGCCGAACATCTCAATATAATTTAATCTAAATAAGATGCTTCCAATAACAGGATTTTTCAAAGAAGAAACGTAGCCATTTAGATACTCCTCCTCACTAATCCCGGGAGGTAAACCACCTGGCGAATGGATTTCAATATGCTCATCAAACATTGCAATACGAATATGATTTTGTACATCCCACGTACGGTGAACTAAGGCATTGGCCAAGACCTCTCTAAATGCCTTTTCCGGAACCTTCTCTACCAATTGTCTCTTAGAGCCAATGATTTCTTGATATTGGTAGTATCGCCTAAACATGATGAGCGCCTCTTCATACAAGGAGAAGAGCGACTGACAGTCAACAGTCTGGCGTTCCAAAATCTCGCTAATCGAGCGACCAAAGCGGATGATATCAACACCCGGAAAGGTATTTTTGTCGGCGAAAATTCCCGCTGCATTGTTGAATTGGCCATCTTTTGTGTATAGGCCAAGCGTTTTTAGCACATCTCCTGTCAGCTTAGGGACCTTAAGCTCCTTATCAAGCTGCTCTTCAAGGCGATTAAAGCTAAGTGGAACATCATGAGAATACGGTAGCTCTTCAAAATATATATTCTCACCAAATAGAATTAAACGTTTTAATTCAACTTGATCGACTTCAACTGATGAACTGTCGCTTCTTCTATAGGCTTTACCCTTATACAAATATGGCTTGCTGAGTCCCTCTGCAATCTCCAGGGTAATCGTGTTATCAGTATTGATACTCAAAAGAAAATTAGGTCGCGGCTTAATATTGTCATTAATACTATTTTCAATCGCTAAGCAGCTTTGCTCAGGATCCGCTAAACCAATCACTTGACCATCATCACTGACACCGAAAAAGATTTTACCTGTACCAAAATTGGCAAAAGCACTCACCGTTTTTAGAAATGAGTGGTTAACAATCTCTTTAAATACTAATTTTTTACTTGCTCTCATGACAGTACCTCCAACTTTATTGACTAAAAATTGAGACGCAAATGCAACGCAAAAAAATACGTTGCATTTGCGTTGGGACGTATTTAGGCACAAAAGCGAAAAAATGAGGCTAGCCCGCTCACTCGATTAAGCCAAACTCAAGGCCTTTTGAATAGCCTTAGCCGCTGTCACCCCATCGGCCATCGCAGTCACCACGCAAGGATGCTGTCGGCACGTCACCTCACCTATTGCATATAAACCGCTGACTGCCGTTTCAGTGCTTGCGAAATCCACTTCCAGGTAATTCTTTTCATCAAAGCCAACACCTAAGCCTTTAAGCCATTGTGCTTGGGGCTCGTAGCCATAAAAAACCAAAATCACATCATAGCCTTGGCCAGCGACCTCTTTTTTTGCCGGGTCAAAGCAATAATCTCCAACACTCACCTGCTCATTGCGCAGTCGCTCCATCCAATGGTCTTGCCCACGTAACGTACGCGCATAAACAGTGACCTCAGTAGCCCCTCTATTTTGAGCAAACAGCGCATTTTCCAGGGCATTGTCCCCGCCCCCAAGCACTGCCACGCGCTTATCCTTAAAGTCGTAGTTATTTAATCGTGCGCCTGCACCAATTAAAACGTCCTCAAAGGTCCTTCCTGCGCACTCTGCCGGCTCTTTATAATCCACACCCGTTGCCACAACCAGTTTTTTAGAATGAAAAAAGCGCTCTGCAGCGTCAGAACTTTTTACCTGTACTGCAAAGCCATTTTCCAATAACTGAACCGCCTTAACCTCATGACCTAGCAAAGGCTCAATGTCTGCTAAGGCCAAACTCTCAACCAAATTAAGCGCAACTTCCTTACCTGTTAAACCGGGTGCCGTAGGATTCCACTCATCCTTAAAAGGATTGCGCGCGCACATCCCGCCAACCTGATCACTGCCTTCTAATAGCAACACAGAATAACCCAAGCGCTTAAGCCAAACCGCACATGTCACACCGGCAACACCGGCACCGACAATAATGACATCATAAAGAGAATCTGCTGCTTGATTATGAGCAAGAGACATTGTGACAAATCCTTTTAAATACAAGTATTTCTTTAGTGTAAAGACTAAAATGTAGCCTAATTATTTTTTGCAAAAACTATGAATACAATAACCATCTTTTTTGAGCGTCTGGCGATTGAAGCACGTATTGGCGTTTTACCGCGTGAGCTTAAAAACACCCAGCGCATTTACGTTAACGCAGAGATTAGCGTACAACAAACTCAAGAAGTTGACGATCTTGATATTAAAACTGTGCTTGATTATAGACTGCTCCGTCAAGTTATTATCGAGGAATGTACCCGTGAGCATGTACATTTAGTTGAGGCCTTGG
>JAAZFX010000203.1 GCA_012511555.1 Alcaligenaceae bacterium | reverse complement strand
GTGCTTTCAGGCTCTAAATGGAACTTTAAGGCTACTTTAGTAATCTCAAAAGGGTAGGCTTGATAGTCTTCACGCAATATAGTGGCAGATGTTTTTTCAGTCATAACGTTAATCTATAAGTGTTTTTTACCTTGTTTAATTCGTATATTATAGGTTAAAGGTACAAGGTACTAATTACAGAGAATGTTTCTAGGGTAATTCTTATAAAGAAGTTATCTAAAGAGATGAATCTACTACAATGTTTGAAATTCTGACTTTATAGGACAGAGTGATGAAATCTTTTAATTTAGCAAGAACATGGCGTTTATTGCTGATTTCTTTTGTGGTGTTTTTAAGCGCTTGCGCTGGCAGCAATACCTTTACAGTTCAACAAGAGGTCTTTCAACAGCTAGGTGGTGCGGCAACAGGCGGCAGCTATGCCATAAAAGAGTATCAAGGACAAGGTCTGGAGCGTAAGACTTATGCCGAGTTATTACAAAACAATATTTACAGAACTGGCTTGTATCAAGCTAGTTCGGCGAGTACAGCGGACTATTTGGTTGATTTTCATTATGCCCAGGATGCACGCCAGCGGCTAGTTAACGATTATTACTATGACCCGGTATATGTCCCTTACTGGAATTATTTTTATGGCCCAAATGGACGGGTATATAGTCGATTGACTTATTACACAAGTTATCAGCAGTATTCGCGTGTGCGTCAAGTCAACTATAATCATTACACTTTAAAAGTATTGATTAGCCGTCGCTCAGATAATCAAAGCGTTTATCAGTCTACCGTAGTGGCCAATAGTCAGTCTGCGTTGGTAGAAGTGATGCCATATTTGATGGCTGCTGTGTTTGATGGTTATCCGGGCCAAAACGCACAAATTAGAGAAATTGTTTTTGACTTGGATGCGCCCGGTGCCGGCTTAGGATTACAGCCGAATTTACAAACACCAGATAGCATGCAGTCTGAGGTTGAAGCAGCTGCAAAACAAAAAGTTGACTTACAATAGCAGTACATTCTAAATCTAAAGAGTTAAAAGAGTTAAGCTTAAATGAATTTGAAAACCCAAGTTAAAGAGCCACAGTTGGCTAAACAGCTATTAGTTCCGACCCAAGAGGGTTCTATGGAAATTGCTAAATCCCTTTTGCTGGAGCCATGGGGCTTAGATGAAGGTCACCTTGAAGGCGCGATGGCTGAGATGTTCAGTCATCAAGTTGATTATGCCGACCTTTATTTTGAGTATAGCAATAGTGAAAGTTGGTCGCTTGATGAGGGTATCGTAAAATCAGGCGCCTTCAATATTTCTCAGGGCGTGGGAGTGCGCGCTGTAGTTGATGAAAAAACTGCTTTTGCGTACTCCGATATACTTTCTCCGGAAGCGCTTTTGGAGGCTGCAGCCACGGTAAAAACAATCGCTGATCATGGTCCACAAAATCGTGCTATTCGAGTACAAAGTGGTCAAACTATTGTCCAGCAGTTGTATGCACCGGAAGACCCTCTGGATTCTATGAGTGCAGAGGAAAAGGTTGCTTTACTTGAGAGGGTTGAGCAGATGGCGCGAGCTCGTGACCCGCGAGTTATTCAAGTAATGGCAAGTTTAGGGGCTACACGTGATGTGATGTTGGTAGCGACCAGTGATGGTCGTTTAGCAGCCGATGTACGTCCATTAGTGCGTCTGTCAGTCAACGTCATCGTTGAGCAAAATGGTCGTCGTGAGAGTGCATCAGCCGGGGGCGGTGGTCGCTTTGGTCTAAATTACTTTAGCGATAGTTTGATTGAAGAATATGTTAATCGGGCGGTAAGTGATGCACTTATTAATTTAGAGGCGCGTCCAGCACCGGCGGGTCAAATGACCGTTGTATTAGGTTCAGGTTGGCCGGGGATACTGCTGCATGAAGCAGTAGGCCACGGTCTTGAAGGTGACTTTAACCGCAAGGGTTCCAGTGTCTTTTCTGGTCGTATTGGTGAACAAGTCGCCTCTAAGGGGGTAACAGTCATTGACGACGGTACCATTGCCGATCGTCGGGGTTCATTAAATATTGACGATGAGGGTAATCCAACGCAGCACAATGTCCTTATCGAGGACGGTGTCCTCAAGGGCTATATGCAGGATAGTCTCAATGCTCGTTTGATGAAGACAGCAGTTACTGGTAATGGTCGTCGTGAATCTTATGCCCATTTGCCTATGCCGCGCATGACTAACACCTATATGCTCGCCGGCGATAAAACACGGGAAGAAATTATTGAGTCAGTAGAAGATGGTCTTTATGCTGAAAACTTTGGTGGCGGCCAGGTAGATATTACTAGCGGCAAGTTTGTTTTCTCGGCTTCCGTTGCCTATCGTATCGAAAAGGGCAAAATTACTTATCCGGTCAAGGGTGCGACATTAATTGGTAGCGGTATTGAGGCCATGAATCAAGTGTCGATGATTGGTAATGACCTTAGTTTAGACCCGGGTGTTGGTACATGTGGTAAAGAGGGTCAGAGTGTGCCGGTTGGTGTTGGTATGCCGACTATTCGTATCGATGGATTAACCGTTGGTGGCACAGCATAGTTTTTAATAAATGGAGTAACCCTAAGGCCTCAAAGGCGTCCTAACTACTTAAAAAATAATATAAAAGGGCGCTTCTTGTGCTTTTATACATTATGTTGCAATACAATATAAATAAGCTTGTTATTAGCGATCAGTTTTAAAATTTTAAAGATTTGGAGTTACAAAGGTGTCTTACAATACCGATGACTTACGTATTGCCGAAATTCGTGAATTAACCCCGCCGTCACATTTGATGAGAGAGTATCCTTGCTCTTCTGAGGTGTCTAGCGTGGTTCACGGTTCGCGTCAGGCAATTCATGATATTTTGCACGATAAAGACGACCGTATTTTAGTAGTGGTAGGTCCCTGTTCAATTCATGATACTAAAGCGGCTTTAGAGTACGCCGATTTATTAAAGGTCGCCCGCGAGCAGTTCAAGGGTGAACTTGAAATTGTGATGCGCGTTTATTTTGAAAAACCACGGACTACAGTAGGCTGGAAGGGGCTAATTAATGACCCTGATTTAGATTCCAGTTTTAATATCAACAAGGGTTTACGCATTGGCCGTCAACTACTGTTGGACATTAACGCCAAGGGTCTACCTGCAGGTTGTGAGTTTTTAGACATGATTAGCCCACAGTATTTGGCTGATCTGGTGTCTTGGGGAGCTATTGGCGCTCGTACCACTGAGAGCCAGGTGCACCGTGAGCTGTCTTCAGGTTTGTCTTGCCCGGTTGGATTTAAAAATGGCACCGATGGTAATGTTAAAATAGCAGTTGATGCGGTACAAGCAGCCTCACGACCGCACAGCTTTCTGTCTGTGACCAAGGGAGGCCATTCTGCTATTGTTAAAACTCGCGGCAACGAAGACTGTCATATCATCTTGCGTGGTGGTAACGACGGTCCTAATTACAGCGCGGAACACATTCAGGCGGCTGCTGAAGTAATTGAGAAAGCGGGTCTTAAACCCAAGATCATGATCGATGCCAGCCATGCTAATAGCTCTAAAAAACCTGAAAACCAGCCTATCGTGATGGATGATGTAGCACAGCAAATCGAATCAGGTGATGAGCGCATTTGCGGTGTGATGGTTGAAAGCCATCTAGTGGCGGGTCGCCAAGATCAAGTTGAAGGCCAAGAGCTTGTGTATGGTCAGAGTATTACTGATGGTTGTATCGATTGGGCCAGCACTGAAAAGGTTTTAGAGCGTTTGGCTGACTCCGTTAAAGTACGTCGCCAAAAAAGATCTTAATTGACGTTTATATTCAGCCTTATTTCAGCATAAGTCCTTGTGTTTATGCAAAAATGGCTAAGTGAACTACAGTTTCACTTAGCCATTTCCAATTAATTTTTAAAGTATTAAATGAATAATTCCCCAGTACCTTCAAATGGCAAACGCGTCGTTATCGGTCTGTCGGGGGGTGTAGACTCATCGGTCAGTGCTTGGCTCCTTAAGCAACAGGGCTATGATGTAGTCGGTCTTTTTATGAAAAACTGGGAAGACGACGACACGGATGAGTATTGCTCCAGTCGTCAGGACCTCTTGGATGCAGTCAGTGTTGCCGATTTACTAGGCATCGAGATTGAGGCAGTCAACTTTTCTGCCGAGTATAAGGATCGCGTTTTCTCTGAATTCTTGCGAGAGTATTCTGCTGGTCGTACGCCTAATCCGGATGTGCTTTGTAATGCCGAGATTAAGTTTAAAGCCTTCTTGGATCATGCTATGTCTTTGGGTGCCGATCATATTGCCACTGGGCATTATGCGCGCGTGCGTCAGATTGAAGGTGCAAATGGTCCGGAGTTTCAATTATTAAAAGGACTCGATCCTGCTAAAGACCAAAGCTATTTCTTGCACCGTCTCAATCAAGCGCAATTAAGTAAAACTTTATTCCCATTAGGTGAGTTGCATAAGACGAGAGTTAGGGAAATTGCCGAAGAGTTAAAGTTGCCAAATGCAGCAAAAAAAGATTCAACAGGCATTTGCTTTATTGGTGAGCGTCCATTCAGAGAGTTTTTAAATCGCTACTTACCAACAAAACCGGGTCCTATGATGACTGATACGGGTGAGGTGTTAGGTGAGCATATGGGCTTGTCTTTTTACACTTTAGGCCAACGCAAGGGCTTGGGCATCGGTGGCGTTAAAAATTACCAAAGCGAAGATGGCACGGCACCAGCTTGGTTTGTTGCCCGTAAGGATTTAGAAACTAACACCCTATATGTGGTTAATGGCCATGATCATCCTTGGTTATTATCTGATGAGCTAGTAGCCGAAGATGTGAGCTGGATTGCCGGTCATGCACCAGAATCAGCGACTTATTCTGCCAAAACACGTTATCGCCAGGCAGATGTTGAGTGTCATCTACAAAGCACTAATAATGGCTTTAAACTAAACTTCCCTGAGCCACAATGGGCAGTTACGCCAGGGCAGTCAGCGGTATTGTATGACGGTGATGTGTGCCTGGGCGGCGGCATTATTTTTTAATTATTATTTTTAGACTATGAAAATTGCGGATCAATTAACAACTTTAAATGCTTTATCGCCAATTGATGGCCGTTATGCTTCTCGTGCGGATGCTCTGCGCCCCTTTTTGTCCGAAGCGGCTTATATGGCTCACCGCGTGGAAGTGGAGGTGGCGTGGTTAAAAGCTCTTGCCGAAGCTGATTTGCCTGAGTTAAAAGCTTTTGATGCCGAGTCCATTGCCATTCTAGATGGTTTAGTGGCTAATTTTACTGAAGACTGTGCGGTCCGAATTAAAGAAATTGAAAAAACAACTAACCACGATGTGAAAGCAGTTGAGTATTTTCTTAAAGAAAAAGTTGCTGACCATCAGGTACTCTCTGAAGCGGCAGAGTTTATTCACTTTGCTTGTACCTCAGATGATATTAATAATGTCTCTCATGCCTTGATGCTAAGTCGTGTGCGTGACCAAGTTGTTGTGCCTAAGCTAAAAGAAGTGTTAGCCAAGATAGTTGAACTTGCTCATCAATTTGCTGAGCAACCGATGTTGTCACGTACGCACGGTCAGCCGGCGACACCATCTACCATGGGTAAGGAGTTCGCCAACTTTGCCGCTCGTTTACAGCGTGCTATTGCTCAAATTGAGCAGGTTGAGCCATTAGCTAAATTAAACGGGGCGACCGGTAACTATAATGCTCATCTAAGTGCTTATCCAGAGATTGATTGGCCTGAACTTAGTAAAAAAGTGTTAAATGGTCTTGGTTTGACTCAAAACGAGTACACCATACAAATTGAACCACATGACTGGATGGCACAATTATTTGACGCCGTTGCTCGTGCCAATACGATTTTGCTCGATTTCAATCGTGATATTTGGGCTTATATTTCTTTAGGCTTCTTCAAGCAGCGCTTGAAAGAGGGTGAGGTGGGTTCTTCTACTATGCCTCATAAAGTGAATCCTATCGACTTTGAAAACTCAGAGGGTAATATTGGTTTAGCTAATGCGATGTTCCGTCATCTATCTGAGAAGTTGCCTGTTTCTCGCTGGCAGCGTGACCTGACTGATTCGACGGTATTAAGAAACTTGGGAGTAGGTTTAGGTTATTGCATGGTAGCTTGGGATTCTTGCCTAAAGGGCATGGGTAAATTGGAATTAAATGCTCAAGTTATCGATGCAGATTTGGATGCTTGTTGGGAAATTTTAGCTGAACCGGTGCAGACCGTGATGCGTCGTTATGGTCTGCCACTGCCTTATGAGCAGTTGAAAGCGCTAACGCGCGGTCAAGGCATTACCGAAACAGCGCTAACTGAGTTTATTCAAGGTTTAGGGTTACCGGCTGATGCCAAGGCCTATTTATTAGCACTGAAACCGCGTACATACATTGGTCACGCTGCTAAATTAGCTAAGGATTTCAAGATTTAAGTGGTAAATGATAAGGCACAGTTAATTTTTTATTACTTGCCCATCGATTATCCTGTCGCGATTAATTGACTGGTCGCTCATCTATACGATAGTTATTATTTTCAAATAACTATCGTTTTTTTATCGGAAATTTATAAGATATTTATTGTACATTAGATTATGTTAAATTAATGATTTATACTAGACACTGCAAAAAAACTTAATTCAAATAGAGATAAAGGAAATTATTATGAAAAAAATCTTAAGTGCTCTTGCCTTTGCAGGCTGTACTTTTACAGCTACGTCTGCACATGCACACTTCGAAGCAGCTGAAGATGCGATTGAGTATCGTCAAGCCGCTTTTGTCTTAGCCAGTGATTATTTTGGTGGCCGCTTGGGTCCTGTCGTACGTGGTGAAGTGAATTATGACGCTGAAGCAGTCAAGAATAATGTTGCGGTCCTAAAAGTTTTGATTGACTTACCGTGGGCGGGCTTTGGAGAGGGTACTCAAGGTGGAAATTCTGAAGACTCAATTTGGTCAAATAAAGATGATTTTGATAAAAAAGCAGAAGCCTCTGTAATTGCTGTTGCTGAATTAGAAAAAGCAGCGGAAAGTGGTGATCTAAGCAAGTTCAAAGCAGCTTTCGCTAATACGGGCAAGTCCTGTAAGACTTGTCATGATAGTTACAGAAAATAATCTGTTGCTTTAAGTAGTTCCTATAAAAACAGGGACGCTGCTAAATAAGCGGCGTCCCTGTTTTTTAAGTTTGTTTAGTAGACAAAGTAGAAAACTGCTGAAATAATAATTCCCGAAAGAATTAAATTAAAGAGGCAGAAACCCATAATGTCGCGGGCTTTTAATCCAGCAATGGCTAGCGCAGGCAGTGCCCAAAATGGTTGAATCATGTTAGTCCAAGAGTCTCCCCAAGCAATAGTCATTGCCATTTTGGCTTG
>JAAZFX010000029.1 GCA_012511555.1 Alcaligenaceae bacterium | reverse complement strand
GTGTGCTATCCACGGCTACAATCATCCGGTTCTGAATCAAGCAGCGATTGAACAAATCAATAATATGTCGCATGTCATGTTTGGTGGCCTGACTCATCAGCCTGCAATAGATTTAGGTCGTGCCTTGTTGGGTATTGTGCCAAGCCATCTTGAAAAGATTTTCTATGCGGATTCGGGTTCAGTTGCGGTTGAGGTAGCCCTGAAGATGGCGGTGCAATACTGGGCAGCTAAGGGGCAGAGCGCTAAGCAAAATATCATAACCACACGTTCCGGCTACCATGGCGACACATGGAATGCGATGTCTGTCTGTGATCCAGAGACTGGCATGCACAGTTTGTTTGGCTCAGCTTTGCCACAGCGCCTTTTTGTTTCAGCCCCACAAAGCCCTTTTGGTGGTCAATGGAACCCTGCAGAGATGGAGCCCCTGCGCAATGCCCTGGAAAAGCATCACCACCAATTAGCCGCGATGATTATTGAGCCTGTTGTACAGGGCGCTGGCGGTATGCGTATCTATCACCCGCAGTACCTGCGAGAGGCGATTGCGCTTTGCAAAGAGTTTGATGTGTTGTTGATTGTGGATGAAATAGCTACGGGTTTTGGCCGTACGGGTCGCCTATTTGCTTCAGAATTTGCCGATATCAAGGCAGATATTCTCTGTCTTGGTAAGGGCTTGACTGGTGGTTATATGACCTTGTCTGCGGTTATGACGACGGAGAAGATTGCCACCACCATTAGTAATAACGAGCCGGGTGCTTTTATGCACGGTCCTACCTTTATGGCAAATCCTTTGGCGTGTGCGGTGGCTACTAAGTCCATAGAGTTGCTATTGAGTCAACACTGGCAGGAAAATATTGCCCGCATCGAGTCGCAGTTGCGTCATGGTCTGGGGGGATTAAGTGCCTTAGCGCAGGTGCAGGATGTGCGAGTGCTTGGCGCTATAGGCGTCGTTGAAATGAAAAAGCCTGTGTCTCTGCAGTTGATTCAAGCGCGTTGTCTGGAGTTGGGGATCTGGTTAAGACCATTTGGGAAGCTTATTTACACCATGCCGCCTTATATTATTAGTGACCAAGAACTGCAAAAATTAATTCGCGGTATTAGCATCATTGTTGAAGAAGAGGGGCTAAGTTATCAATGAGTGTAAAGAATGAGTCAAAGCAAGCAAATCCACTATACCAATCATTTGCTGATGAGTTGGTCGATTTAAAAGAGCAAAACAGCCTCAGGTTTTTTAAAGATATTGAGCGTAACGAGGGCTGTGTCCGCTTCAATGCGTCAAAGCCGATGCTGGACCTTAGTTCCAATGATTATTTAGGCCTGTCCTTTGATCAAGAGTTACTAGCTGAGTTTAGGGAGATTTATGATTTACCCTTACATAGTTTAGGTAGTGCCTCTTCACGTCTGTTAACCGGTAACTTTACCGAGCATGTCAATTTGGAGCAGTTGTTGGCGGAGTCCTTTGGTCGGGCGGCGCTAGTCTTTAATAGTGGTTATCATGCAAATTAAGGCATCCTGCCGGCTCTGGCTGATGAGCGTTCTTTAATTGTTTCTGATGAGTTGATTCATGCCAGTATAATTGATGGCATTCGTTTAACTAAAGCACGACGTCAACGCTTTGCCCATCAAGACTATCAGC
>JAAZFX010000202.1 GCA_012511555.1 Alcaligenaceae bacterium | reverse complement strand
GAAGCAGCCGCAGATTATATTATTGATTCAACAGGAGACTCACAGAGTGTCGTTGTTGAGCAGATTATTAACTTGTTAGCCGAAAGAGACGATAAATAAATGAGTATTGTTAGAGTAAATGTGCCTGGCGGCAGTTATCCAATTCAGATTGGTAAAAATATTCTTCAACAGCTTGGCACCTCCATTCCTCCGGAAGCGAGTGCCATTGTTGTGTTGAGCAACCCGACAGTGCGTGCACTACATGGTGAAACAGCGCTTAAAGCACTAAAAGTAACCGGTAAGCAAATTTATAATGTGGATATACCGGATGGCGAGCAGTACAAAAACTTAGACACACTTAATTCAGTTTTTACCTTTATGCTGGAAAATAAACTGGATCGCAAGTCCGTGCTTGTCGCATTGGGCGGCGGTGTTGTTGGTGATTTAGGTGGTTTTGCTGCAGCCTCTTTTATGCGTGGCATTCGATTTATACAAGTGCCGACTACGTTATTGGCGCAAGTCGATTCATCGGTTGGCGGTAAAACAGCAGTTAACCATCCCTTGGGTAAAAACTTGATTGGTGCTTTTTACCAACCTGTTGCTGTAGATATTGATATTAATGTCTTAAAAACCTTGCCTCAGCGTGAGATTGCTGCTGGTCTGGCAGAGGTTATTAAGTATGGCCTGATTATGGACAGTGAGTTCTTCGATTGGTGTGAGGAATTTGCTGATGACTTAAAGGCCTTAGAGCCAGAGGCTATCACCTATGCAATTCATCGTTCGTGTGAGCTTAAAGCTCAGGTCGTTGAAGAGGATGAAAAAGAATCGAATCGACGCATGATTTTAAACTTTGGACACACTTTTGCTCACGCCATTGAAAATGGCCTTGGCTATGGCGAATGGTTACATGGTGAAGCAGTTGGTTGCGGTATGGTACAGGCAGCTGAGCTCTCTGCTTTAGTGACTAAGTTCCCTAAAGAAGATGTTGAACGAGTGCGTGCCTTGGTTGAAAAAATCGGATGTCCTACTGTGGCACCTACCTTAGGTAGCAGGGACAAATGGTTTGAAACCATGAAGTTAGACAAAAAGGCGACTGCCGGTAAGATCAAATTTGTTGTGTTGGATAAGATCGGCGAAGCCAAGGTTCAGGGTGCCCCTCAAGAGTTGGTTGCTCTCGTGTTAAAAAACACGACTTCTCCTGATGTGGTAGCGCGTACTACAAGTGAGGCTACTGTTGATGCCCCTAAAGTAGCTAAGGCTAAGACGCCGGAAACTGCTGAGAGTACAGTTGTTGATAGCGCTGATGCCGCTGCTGAAATGGCACGCCGCGCGCAGGTTGCAAGAGATGCCGGAGCAGGTACGGGTCGCACGGGTGGTATTTACGGTGTTGATGGTGTAAGGCCAGATTCTGATGACTGATTCTATTGTTTGCATTGCCAATCTGGCCTCTTATGCCAGCCATCCTGAGGCTTCGCGCGGACGGAAGCATACTGAAGAGGGCGATCCTAAGCGTAATCCTTTTCAGCGCGATAGGGACCGCATCATTCATTGCAATTCCTTTAGACGTTTAGAGTACAAGACCCAGGTCTTCGTAAACCATGAGGGTGATTTATTTAGAACCCGTTTAACTCACAGTCTCGAAGTTGCGCAGATTGGCCGTGCTTTGGCTCGAAACTTGTTGATCAATGAGGATCTGGTTGAGGCGATTTGTTTGGCTCATGATCTGGGGCACACACCTTTCGGTCATGCCGGTCAAGACGCTTTAAATGACTATATGCGTGAGCACCTGCCCAAAGAAGTGGGTGGTTTTGAGCATAACTTGCAAAGTCTGCGTATGGTTGATGAATTAGAAGAGCGTTATGCAGACTTCAACGGTCTTAATCTGACTTTCGAAACTCGTAGCGGTATTTTGAAGCATTGTTCTTTAAAAAATGCGCGTAATTTGGGTGATGTTGGACAACGCTTCCTAGCTCGTACGCAACCATCACTTGAAGCTCAATTAGCCAATCTTGCCGATGAAATAGCTTATAACAATCATGATATTGATGATGGTTTGCGCTCTGGTTTAATTTCAATTGAACAGTTAGGGAAGGTAGAGATTTTTGCTCAACATCATGCAGAGGTGAAGCAAAAGTATCCAGAGCTTGGTGGTAAGCGTTTAATATCTGAGATTATTAGACGTATGATTAATGCCTTAATCACCGATGTGACTGAGTATACACTAAGTCAAATTAGTGAGCATAAAGTTAAAACACCTGAAGATGTTGCTCTAGCGCCAGTGTTGGTGGCGTTTTCGCCGGAGATGCGGGAGTTGCAAGATGAGCTTAAAAAGTTTCTCTTGAAAAATCTCTATAGACATTACAAGGTCATGCGTATGGCGGTAAAGTCACGCCGTGTGATTCATGAGTTATTTGCAGCCTTTTTAGATGAGCCGCGATTGTTACCTCCTGATCATCGCTTTAAAGATGCGAATCGCCAAGCTCGTGGCATTGCCGATTACATTGCCGGTATGACTGATCGTTATGCGATTAGAGAGCATCGACGGATTTATAAGATTTAAGAAGTGATGTTCTATCAATAAAAAATCCAGAGAGTGCATTCGTACTCTCTGGATTTATCTTAAATTACTACTCGTTAATTAAGCAGAAATGTGCTTATCTAATAAACCGTTTTCAATCGCTTCAGCGAGTTCTTGGCGAACTTCTTCACGGCTTTTACCGATGCTGCTGTCTTGTGCATAGTTAGAAGAGAAGACTTCATTAGCACGCTGACCGCTTTCGCTCACAAAGACATTGCCGCTAGCAATGGCCTCAGCTAATTCAGCACGAACCTGAGCGCGAGTTAATGACTCAACTTGGGGTGCTGGGTAGTTGCTTGAGAAAACGTCTTTAGCCAAAAGACCACTTTCTGTAACTACTGTATAGCCACTATTTACAGCTTGAGTTAATTCTGCTTTAACTTGAGCGCGGGTAAGAGGTGCATTGTCAGCAGCCATTGCTTGACCAGCAAAAAGAGTAGAAAAAGCAATAGCGATAGCAGAAATTTGAGTGCGTTTCATAATATTTATCCTTTAAATAATTTAATGTATTTTTCGTTTGGGAAAGGAAGGCCTTATTAAGTTGCTTCCTTTGTCCCGGTCGATGTATATACTTTAACAAAGTCATTTAAATGAATAAATGGTTAAAAAACTAATATCCTATTCCTAAAACAGGAATAATGATAATGTCATGAATTTTTTATGAATTTTTTATGACTTTAGGTAGGGGGCCAAATATTTACCCGTATAGCTATCGGGATGCTTGGCAATTTCTTCCGGGGTACCTTCAGCAACGATTTGACCACCGCCGCTACCGCCTTCGGGGCCGATGTCGATAATCCAATCGGCAGTTTTGATGAGATCAAGGTTATGCTCAATAATCACCATCGAGTTACCTGCATCGACCAGACGGTTTAATACGTCCAGTAACAGCTCAATATCAGCAAAGTGTAAACCGGTCGTTGGTTCATCCAAGACATAAAGCGTTTTGCCGGTGCTGCGTTTGGAAAGCTCTAAAGACAGCTTAATGCGTTGTGCTTCACCACCTGAAAGGGTGGTAGCACTTTGACCTAGGCGAACATAGCCCAAACCAACTTCATGGAGAGTTTGGAGGCGCCGTTGAATAGCAGGTACCGCTGAGAAGTAGTATAGAGCTTGCTCAACAGTGAGCTCTAAGACCTCGTAAATATTTAAGCCGCGATAACGAATTTCTAAGGTTTCACGGTTATAGCGTTTGCCATGACAGACATCACAAGGTACGTAAACATCCGGTAGGAAATGCATTTCTACCTTAATCACGCCATCACCCTGACAGTGTTCGCAGCGACCGCCTTTGACATTAAAGGAAAAGCGTCCCGCATCGTAGCCGCGTGTGCGAGCTTCGGGCGTGCCGGCAAAGAGTTCGCGGATCGGTGTGAATAAACCGGTATAAGTCGCTGGATTACTGCGTGGTGTGCGACCAATAGGGCTCTGATCGACAGTAATTATTTTGTCAAGATGCTCTAGACCGCTAATCGATTTATAGGGAGCAGACTCGCTCTGGGCGCGGTTTAATTTACGTGCCAAAACAGTGGCTAAGGTATCGTTAATCAGTGTCGATTTGCCCGAGCCGGAAACGCCAGTTACACAGACAAAGCGTTGCAGCGGTAGATGTAAGTTGACACTCTTTAAGTTGTTGCCAGTGGCGCCATTGAGATGCAGCCAAGGTGATGGACCTAGCGGATTAACCGGGCGACGGCTTGGTAAAGCAATTTTTTTAGCGCCACTCAGATATTGACCTGTTAAAGAGTTTGGATCTTTTTGTAACTCAGCTGGTGTTTCGCTAGCCATAATTTGACCACCATGCTCACCGGCACCTGGACCTATATCGACTACCCAGTCTGAGGCGCGGATCATATCCTCATCGTGCTCAACCACAATCACCGTATTGCCCAGATCGCGTAGGTGGATAAGGGTATTGATAAGGCGGTCGTTATCGCGCTGATGAAGGCCGATTGAGGGTTCATCCAGTACGTACAAAACTCCGCTCAAGCCGGAACCTATTTGACTAGCCAAGCGAATGCGCTGTGCTTCACCGCCAGAGATAGTGTTGGCTTTACGATCTAAAGAGAGATAATTTAAACCGACATCATTTAGAAAGCGTAGGCGAGATTGTATTGCTAAAACGATGGGTCGAGCAATATCTGACTTTGCGCCGTCTAGCGTCAATTCTTCAAACCAGGATTGAGCGCGTCTTAAGGATAAATGGCTAATTTCACCGATGGTGTAACCAGGTAGTTGTTCGGTTTCTATAGAGTCAGTCTCACTCTCAATTTCCTCACCAACTCTAACGTAGCGAACATCTTCACGTAAACGTGAACCCTTACAAGATGGACAGAGCGTCGTTGAGCGTAGCTGGTTTAGCTCCTCTCGTACTGCATTAGAGTCAGTTTCTTCCCAACGGCGCTGCAGATTAGGTAATACACCTTCAAAACTATGACGTTTTACAGTGCTTTTGCCTTTGTCATTAAAGTATATAAAGTCAATTTCGGTGTCAGCGGAGCCATAGAGAATTATTTGTTGAATTTCTTTGGGTAATTCATTCCATGGTTGCTCTAAGTCAAAGTCATAATGAGTAGCAAGGCTATTAAGTAATGCCATACTAAAGAGGTTACGGCGATCCCAGCCTTTAATAGCACCATTTAACAAACTTAGATCGTCACTGATAATAACTTTTTCTGGATCAAAAACCTGCACCGAGCCCATACCGTCACAGCTCGGACAAGCACCTTCGGGGCTATTGAAGCTGAACATTTTAGGTTCTAAAGTCGGTATTTGATAATCGCAATGGGCACAAGCGTAGCGTCTGGAAAAAGCGTGTTCTTGTCCTTGATCTATATCGACGATAAGGACTCGCTCATTGGCTGTTTCAAGTGCTGTTTCAATACTGTCGGCAAGACGTTGCTTTTGCTCTTCTCGTACACGTAAGCGGTCAATCACTAATTCAATTTGTTTAACATCGGCTGACAAATCACTAGGTAATTGGTCCAGTTCATAGAGTT
Source organism: Alcaligenaceae bacterium (assembly GCA_012511555.1). Lineage (GTDB taxonomy): Bacteria > Pseudomonadota > Gammaproteobacteria > Burkholderiales > Burkholderiaceae_B > Oligella. The sequence goes on along the minus strand of JAAZFX010000202.1, from coordinate 3,219 downwards.
CTCCAGCAATGCGTATGCGGATAAAGCCCTGGGCTTGTAGGCTTTGGACTAGGCTCGCTAGAGTTTGATTAGGGGCTGGTGCAATAGGTGCTAGCACCATGATGCGCGATTCTGCAGGTAGTTGCAATGTAAAGTCGACAATTTGTGAAACTGAAAAAGCTTGCAAAGGCTCTTTATGGGTAGGGCAGTAGGGTGTGCCGATACGCGCAAATAATAGACGTAAATAGTCACTAATCTCGGTGATCGTACCAACCGTTGAGCGAGGATTGTGACTGACCGATTTTTGCTCAATCGCAATGGCAGGAGAGAGTCCTTCGATTAAATCGACATCCGGTTTGTCCATCAATTGTAAGAATTGACGAGCATAGGTCGACAAGCTCTCTACGTAGCGTCTTTGACCCTCTGCGTACAAGGTGTCAAAAGCTAGTGAGGACTTGCCTGAACCTGACAGTCCAGTAAGAATCACTAACTTATTTCTGGGTAAATCTAAATTGATATTTTTTAAATTATGTGTACGCGCTCCGCGAATGCGTATGACGTTATTTGATTTACCTAGATAATGCTGATCGTCTGAGGGGAATTGATTACTCATTTATTTTGCTAACGAGGATTAATGTGAACCCTTAACTATAACCCAGACTGTTAAGCCATGAGGACTAAGAGCTGTACTTGTTAAATGACATCGCTAAAATAATCAAGCTCGGTGATATAATAAAGAACCATGAAATTTTATCCTAGCCCCTTTATGCTCAGCCCTCAGCGCTCAGCTTTTTTTGAAAGAGCCTAAATGAGTACTCAAACAAGCCACAAAACAAAACTTAAACTGACTCCATTAGAACGTAAAGCCAGTATCAGCTTGGCACTGCTTTTTGCTGTCCGTATGCTGGGGCTGTTTTTACTGACCCCGGTTTTTGCGGATGCCGCTAAAACTTTGGTACAAGGCGACAATCCTTTGATGATTGGTATTGCCATTGGTGCTTATGGTTTAACCCAGTCGGTGATGCAGATTCCGATGGGGATTTTATCCGATCGTTTTGGACGCCGTACGGTGGTTATTTCTGGAATGCTACTTTTTGTTATCGGTGGCATTATCTGTGCCTTGGCGCCTAGTGTTACCTGGGTGGCCATTGGTCGTGGAGTACAGGGTTTCGGTGCAGTTTCAGCGGCGATTACGGCGTGGGTTTCTGATGCGACTCGTCCAGAGGTGCGATCACGTGCTATGGCTATGGTAGGAGCCTCTATTGGGCTAAGCTTTGCGATATCGATGGTGATGGCGCCTTTGTTAGTAGAGTGGTTTGAGCTTCCCGGTTTATTTTGGGCCATCAGCATTTTAGGTTTTTTATGCTTATTGTTAGCAGTTTGGGTCGTACCGGTAGTGCCTCAGGAGTATCAGGCAATTAATTGCTCATTAACCATGTTTGATGTTTTTCGCTCCAAAGACTTATGGTTGTTAAACCTGTCCGTGTTTAGCTTACACTTTGTTTTAATGGCTATTTTTGTTGTGATCCCGCCAGTATTAATTCGATTAGGTGAGATGAGCATTGGCGATTTATGGCGAGTTTATCTGCCAGTGATTGTGGTGTCACTGATTTTCATGATTCCAGCCGTGATGATGACCGAGAAAAAGCGCAAACACAAGGAAGCTATCGGCCTCACTTTATTAGGTATCATCATGTCACTTGGCATAATGATCTCCGGGATGTATAGTTTGGTGATGTTGGTCTTTGCTTTATTGCTATACTTTATCCCCTTTAATATATTAGAAGCGCTTTTACCGTCAGCCGTATCCCGTACGTGTCCGCCTGCACAAAAGGGTTTGGCCTTGGGTGTCTTTAATATGACTCAAGCCTTGGGTGTAGCAACAGGTGGTTTTTTGGGCGGGTTAATGGCCGCTAACTACGGCAATATCAGTGTCTTTATTATGGCAATGATTTTATGTGCTATTGCGTACCTGGCCACTCGTCGAGTACAAATCAATTTTGTACAATAGCACAATAAAAAGAGTTAAAGAAGGCGATTACTGAGCAGTAAGTAGTAATCGGTAATATTAAGCGATGGGTGCGCTGGAGCACTGATTATCGTATTAATTAGAAAATATTTTAAGGATTTGAGAACATGTCAGTTAATAAAGTAATTCTTGTCGGCCGTTTGGGATCAGACCCTGAACTACGTGCAGCACCAAGTGGTTTGCAAGTGAGTAATTTGAGTGTTGCTACTAACCATGTTGCTTATGATCGAGATGGTAATAAAAACGAGAGTACGGAGTGGCATCGAGTCGTGTTCTTTGGTCGCCAGGCAGAAGTGGCAGGGCAGTATTTAAAGAAAGGCTCTCAAATCTATGTTGAAGGCCGTTTACGCACTAACAAGTACACAGATAAAGACGGTATTGTACGTTACACCACTGATGTTATCGGTGAGAAATTTCAGATGTTGGGTGGTCGTGACGAGGGCGGTAGTACTGGTCGTGATGACGGAGGTTGGGGTGCTCGTGACTCTGGTCGTCCTATGATTGACGATGGTGGAGGCTTTGGCAGTGGCGGTGGCTTTGAGGATAATAGCCGCCCAATGCCAGGCTCCGGTGGTGGTCAGCGTGCTCAAGCACCGGCTCCTCAGAGAAGTGCTCCACAAAAATCAGTGGAATCTTTTGATGATTTGGATGATGATCTGCCATTTTAATTCTGAGTAGTGATTTTTTAAGAGCCGAGATTTTTTTATTAAGTCTCGGCTTTTTAATGTCTTAGTTTTGACTTGCTTATGTTTTTCATGCTCTCGACACTGTCATCATATTTGTTTAATATGATATTTCCTTTTATCAATATCAGAGCGTCCTATGATTATTTCTCCTGAAGCAAAAGAAGTGCTTGATTTTTGGCTTGACGATGAAACGTCGCCTTTTTGGTTTGAAGTATCAGAGGATTTTGACCAAGATTTGAGAGCCCGTTTTGGAGCGACGCTTAAGCAGGCTGCCCAAGGTGAATTGTATTGGTGGCGTCAGTCGGCGCTAGGTCGAGTAGCGGAAATTATTGTACTGGATCAATTCTCTCGTAATATCTATCGTGGTACGCCTAAAGCCTTTCAACAGGATCCGATGGCTTTGGTTTTGGCGCAAACCCTAGTCGATATGCCTGAAGAGTATGGTTCTTTGGATCCACTGATGCAAAAGTGGGCCATCATGCCTTATATGCACTCTGAATCAGCGCTTATCCACGAAGAGGCGCT
>JAAZFX010000201.1 GCA_012511555.1 Alcaligenaceae bacterium | reverse complement strand
TGGTAATACCATTGCAAACTATATTTATGACGCCTTAAATCAGCGAATTAGAAAAGTCACCGCCAAGGGTGAAACTCAATATTATTATTTAAATCAGCAACTAGTTGCTGAAGCTTTTATACCTACTGCTGCTACAGAAGTAAACTATGGCGACTCAATGAATAAAAAAGCATTTATTAGTCGTCGCTATATTTACGATGGTGTACTTGCAGTCGCACTCATTGATTACTCTGAAGATACTAATGGCCAACTGTTCTATATCCATAGTGATGGAAGCGGCCAACCCTTTTTAGTGACAGATGAGTTTCAACAAGCAGTATGGTTAGCTGATAATGAGACCTTCGGCAAAAGCCAAGTTATTATCGAAGACATTGAGTTTAATCTGCGTTTACCAGGTCAATACTATGATGCAGAAAGTGGTTTACATCAAAACCTCTATCGTAATTACGATCCCGAAGTAGGTCATTATCTGGAACCTGATCCTTTGGGGCCCATTGCCAGCAATGATGTCTTTGGCTACGCCAATCAAAACCCACGTCAATTTATAGATCCCTTAGGCCTGTTAATGTTTGTCTTTGACGGCACCACAAATACCCCAAGCTCACAAAGCAATGCCTATAAACTGGGCCAACTTTATGATGAAGGCCCTGTAAATTACCTAGAAGGCATAGGCACCAAAGAAGCTCAAAATAAGGTTGTCAATTTCTTTAATAGTTACCAGAAGGACCTGTCCGAGACTCAGCCTATATCTCAGGACAACCGACTTCAGCGGATGTATGCCCACTCACTCTTAGAGTGGAAAGTACCGGAGTTTATACCACATGTCACTCAGGATAAAATATCTGCCGGCATGGCACCTTATATGCTCAATATGCAGTGGATGCAATTAATTGATGAGATGATCCGCACCACCGCCGCCGGACCTCTCATAGACAACACAATTAATATTGATTTATCGGGCTTTTCCAGAGGAGCTGCTTTAGCCAGTATTTTTGCGAATAAACTCGGCCAATATACTAAGCAAGGTTATTTTCAATACACAGCAAAGTGGTTACCACCAGGACAACAACAAGTTAGGGCTTGCGTCAATTTACGTTTTGTCGGTCTCTTTGATACAGTCCATCAATTGGGTACTTTAGGCAGTGACAATGGTGATTACAACTATACGGTTTCTCCGGCTTGGTCAACTTTTGCCCATGCAGTCGCTCTTAATGAATATCGTTTCTGGCTAATGCCCTTAACTAGCTTTGCCGATAAAAACACCGACAATGTTTATGAGCAGGGCTTTTTAGGTAATCATTCCGATATTGGCGGCAGTATTTTTCCAAAAGACTTGAATGCTGAAACCAATCCATATCCAGACACCTATGGAGACTTAGGCAATATCCCCTTGGCTTGGATGCATTACATGGCCGCTGGAGCCAGGATTGAGTTAAAACCTTTGGAGGCTTTAACTCAATGGCAGCTTGATGCTGTAAAAAACCCACTTCTACACTTGGCCAATAAATATGAACAAGACCTTACTGACTCTCGCTGGCTCATCACTGATAGAAGGGTCTATTCGGCAAGTGGCCAGCTCTTGGGGTTACAATCCTTCTCTAAAACTCTCGGCGGGGCTATACGCAAAGAACATGCCGAATTTATAGATTTCCCAATTGCTACCGGTACAGGTTCATTACTAGATAGTACTCAAGAAGGCTACCCCTATGGTATTGTCAACGCTAAAGAATACCTAGACTTCCTTGATGAATCTATCAAATGGAACTCTTCCCTCAAAACCATATCGCAGCAACAGCAATAGCGCCTTTTCACGATTAATTTCACGCGGTGAGCAACACGCAGGTAGATTTACTACTCATTTGTTGCTTGCCGCAGTAGCTGCTTAGCGACTTCTGTTAAACGGTATTTTTGCAAACGACTTTGGGGTTTGTCAGGCAAAGTCATTTCAATTAACCCACCTTCTAAAGCTCTTCTTAAATAATGCAAACGAAAATGTTCTGCATTTTTAAGAGCCAATTTATTCATTAACTCAACACGTGACATATCACCCGAGAATACAGCTAAAAATGCTTTAATCTCTGCGCTGACTTCCATGGCGACTTCCGTGTTCTCATCCATGGTGACTTCCATGGTAATGCCCTTGTCAGATAATTCATTACTACTATTTTTACGCCCAAAAGAAGTAATAAATAAACCACCAAACTCCTTAAAACTGGTATTTGGCGCATTGCTCAAAATCTTCGGCATGCCGCGCGCCCAAGCTTCAACTAAATGAATACGGCGCAACAAATTTGCAATGAGGGGATTACGTCGGCGTGAGACATTACCTTGCATAATTTGCTCAATGCTAAGATTGCCATACAGTTCACCGGGACTACGTATCTCTACCCTGTCTTTAAAGATTGCTACTTGCACATTATCAGGGTCTCGCCAGTCACGATGACAAAATGCATTAATTATCGCTTCGCGCAATGCTTCAACAGCTATTTCAGGCACATCTACCCGGTACAAACCATCTAGCTGCATACCGACATGAATGTTTTTAAGGATAAATTTCTCGGCTTCTTCTATCAGTTCTAATATATCGCCAAAAAAATCTTTCATATCTATAATTGAACCGCTATCAGTCGTAGCAAATACAGCACAACGTAACTCTATAGGTTGCTCTGTAAAAAATAGTTCTGCTGCTTTGACAAGTTGACCATCTTTTAAGAGATCGAGCTTTTCAAGTGCGTTCTCGATAGTATCTTCAGGAAGTCCCGCATGCTGTAAAAAATCTTTAATTTTATTTTGATTAAGCTGATTTACACTAAATTTGCTCGGCTCTGTTTCCCAACGTATAGACTCACTATGCTTGTACAGGATAAGCTGCTTAAGTTCTTGTGCGCTTAAGCGTTTATCCTCATCAGCAACACGCATATAAGCACGCCCATAAGAAAAATAAGGTTGCTGCTGACCCAACACCTCCACCTTAATACATGGCTTATCATCAATAATTTGTTGAGTTATGGATGGGTAAATCGCCGGCTCCACATGTGCAGCTATGGCTTGCGAAATATCGCGCAATGTCTTCTCGCTAATGTCCAAGCCGAGCGCCTCGCCCATAGGAGATATTCCAAACCACAACTCAGCTTCACCATGCTTATTAAGCATAGCGCTAAGTGAGATGATGCCTTGCTTTAACTCAGCAAGCGATTTTTTGAGTTCTTTACGTTCTGTTTCTTGCTGGTCCATGGCTTTCCTAAATCAGCTGCCAACGAATTCTGGATAAAATAATATATTAGCATGCGTAGCTAGGCATCCTTAGCACCACTCATGGACAAAATACTCTCATTGCTGCTGACCCAAAGTGGGCCTTGAACAAACTCCCCACCTAGAATTCTTCCCTCAAGACAATATCGCAAGTACAGCAATGACGGCCCTTCATGCTATCATTACACATTGATTTTATAAGATATTTTTAACCACTATTTATTGTTTGAGTCGTCATCTGATTAGGGGTG
>JAAZFX010000200.1 GCA_012511555.1 Alcaligenaceae bacterium | reverse complement strand
TGGGTAAAGAAGCGCAAGAGCTTTATGAAAATGCCAAAATCATGCTCAAGAAAATCGTCGATGGGCGTTGGTTAACGGCCAGTGGTGTGGTTGGTTTCTATCCTGCCAATACAGTTAATGATGATGATATTGAGCTTTATACGGATGAATCGCGTAGCGAGGTGCTACTCACTTGGCGCAACATACGCTCGCAGGGCAAGAAGCGTCCGGGCATTTATAACAAGTGTCTGGCTGATTATATTGCCCCTAAAGACAGTGGTGTAGCGGATTACATCGGTATGTTTGCCGTTACCGGTGGTCTTGGAATCGAGAAGCACGTTGAACGCTTTGAAGCTGAAGGTGATGATTATTCCTCAATTATGATTAAGGCGCTTGCGGATCGTTTTGCCGAGGGTTTTGCCGAGGCTTTACACCATCGTGTGCGTACTGATCTATGGGGTTATGTGCCTGAAGAAAACTTGGAGAGTCAGGAGCTAATCGACGAGAAGTATCAAGGTGTTCGTCCGGCACCGGGTTATCCAGCTTGTCCTGAACACACGGTTAAAGCAGATATGTTTGAGGTGCTTGAACCTGAAAAAATTGGTATGCATATCACAGAAAGCTATGCGATGATCCCTGCCTCAAGTGTGTCAGGTTTCTATTTTAGTCATCCGGAGTCTTCTTACTTTAGTGTTGGCAGTATTGGTGAAGATCAGCTTCATGATTATACGGAGCGTAGCGAGATTTCTCTGGGTCAAGCCAAGCGTCAATTAAGTAGTGTATTAGAGTAAATTAGAGCTTTTTTAGGGGGTGCAATGGCTCAAGCAGGTTCAGTAAAGCAAAAGGAATTAGGCGATTTTTTGCGTCAAGCCCGAGCTAAGGTTACTCCCGCGATGGCCGGTTTGCCTGATTACGGGCGTCGCCGTACGCCCGGTCTTAGGCGCGAGGAAGTAGCACAATTAAGTGGTATTAGTGTCACTTGGTATACTTGGATTGAGCAAGGTCGTGATCTCAAAGTGTCGGCGGATGTTTGGTCTGCCTTGGCGGATGCCCTGCACCTTAACAAGGTTGAGCGAGCCTATTTATTTCAGCTTGCTCAGCAAAATGACCCTGATCGACAAAAAGCATCGGCCGGTAGTTTGCCTTTGGCACTACCTAACTCAGTTAATCAAATCAATACGCCAGCCTATATTCTTGATAGGTACTGGAATATTCTTCATTTTAATCAGCTATTAGATGAGTTGTTTGGCTATTGGCCCGACCAACAAGAACCGGGTCAAGCAAACTTATTGAGATTTATCTTCCTGGAACCTCTTAGTAGAAAAATTATCGTTAATTGGGAAGATCGTGCTCGTCGCTCGGTCGCTGAGTTCAGGGCCGATATCGCTCCTTTTATGGAAGAGGTAGAGGTCCGTGAATTTATTGATGAGTTTATCGAGCGCAGCGATGAGTTTGCTCAGCTTTGGGGGCATCGGGCAGTAGAGGCACGTGAGGGGGGCGCACGTGGCTTTTATCATCCTCAGCATGGTTTTGTAGAGTTTGAACAGTTGACCTTCAGGTTGGCGACTCATTTAGACTATAAATTAGTTATTTTAAGTTAAAACTATTGCTTCTTTAAATTAAAAGCAAAGCAGGGAGTCTTCATGTTGTCCAAGCTGCGACCATCATGGTTGTATATGTTACTGTTATTAGCCTTGCTAATGGTGAGTATCTTCACCTTAGTGGCGGGTAAGTATCCACTTAGTCTAGGCGAGTTATGGCAGAGTTTGATCACGGGTGGTCGTAGCGGTACCAATGCCGATTTGGTGCTATGGAATTTGCGTTTACCACGACTGGTCGCTGGCATTTTGGTTGGTGCTGCCTTAGCTGCTGCTGGCGCCAGCTATCAAGCGATGTTTAGAAATCCCTTAGTTTCTCCGGATATTTTAGGGGTCTCTGCCGGTGCCGGTTTGGGAGCAGTTTTTGCCATTTTCTTGTCGCTGCCTTTAGCCGCTGTACAGTTATTTGCTTTTGTCGGTGGCCTAATAGCCGTTGGTCTTGTTTATTTAATTTCTTTAACTAGCAGACAGTTTGATCCTGTTTTAGTCTTGGTGCTAGCCGGTGTGGCCATCGGCAGTTTATTAGGCTCAGGCATTTCTTTAATCAAGATTTTGGCCGATCCCTATTCACAGCTTGCCACCATTACCTTTTGGTTGCTTGGCGGGCTCAATGCTGTTTCTCAACACGAGTTGTTGTGGGCTTTGCCATTTCTGCTAGCCGGATTACTGCCTTTGATTTTATTGCGTTGGCGTATTAATTTATTAAGTCTGTCGGATATGGAAGCTCAAGCATTGGGTGTTAATACCGGTGTTTTACGCTTTTTGCTTATTATTTGTGCAACCTTGATGACTGCGGCAGCGGTCTCATTTACCGGAATTATTGGTTGGGTTGGTTTGGTAATCCCCCATATTGCCCGCATCTTGGTAGGACCGGAATTTTCTCGTTTGTTGCCCACATCGCTGCTGATAGGCGCGACTTTCCTTGTTTTGACAGATAATGTGGCGCGTAATGCAGCGAGTATTGAGTTGCCTTTGGGGGTATTAACTTCTTTAATTGGCGCGCCATTTTTCCTCTACTTGCTACTCAAGGGGCGTCCTCATGATTAAGCAGGAGATTTTATCGGCACAAGAGTTAGCTATTGGTTATGGCAGTAAAACCGTCGCTAAGGGTGTTTGTTTTAATTTAAGCCAAGCTCAAGTATTGTGCTTATTAGGGCCTAATGGTAGTGGTAAGTCGACGTTGTTTAAGACGGTACTGGGTCTTATTTCCGCTCTGTCCGGTCAATTAACGGTTTTGAATGAGCCGCTCGCGCGCTGGTCACGGCGCGACTTAGCAAAGCATATTGCTTATGTTCCGCAACATAGCGCCTCACTCTTTGCCTTTACTGTCCTTGATATGGTATTGATGGGGCGTAGTGCTTATATGGGGCTTTTTTCTTCGCCATCAAAAAATGACAAAGACATGGCTTGGTATTGTCTGCAGCGTTTAGGGATTGAGCATTTGGCTGAGCGCTTGTTTCCCCAACTAAGTGGTGGCGAGCAGCAACTAGTACTATTGGCACGTGCTTTGGCCCAGGAGCCAAAGGCCTAGATCCTGGATGAGCCGACGGCCAGTCTGGACTTTGGTAATCAAATTCTTGTCATTGAGCAGGTACAACAACTTAAAGAGCAGGGCTTAGCTATCTTTCTCTGTACCCATCAGCCAGAACAAGCGATGCGCATGGCTGATCAGGTGTTATTACTGGCCAAGGGGCAAGTATTTGCTCAGGGCGCCACCCAAGAGGTACTGACTATTGGTAATTTGGCCGCAATGTATGGTCTAAGCGATGAGCGTGTCCGTGATTACTTGGAGACTAAGATTTCCAAACCGCTTGACGCTTTTCAATAAAAGCGTCGATTCCTTCAGCTACATCATCTTCCATCATATTTTGTGCCATGATTTCTGCGGCATAGTCGTAAGC
>JAAZFX010000199.1 GCA_012511555.1 Alcaligenaceae bacterium | reverse complement strand
TTATTAGCTCAAACAATCTCGCGCTTATTAGATGTGCCTTTTGTGATGGCTGACGCAACGACCTTAACCGAAGCGGGTTATGTTGGTGAAGACGTTGAAAATATCATAACCAAGCTACTGCAAAATTGCGATTATGATGTTGAGAAGGCACAACAAGCTATCATCTATATCGATGAGATCGATAAGATTACGCGTAAATCTGAAAACCCGTCAATTACTCGTGACGTGTCGGGCGAGGGTGTACAGCAAGCGTTGCTAAAGTTGATCGAGGGTACCGTTGCATCGGTACCGCCACAGGGTGGACGAAAACATCCTAATCAGGACTTTATTCAAGTAGATACGAGTAATATCTTATTTATTGTGGGTGGTGCTTTTGATGGCCTTGAAAAGGTTATTCAAAACCGTACCGCCGAGTCCGGGATTGGTTTTGGTGCTTCAGTCCGCTCCAAAGAAGAGCAGTCAGCTGGCGAGTTATTCCAGATGGTTGAGCCTAGCGATATTATCAAATTTGGCTTGATTCCGGAATTGGTTGGTCGTTTGCCTGTCATTGCTACTCTACTTGAGCTTGATGAAGATGCCCTTATGCAGATTTTGACTCAGCCAAAAAATGCTTTAATCAAGCAGTATCAACAGCTCTTCGGAATGGAGGGTGTTGAGCTAGAGGTGACAGATGAGGCATTGTCTGCTATCGCTAAGCGTGCGATTGAGCGCAAGACAGGTGCACGTGGTCTACGTTCAATTGTTGAAAATAGCCTTTTAGATGTGATGTTTGACTTGCCTTCTCGCAAAGAGGTAAGCAAAGTGATTCTAACTAGAGAGGCTGTTGAAGGCACTGCCAAGCCGACTTTGGTCGAGGGCACACGCTTTGCGGTTCAAAATGACGACGACATTAGCGAGTCAACTACTAAAGTTTCCTAGCTAATCCCATCTTACAGATTTATTAAAATTTGTTGGACAATGGCAATATGGGGCTTGAACTTTCTTGTTTAAGCCCCATTGTTGTTGTTAACAGTCTTTTGATAGGACAGGAAAACATGTCAAACACTACTTTATTACCTGAGTTGCCAGTACAACTACCCTTATTGCCCTTGCGTGATGTGGTGATTTTTCCACACATGGTGATTCCACTATTTGTTGGACGCCCTCGCTCTATCGCCGCCTTAGAGGAGGCTGTAGAAAACAGTAATAAGCGTATTGTGTTAGTAGCTCAAAAAACTGCCAACAAAGATGAGCCAGCATCCGAAGATATTTATGATATGGGTGTGGTCGCCAATATTTTGCAGTTGTTGAAATTACCTGACGGTACTGTAAAAGTGCTAGTTGAGGGGATTCAGCGTGCTCGCTTAGAGTCAATCAACGACACTGGCGATTATTACATGGTTGACGCATTGCCTGTTGTGCCTTCAGAGGAAGCACGACCGGATTTGGAAGCAATGCGTCGCACCATTACTTCACAATTTGAACAGTATGTTAAGTTAAATAAAAAGCTTCCTCCCGAGATAGTCGGCTCTATCAGTGCGATGGATGATATCTACCGTTTAGCAGATATGATTGCCTCGCATTTGCCGATGAAGCAAGAACAAAAACAAGAGGCTTTAGAAGAATTAGAGATTAATGTTCGCTTGGAGTTGTTGCTTAACCATATCGAAAATGAGATTGAGATTCTCCAGGTTGAGCGCCGCATTCGTGGTCGCGTTAAAAAGCAGATGGAAAAGAGTCAGCGTGACTACTATCTAAATGAGCAAGTCAAAGCGATACAAAAAGAATTGGGCGAAGGCGAAGACGGTGCTGATATCGAGGAGCTTGAGCGTAAGATTGAAGTTGCTCGCATGCCCGCTGAAGCTCGTAAAAAGGCTGATAGTGAGCTCAAAAAACTACGTTTGATGTCACCGATGTCGGCCGAGGCTGGTGTTATTCGTAATTACATCGAAACGTTAGTTGCTTTGCCCTGGAAGAAAAAGAGCCGGGTTAACAACTCCTTGCTTGATGCTCAGGAAATTTTAGATGCTGATCATGACG
>JAAZFX010000198.1 GCA_012511555.1 Alcaligenaceae bacterium | reverse complement strand
GCTTGGTTTCAGTGGTTTGTTCTGTTTGACTCATAAGTCCTCCTATAAATCGTTTAAAAGGTTATTTTTTAGCGTATAAGTTATCTAGATACTCTTCAAATTCAAAGTAGCCAATGCTTTCGTACAGCTCCATACGAGTTTGCATCAAATCAACAACGTTTTTCTGATGGCCATCTTTGCGAATAGCTTCGTAAACAGTTTGAGCGGCTTTGTTCATCGCGCGGAACGCAGATAGTGGGTATAAGGCCATGCCGACATTAGCTGAGGCTAGTTCTTCTACTGAAAATAAAGGTGTAGCACCGAACTCAGTGATATTGGCTAAGACTGGAACATTTAAATTATCACTAAAGAGTTTGTAGGTCTCTAAATCATGAGCGGCTTCGACGAAAATGCCATCAGCACCGGCTTCAGCGCATTTTTGAGCGCGCTCTAAAGCAGCTTCAACGCCAAAGCTCTGGATAGCATCGGTACGAGCGATGATGAAGAAATCAGGATCTGTTTTAGCATCGACAGCTGCTTTAACGCGGTCCGTCATTTCCTCAGTGCTGACAATTTCCTTGTTGGGGCGGTGACCACAGCGCTTGGCACCTGCTTGGTCCTCAATATGACAAGCAGCAGCGCCGAATTTGATGAGACTTTTAACGGTGCGAGCAATATTGAAAGCGGAAGGACCGAAGCCCGTATCAATGTCTACTAATAGGGGGGTGTCGCAAACATCAGTGATGCGGCGAATATCTGTTAGCACGTCATCCAGGGTGTTAATGCCCAAGTCAGGTAGACCTAGTGAACCTGCAGCGACGCCGCCACCTGATAAATAGATTGCCTTGTAGCCGGCGCGCTTGGCTAGTAGTGCGTGGTTGGCATTAATGGCGCCAATAATTTGTAAGGGCTTTTCTTCAGCTAATGCTTTGCGAAAAGCTGCTCCTGCAGAAAGTTGACTCATATTTTGTTCTCTATTTGATTTTCAGTAGTTAAAATAATAGCCATCCGAAAAGTATGACGGATGGCTATTGACCTTGAGCAGATTAACTCTGCTTTTATTGATTTAGAATAATCTAATGTTTGATTATTTTAATAAATCAGCAACACCATCACGCTCTTCCAAGAGCTCGTTTAATGTCTTGTCCATGTATTGGCGAGATGGCTCATCAATTTCTAAGCCCTCAACGCGTTTGTATTCGCCGTTCTCACAAATAACAGGAACACCATACATGATGCCTTCAGGAATGCCATAAGAGCCGTCAGAAGGGATGCCCATGGTGACCCACTGACCATTAGAACCTAAGACCCAGTCACGGATGTGGTCGATGGCAGCGTTAGCAGCAGAGGCTGCTGAAGATAGGCCGCGAGCTTCAATGATCGCTGCGCCGCGCTTACCAACCTTAGGAATAAACTCGTTATTATTCCACTCTTCGTCGTTGATGCTGGCTTTTAAGCTCTCACCATTAACCGTCGCAAATCGATAGTCAGGATACATGGTTGGAGAGTGGTTGCCCCAAACAGCGAAATTCTCAATGTCTTTAACTGCTTTGCCTGATTTCTGTGCTAGCTGAGTCAGGGCACGGTTATGGTCTAAGCGAAGCATGGCTGTGAAGTTTTTGGCAGGAAGGTCTGGTGCAGAATTCATCGCAATATAAGCGTTAGTGTTGGCTGGGTTGCCTACAACTAATACCTTGACGTCGCGATCAGCTACATCGTTAAGTGCTTTACCTTGTTCGATAAAGATTTTAGCGTTAATTTGTAGAAGATCAGCACGCTCCATACCTGGACCACGTGGGCGAGAGCCGACTAATAAAGCGATTTTGGCATCTTTAAAAGCTTCTTTAGGATCGCTATGAGCGCTCATGCCTTCTAATAAAGGAAAGGCACAGTCATCTAGCTCCATCATCACGCCTTTAAGGGCGTTTTGAGCTTTTTCATCAGCGATTTCTAGTAATTGAAGGATGACGGGTTGGTCTTTGCCAAGCATTTCACCAGAAGCAATACGGAATAAAAGGGCGTAGCCGATTTGGCCAGCGGCACCAGTTACCGCTACACGAATAGCAGGTTTTGACATAAAAGTAACTCCAGCTTTTTACAAATAATAAGTTATTAAACGTTTAAAAATCTTGTTTACTTTAGACCAATATTCGTCTTGCGTCAATGACGACTTATATCTTATATCTTATGTCTTATAGATGAATAGACATTTTTGCTTTGGGGTGCGATAATAGGGTAACTTTTTTTTCTAAAAATCATGAGTAAGTCACAGTCAAAGTTAACAAGCAAAACGCCCTCGTCATCTCGTAAGGGATTGAGAGTTGCTGCACCCAGAGGGCCTAGGACACTTGGCTCTAGAAATGCCAAGGCGGCTGCGACTGCACGCCAGCGAGCTGCTTTTTCTCCCCTTTATAAGCAAATTAAGGAGTTGCTCCTAGAAAGCTTAGGGGCAGGAGAGTGGAAGCCCGGCGAGAGCATTCCGAGCGAGGTTGAGTTAGCCAATCTCTATCACGTCAGTCAAGGTACCGTCCGCAAGGCGATTGATGAGTTAGCGGCAGAGAGCGTATTAATTCGCCGTCAGGGCAAGGGCACTTTTGTAGCCACACATCACGAAGATGAAGTGCGTTATCGTTTTTTACGTCTAGCCAGTCGTCATGGCCAGGAAAAAAGAGAAAAGCCCGCAAGCAAGTTTTTGTCCTGTATCGTTCGACCTGCTGAGCAATTAGAGCTGGATCTCTTGGAGTTGCCGGTAGCTAGCGACATCGTAGAGATTGAGCGGGTCATGCATTTTGGTGACAAGCCAGTGGTTTTTGAGCAAATTATTTTACCCGCAAGTAGTTTCAAGGAGCTAACTCTTGAAACTCTACAAAAGCAACTTCCCTTATATGGTTTATTTGAATCGGAGTTTGGTGTGAGTATGATTCGCGCCGAAGAGCAGTTGTATGCCGTTGCAGCAAGTGCTAAAGTCTCCGAGTTGTTAGGCATTTCAGAGGACTGTCCTCTACTGGCAATTAATCGAATTGCTTACACCTATGGGGATAAACCCATAGAAATTCGTAAAGGAATGTATCTAACAAAGGACTATTTTTATAGAAATAGTTTAAACTAATGGGGTATGCGTTTTTTTTAACTACACCATTTTTAATGGTTTTTTTAGGTTTCTTTGTTAAGTTGAGGCCAATCTACTATGTCTGAAAATCAAAAAAAGCCTAAGCGCGAGTTTCGCAATTTGAGCTTAAGGAATATTACCGTCGATTACAAACTACCGATTCCCGGTCAGGTATCGATTTTGCACCGTGTCAGTGGCGCTATGTTGTTTTTAGCGTTACCGATTATCCTCGTGCCTTTATTTGCTGCCAGTGTGGGCTCCCCTGAGTCTTTCACTAATTTGGGTAGTGGTTTCTGGGGCGCCATTCTAAAGCTGATTTTGTTAGTTTTAATCTGGGGCTTTATGCATCACCTCTGTGCAGGTATCCGTTACCTGACCCTGGACTTTGGTCGTGGTTTGGATAAACCCGATGCACAAAAGAGCGCCAAATTAGTATTGATTGTCAGTATTACGCTGACGGTTGTTTTTGCAATTAAAATGTTTGGAGTGCTCTAATGGATCGTTACGAACAATATGGTCATAAGCGTCTAGCTGTTGGTTCTCGTTACGGTACGATGGACTTTATTGCCCAACGTGCGACAGCTATTATTTTGGCTGTTTACTCTATTTTATTTTTATTGGCAGCACTTTTCACTGTTAACGATTATGCTTCCTGGATCAATCTTTTTACCTTCACCTGGTTTGGTTTTCCTACGGCTAAAATTTCCGCTTCTTTAGCGTTTTTAGCTTTGGCATACCACGCGTGGGTTGGTGTGCGTGATATTTGGATGGACTACATAACCTGTGCGACACTTAGGCTGTCCCTTCAGGTTCTGACTGTTATGTGGTTGGTCTCTTCGGTTGTTTATTTTGCAAGTGTTCTTTGGAGTCTATAAGCCGTGGTTGCATTTAATTCTTCTTTACCGCGTCGTCAATTTGACGTGGTCGTAGTAGGCGCAGGCGGAGCCGGTATGCGCTGCTCATTACAATTAGCTCAGGCCGGTTTATCTGTTGCTGTTTTATCTAAAGTTTTCCCTACGCGTTCGCACACTGTTGCTGCCCAAGGTGGTGTTAGTGCTTCTCTCGGTAATATGAGTGAGGATCACTGGCAATGGCACATGTACGATACG
>JAAZFX010000197.1 GCA_012511555.1 Alcaligenaceae bacterium | reverse complement strand
TTAATTAGCGCTTGAACTAAAGTTTAGGTTATGATTTGATATCAATTTAATAATACAAAGTACCTTATGGGAATATTCAGCTTCTTATCTAAAAACGACGCCAAAATCGTCGCTAAAAACATTAGCGAGGTATTTAAAAAGGTTAATGGAGACTATGGTATCGCCTACGCCACTATCGCCAATCACTGGATTAAATACAATAAGGGTCTGCGCAACCGGGAGTCTTTGCTATTAGCATCTACGAATCAACTGCCCAATCTTGCCATGTTAGCGGTGGCAGAAATCAATGGTATTCTTGCAAAACGCAACACTTCTATGCAAGAGAGCAAAGATGCTCATTATGAAGCTGTAGTAGCTTATCTTAAGAAACAAAAAATACCACCACAATACATTGATGGCGATAATCTCGAAGCCTCACAAAAAGCCGCCGAAGCTATCCAAAAGATCTTGAAAGAAAAAGGAATTGAGGTCTAAATTTAGCGCCCTGACCTTGGGTTAGAGCTAGACCTCAACCCCAACTTAAAACTAAGCAACAAAATACCGCACCAGCGCAGCCATGACAAATCCCGAGGTAATGGCGACTAGCGGTCTTTTCACCACCAAAATTAGCACTAAGGTAGTCAGCAGTGCCAATCTTGCACCAAGGTCACCCTCTACCGCAACCGGCGCCAAGATCGCCACTAATACTGAGCCGGACATGGCGCCAATAAAGCGTCGCACGCCATCGCTAATTGGTACAAATGACATGATAAAAACGCCACCCCAGCGAGTTACCAGAGTAACTACCGCCATTATTACAATAATCAGCAGTGCGTGTGTCATACTTATTTCCCAGCTCATGACTTAACACCATCCTTCCAAAGCACGCCAACTAAACCACCAGCAAGTGCACCGACCACCACATGCATATTTTCCGGTAAATACCAATAGGCTAAAATAGCGACTACCGCAGCAACAATCCAAATCACCACAATACGCAAATTCTTTTGACCGCCCATGACCATGGTTAGTAAAAAACAAGCCATCACCATGTCCAAGCCAAAAACGCGTGGGTTTTCTATTAAATAGCCAAAGTAAATACCTAACCAGGTGCCAACAATCCACATTGACCACAAGGCCAGACCACCACCGACAATATCAGCTAAGCCCGATTTGCCTTGTTGATATTTAGGCAAGGCCTTGGCCCAATTGGCATCAGAAATGACCAGCATATAGCTATAACGCTTAAATGCCGGAATATCTTTGAGCCAAGGATAGAGAGAAGCACCCATTAAGATATGACGGGCATTAATAAAAAATACCGTCACCACTAGCGGCACCACAGAAACAGACTGGCCCCACAACTCCAGGGTAGCAAATTGTGCAGCACCGCCAAAGACTAAAGCACTCATCAATACCGTATGAAAACCATCCAGTCCGATCTGTATTGAGGCGAGTCCAAAAGCCAGGCCGAAAATTGCCACAAAGACAGAAATAGGTAGCATTTCTTTAAACGCTACCCATGTTTCCTGAGCGGTTAATTCAGTATTTTTTTTGCTCATCCTACCCTATATCCTGCAATGATTCTCTATGCTTCGCTGAATAATGCGAGCTGGTTTAACAACTTAGCCTTCCAAGTTTCAGCCCCTACCCCGGCCTCATCTACCGCTAGGGCCACTAATTGACCATTAAGTGATAATTGATAAAACTCACCTACCAACTCAAACTCAATAGCGCTAGGTTCACTTTGCAGCGCCTTAATCTCTTGACCGGCAATTTTTGGATTAGGGAAAGACACTGAACGCA
>JAAZFX010000196.1 GCA_012511555.1 Alcaligenaceae bacterium | reverse complement strand
GGTCGAGAGCGTACTCTCTATTCGTTTTAATACCTTGCACGGTGAACGTGGTCCGATCGAGGTGTCTGCACAGATTCTAGCCAAGTTACGTCAACAGGCTGAAGACTCATTAGGCGATGACTTAGTGGGAGCAGTAATTACCGTGCCGGCTTATTTTGATGATGCACAACGTCAGGCAACTCGTGATGCTGCGCGTCTTGCCGGTTTGGACGTCTTGCGTTTGTTAAACGAACCGACGGCAGCTGCTGTTGCTTATGGTCTAGAACGTGCCAATGAAGGCGTTTATGCTATTTATGACTTGGGTGGCGGAACCTTTGATATTTCAATATTAAATTTAAGCAAGGGTGTATTTGAAGTTTTATCTACCGGTGGTGATACGCAATTAGGTGGTGATGATTTTGATGATCTGATTGTTGCGGATATTTTGAAGCATCATAAAACTGACGATCTGACTCATGCTGATTGGCGCCTGTTAAAAACGCACGCACGTAAAATGCGTGAGCGCCTAACAACTCAGACTAAAGCTTTTTTCAAGCTTAGTTTATCTAATGGCCTCAATCTGGATTTAAATTATCCGCGGTCACACTTTGAGAATATCACGCGCAAATTAGTCGAAAAAAGCCTTGATACGGTCAAGCAAGCTTTACGCGATGCTGATATGAAAGCATCTGATGTCCAAGGGGTGGTGATGGTTGGTGGTTCAACCCGTATGCCGATTGTACGTGAGATGGTTGGTGAGCTATTTGGCAAAGAGCCCTTGGTTGATATTGATCCGGATCAGGTCGTTGCAATTGGTGCAGCATTACAGGCTAATAAATTAGCCGGCAATCCAGCGCCTGGTGAGGATTGGTTATTACTTGATGTGACGCCTCTATCTTTAGGTCTTGAGACCATGGGTGGTTTAGTTGAAAAAGTGATCCCACGCAATAGTACGATTCCGGTTGCGCGTGCGCAGGAATTTACTACTTACAAAGATGGTCAAACCGCGATGGGCATTCATGTGGTGCAGGGTGAGCGTGAGTTAGTTGATGAGTGTCGCTCTCTTGCTCGTTTTGAGTTACGTGGAATCCCGCCGATGGTCGCCGGGGCTGTTCGTATTCGTGTAACCTTCCAGGTTGATGCCGATGGTTTATTAAATGTCTCAGCCCGTGAGAAAACTTCAGGTGCAGAGGCACATATTACCGTCAAACCGTCTTATGGTTTATCCGATGAGGAAGTGACTCGTATGCTAAGCGAGGGCATGCAATCAGCTGAAGAGGACGCTCAACAACGCTCACTGCGTGAACAACAAGTTAATGGCGGTCGTTTAATTGAATCTATTATCTCTGCCCTTAGTGGAGACAGTGATTTATTAACCACTGAGGAAGAAAATAAAATTCGTGAGGAGGTGGAGCGTCTGCGTGTCTTAGTTCAAGGTGATGATGCAGATGAGATCCGTGTCCAAATTCAACGTTTAAGTCATGTCACTGACAGTTTTGCAGCAAAGCGTATGGATCGTAGTATCCGTCGTGCGCTTTCCGGTAAAAAAGTTGAAGAGTTATAATTTAGGAGTATCAAGAAAATGCGTAAAATTACTGTATTACCTCACGAGGAAATTTGTCCTGAAGGTAAAGTGATAGAAAATGTTCCTTCCGATGTCAGTCTTTGTCAGATTCTTTTAGACAATGGCATTGAAATGGAGCATGCCTGTGAGATGGTTTGTGCATGTACAACGTGCCATGTTATCGTTAAAGAAGGTTATGATTCCCTAGAGGAAGCAAGTGAAGATGAAGAAGATATGTTAGACAAGGCTTGGGGCCTTACCCTTGAGTCGCGTTTGTCATGTCAAACCTTTGTGCAAGATGAGGATTTAGTGATTGAAATTCCTAAATACACCATCAACCTTGCTAAGGAAAATCATTAATTTATAGCGAATTTATGGAGACTCAAGCAGATGCTGTTATCTAAGAAAAAATTGACTACTGTTATTTGCACTAGTTTATTTTCTTTGTTTTTAAGTGCTTCGGCTTGGGCTCAAACAGCTCAATCCTATATCGAAAGGCAATTACACCGTCCGGTTCCGGGCGGTGTTGTCGTTCTCCCCCTAGAGGACCGTGGTGTGTTACCAACTGCCAGTTTCAACGGTTCTTCTGTCTTGATTATTCCTAATGCCGAGTTTGGCGGTTATTTAGCGATAGTCGGTGTTGGTCAAAAAAACAATTCCGGTCGTCATCATTTGACTGTCAACTATGGTGCTGCGACTGAGTCAGTGGACTTTACTATTGAGTCCAAGAAGTACGCTGAGCAACATATCAAGTTAAGCACTAATAAACACGTTACGCCATCACAAAGTGATTTAGATCGCTATAGTCGCGAAGCGGCAGAGCAAACGGCAGCTTATAAAGAGTTTCGTACGGTTATTCCGAGCAATGTTATATTAGATCGTCCCGTGGATGGTGGTCGTTATTCAGCGGCCTTTGGTGTACGTCGTTTCTTTAATGGCGAGGAACGAAACTCTCACTCAGGTTTAGATATTGCGGTACCCCAAGGTACACCTGTTAAGGCCTCCGCCAATGGGGTAGTGACAATTGTCGGTGATTACTTTTTTAATGGTAAAACCGTGTTTGTGGATCATGGTCAAGGTTTAATTTCAATGTACTGTCATTTATCGGAAATTGATGTGGTCAAGGGTCAAACCGTGAGTCGCGGTGAGGTGGTTGGCAAGGTCGGTAGTACCGGTCGTTCAACCGGCCCACATTTGCACTGGACGGTCAGTTTAAATAATCAGCGAGTAGATCCGGCGATCTTCATTGGTACCTTTGCGCCTTGATGGCTTTTTAAATGTAATTGATATTGATATGATAAAGAGACCTCCTGCTTATAGGAGGTCTTTCTCATTTGTGGATAAGAAAAGCTACAGGAAGGACCGATGAAAGCCCTAGATGCTAATAACAGGGTATTAATATCTCCAACACCAAGGCCATTAAAAAGGGTTAAGCTATAAAGGCTGATAAATTACTTTAACTAGGAGGAAGTAGGAATGAATTATATTGATATTACTGTGGCTGATGGCCAAACAATGCAGGCTTTATGGGTGCCTGCGGAGTCAGCAGATCCACAAACAGCGCCAGCTATTGTCTTGGTGCAAGAAATTTTTGGTATTAATGAGGCTTTACAGACTAAGGCTAAGCAGTGGGCTAGTCATGGCTATAACGTGCTGTGTCCCGATTTGTTTTGGCGTTTTGAACCGGGAGTGACGTTAGACCCGACGATCCCTGAGCAATTTCAAAAGGGTGTGAACTTCATGCAGAAAATGAAGCTTGATGAAAGTCTTGCTGACTTAGAGGCGACTCGCCAAAAATTAGCCGAATTAATTGGTCATGAGCGTATTGCCGCCGTTGGCTATTGTCTGGGTGGCCGCCTAGTGGTGCAAATGGCCGGTGAGGCTAAAATCAAGTGTGCTGTAAGTTTTTATGGTGTGTCTTTAGAAACTGTCCTGCCTGCACTGCCCGCGAATGCTGCAGTGAGCTTTTTACACATTGCTGAATTGGATAGCTACGTGCCGGAAGATGTTCGTCAAGTTATCATTAAGGAAGTTGAACGTCGTGATGGTTGGGACTATGAGCTTTACAAGAACTGCGATCATGCCTTTGCCAGACCTAATGGTGCGCATTTTGTGGCGGATGCGGCAGCCAAAGCAGAGCAACTGTCATTAGCGTTTATGCAACAGCACTTAGGTGAGTAATCCGGAAGCTTAAGAAGAGGGAAGGGGCATGAAAGCCTTCTCTCCTCAAGTAACGAGATAAGCTATAATTGTGCTTTGAATAATCAGACGTCGGGGTAGATTTGGACATTAGCTCAACTAATAATCCGTGGCCATTAAGTGCAGAGTTGGTAGCTGTATTAGTGGCTACTATTGATGATGAGCCAATGGTACTAACTACGCATTGCGCGCATGCCTTGCCGGCCGGTGAGCTGCAAACGCAGCATCGATCATTGCAAAACGGTTTGCGCGTATGGGTTGAGGCCTTGACTGGCCACTCCTTAGGTTATGTCGAGCAGCTATATACCTTTGCCGATAAGGGGCGAGCTTATTTGACTGGTGGCCGTGTGTTGTCTGTGAGTTATTTGGCCTTTACTAGAGAGCGTGCCGAGGTCTTGCCTAGCGAGGTCAGTTGGCAGCGATGGTATAGTTATTTCCCATGGGAGGACTGGCGCCATGGTAAGCCAGCCTTGCTGAGTGATTACATCGAACCTCAATTGTCAGCATGGGCAGCTCAAGCTGAGTCATCAAGTCTATCCGCTCATCGGCAACAGCGTATTCAATTAGCTTATGGTTTAGGCGATTTTAAATGGAACGAGGATTTGGTTTTACCGCGTTTTGAATTGCTTTATGAGGCCGATTTAGTGCCTGAAGCGATGCGTGATCATATTCTTTATGAAAAAGAGCAGTTTCATGATTTGGATGAGCAACAGTGGCTGGAAAAGCATGCTGATCATCCTTTAGGCCGTCCCATGCGCTTTGACCAGCGGCGTATGTTAGCTACCGGCATGGCGCGTTTGCGCGCAAAAATCAAGTATCGTCCAGTTGTTTTTGAGTTAATGCCGCCAACCTTTACTTTGTTGCAACTGCAAACCGTGATCGAGGCTTTAGCAGGTCGTGTCCTGCATAAGCAGAACTTCAGGCGTTTAGTCGAGCAACAAAACTTAGTTGAAGAAACCGGCGAGATGGCGGATGTGGTTAGTGGTAGGCCGCCTAAGCTCTTTAGGTTTAGACCGGATGTCATACTTGAGCGCACCACAGCTAATTCTAAATTTCCTCTCGCCAGGCAGTCCAGTTAGTGTTAGTACTTGACGAAGTGTGCTCCGCAGCTGTCCGGACGTTGTAAAGCAGCTTCTAAGGTCAATAAGGCCATATCAAGTAGATTGCGCAACTCAAGCCAAGCGGTTGTCAGTTGCTGTGGGACTCCGACCGCTTGAAAGTTGAGACGCATAGTTGCAATCTGTTGATAGCTTTCTTGTAGTCCTTTTTTAGTGCGGACAATGCCAGCCCCTTGCCACATGATGTTTTGTAAATTTTGGCGTATTTCTTGGTGATGACTGATGAAGTCGTCGTTAATTGCTGTGCTGTTAGAGAGGGGTTGAGTTAATTCAGTTTGGTGAACGTTGATACTGTCCGCATTATGTGCAGGTTGTTTTGCTTGCTTGGCAATAATCGCCTGACTCGCATTATGCGCCATCACGAGACACTCCAATAAAGAGTTGCTGGCTAAGCGATTGGCTCCATGTAAGCCTGTATAAGCACATTCACCAATGGCGTATAAACCTGTTAAGTCACTTTGTCCATGGGCATCGGTCACAATACCTCCACAAGCATAGTGTGCTAATGGCGCTACAGGGATGGGCTCTATTACCGGGTCAATGCCGACTCTGCGGCAGAGAGCAACAACAGTGGGAAAGTGCTGTTCAATAAAATCACGACCGCGGTGACGAATATCCAGTAAAACGTGATCGAGTTGATGCTCTTGCATTTCTTGATAAATGGCTCGTGCCACGATGTCACGTGGAGCTAGCTCAGCACGAGCATCGTACTTAGGCATGAAGCGCTGACTATTCGGCAGGCATAACCAGGCACCTTCACCACGTAAAGCTTCTGAAATCAAAGGACATTGGGCATTATCGTCAACCGCTGCGGCACTTAAACCGGTTGGGTGAAATTGAATGAACTCCAGATTTTTCAAAGTACAACCTGCGCGCCATGCCATGGCTTGTCCATCAGCCGTAGTGCCTTGAGGGTTGCTGGTGCGAGGGTAAAGCTGGCCACTGCCACCGGTGGCCAATACAACATGAGGGGCTAATAAGGCGATTAGTTTAGATGTATTGTCTTGACTGACAAGCACACCAGTACATTTGGCAGCGACAGTTTCATCGTTTTTTAATAAATCAATCGCCTGATAATCATTAAAAAAAGTGATGTTTGTGCATTGCTTTGCTCGTAACCAGAGAGCAGAGATGACCGCTGCTCCTGTGGCATCGGCACTATGAATGATGCGACGGGCGCTATGTCCACCTTCACGTGTTAAATGCAATTGACCATTGGTTTGACTAAAAGCAACCCCCATTTGTTGAAGCCAGATAATGGCGTTGCTGGCTTCTGCCAATATGGTCGCTGTTTGCTCTTTATCGCATAAACCAGCGCCTGCAATGCAGGTGTCTTCAATATGTGAGTCGACGCTGTCAGCGGGGTCTAAAACAGCGGCTATCCCGCCTTGCGCCAAGTGACTTGATGACGATTGCCAATCTGATTTATTGACCATGGCAATGCGGCAGTCTGAGGGCAGCTGCAAGACCATGGTCAGAGCAGCTAAACCACCACCAATAACAACGACATCAAAGTGTTTGGTGTGTGGATAGCTGTTTTTCGAGGTTGCGAAAAAATGATCAGACTGCACCGACATGCTCGAATAATTCCATATCGTTTTCAATATCTCCGCTAGTCTGTACTCTTAGCTGTTGCTTTGCAGAAAAGTCCAACA
Organism: Alcaligenaceae bacterium; assembly: GCA_012511555.1. GTDB lineage: Bacteria > Pseudomonadota > Gammaproteobacteria > Burkholderiales > Burkholderiaceae_B > Oligella. The sequence goes on along the minus strand of JAAZFX010000196.1, from coordinate 1,840 downwards.
TACGCTCAATCGGTTTACGCGCAGCGGCGGCAAGCACAGGCTCTACAGTGATCTGATTCAGGCCGTTTTCCAATGCATCCGCTATCTTAGCGAGATCATTCATCGCCATCCAGGGGCAAAAGGCGCAGCTTTTACATGTAGCGCTATTACCGGCAGTCGGTGCGGCGAGGAATGTTTTGTCCGGTGCTTGTTTGCGCATTTCATGCAAAATACCCTGGTCTGTGGCCACAATAAAGTGAGTTGCATCCAGTTCAGTACACGCTTTAATAAGACGTGTTGTAGAACCAACAACATCTGCTTGATCGACCACTGATTTTGGTGACTCAGGGTGTACTAAGACTTTGGCATCAGGATAAGCTTCTCGTAGTGCCTCTAATTCAAGACCTTTAAACTCATCGTGAACTACGCAATCGCCATGCCAAAGCAGCATGTCTGCGCCGGTTTCACGTTGTATGTAGCTACCTAAGTGGCGGTCAGGGGCCCAAAGAATTTTTTCACCGTTGGCGTGTAGGCTTGAAACGATATCCAGTCCCACAGACGAGGTCACTACCCAATCGGCCTGAGCTTTAACTGCGGCGCTGGTATTGGCATAGACCACGACTGTACGATCAGGGTGCTGAGCACAGAACTCAGCAAATTCATCGACAGGGCAGCCTAGATCTAATGAGCAAGTGGCTTCCAGTGTCGGCATTAAAACACGTTTCTCCGGACTTAGGATACTGGCTGTTTCACCCATAAAGCGAACACCCGCAACCACAACTGTTGATGCCGGATGCTCTCGACCAAAGCGCGCCATTTCTAGGGAGTCGCCGACACAGCCGCCTGTTTCCAAGGCCAGATCCTGTATTTCAGGATCAACATAGTAGTGGGCAACTAAAACGGCATCTTCACTCTCTAGCAAACTTTTGATTTGTGCGATCAGTTCGGCTCGTGTTTTTGAGGTGTTTTGTTGACTAGACATAGCAAAAGTCTCCTTATGAAAATATATTGCTTAATCTGAGTATATATTATGATATATTTGAGCATATATTATGCTACAACTGAGCATAAGTAAAGTAACATTAAACCAATATTAATAAATGACTATCAACATGAAGCAAAAAACACATACTATTTCTCCCTTGCCTGAGATATTAATTGAGCCATTAGTGCGTGCTACCTTAGCTGAGGACTTAGGCCGTGCCGGTGACATTACAAGCGATGCCATTATTCCGGTGACAGTGCAGTCAGAGCTGTATTTAGTAGCACGCAAGCCAGGCGTATTAGCCGGTTTAGATCTTGCACGCTTGGCTTTTCAATTGATTGATAAGGAAGTGATTTTTGAGAACTTGTTAGAAGACGGTGCGCGTTTACAACAGGGCAGTCGTATTGCTCGTATCACGGGTTCGGCGCGTGCGCTTTTAACAGCGGAGCGTACTGCACTGAATTTCCTCTGTCACCTTAGTGGTATAGCAACTGTCACTGCTCAAATCGCTGACAGCATTGCTGAGTATAGTTGTCATGTGACGTGTACCCGCAAGACGACGCCAATGTTAAGGGCACTTGAGAAATATGCGGTACGCGTTGGCGGAGGACGTAATCACCGTTTTGGCCTGGATGATGCGGTTTTGATTAAAGATAATCACATTGCTGTTGCCGGTAGTCTGACGACCGCAGTTGAACGGGCGCGTGCGACGGTGGGTCATTTAGTAAAAATTGAGGTCGAGGTTGATACTTTAGAACAGCTTGATGAAGCCTTGGCAATTGGTGTGGACGTGGTGGTATTGGACAATATGTCTTTAGAGCAACTGGCTGAAGCAGTTCGCCGGATTGATGGTCGCGCGATTAGTGAGGCAAGTGG
>JAAZFX010000195.1 GCA_012511555.1 Alcaligenaceae bacterium | reverse complement strand
TTTAAAATTTTCGTATAGGAAGTCGAATGGCTGGTAATACTCTTGGTCGTCTATTTGCCGTAACAAACTTTGGTGAGTCTCATGGTCCGGCGATAGGCTGTGTTATTGATGGTTGCCCTCCCGGGGTATCACTAACTGAGGCTGATATTCAGCATGACTTAGACCGTCGTCGCCCAGGAACTTCTCGTCACGTAACTCAGCGCCAAGAGCCTGATCAGGTGGAAATTCTTTCTGGTGTATATGAGGGTAAAACAACTGGCACACCGATTGCTTTGTTAATTCGTAACCAGGATCAACGCAGCAAAGATTACTCTAATATTAGTGCGAGTTTTAGACCAGGGCACGCAGACTACAGCTATTGGCACAAATACGGCATCAGGGACCCTCGTGGTGGCGGCCGTTCTTCTGCACGCCTAACTGCACCGACAGTTGCTGCCGGCGCGATTGCGAAAAAGTGTCTAGCCTTGCGATATGGCACGCAAATAAGGGCCTACATGAGTCAGTTGGGGCCTATAGCGATTCCTTTTCAAAGCTGGGATGAGGTGCCTAATAATCCTTTCTTCGCTCCTAATGCCGAGATTATTCCGCAATTAGAAGAGTTTATGGATCAGTTACGCCGTGACGGTGATTCGATTGGTGCTCGCATTGAGGTCGTTGCCCAAAAAGTACCAAGTGGTTTGGGCGAACCAATTTATGATCGTCTTGATGCGGATATTGCTCATGTCATGATGGGCTTAAATGCCGTCAAAGCGGTGGCGATTGGTGCCGGTTTTGAGTCAGTTAGTCAACGTGGCTCAGAGCACGGTGACGAGATAACGCGCGATGGCTTTTTGAGTAATAATGCCGGTGGTATTTTAGGCGGTATTTCTAGTGGTCAGGACATTACTGTTTCTCTAGCGATTAAGCCCACTTCAAGTATTAGAGTGGAGCGCCGCTCAGTTAATACTGCCAATGAAGAGATTATGGTGCAGACCTTGGGTCGTCATGACCCATGTGTTGGCATCAGAGCTGCACCTATCGCTGAAGCGTTATTAGCTATCACCCTAATGGATCATAGTTTGCGTCAAGCAGCATATGGCGAATATCAAAATATTCCTTAGTCGAATCTGATACAATTTAACTAATCAATCTATAGTTTTTATTAAATAAAACTATATTGATGCGTTATGTATCAACTCTCAACACGAGGTATTAAGGGATTAATATGACTAAAAAAATCATCTTTACTGATAAAGCACCTGCAGCTCTGGGCCCATATTCACAAGCAGTGATTAGCACAGCACCTGCGACCGTATTTATTTCCGGTCAACTGGGACTGGATCCAGCGACTGGAGAATTGGTTTCCGACCAATTTGAAGATCAAGTTAGACAGTCCATGGCCAACTTAAAAGCTGTGATTGAAGCTGCGGGTGGTAGTTTAGAAGATATCCTTCGTGTGGGTCTTTACCTGACTGATTTAAATAACTTTGGTATTGCCAACAGTGTGATGCAAGAGTTATTTCCTGAACCGTATCCTGCGCGTTCAACTATACAAGTTTCTGCTTTACCAAAAGGCGCTCAATTTGAGATCGATGCCATTTTGGGTCTGAACAAGTAATTTAAGCGACTTAAGAATTTAGCTTTAATTCCTCTGGGGTTAAAGCTAAATTTAACTGTATTAAGTGGTTTTTGGTTCTATGGTAGAAAGCAATAAAAAGACACTAACTGCACTTGAAAAAAAGTTGCATACACTTGGCTTGGTTGAGCCAATGGACTTTGTGTTGCATATACCTTTACGTTACGAGGACCATAGCCGTATTCATAAGATTGCTGAGCTAAGCCCAGGTATGAAAGCCCAGTTAGAAGGTACTATTTCTAATATTCAAGTGGTGATGCGTGGTCGTCGACAGCTCACAGCAACCTTTACTGATCAAAGCGGTTCTATACAATTACGCTGGTTGAATTTTTATCCTAATCAAAAAGCCGCTTTAGAAAAAAAAGGACTGTTCAGAATTCGCGGTGAAGTTCGTGGCGGTTTCCAATGGGGGCTGGAAATGGTTCATCCGAAGCTGTTAAAAGCAGGGGAGCCTTTAGGTGACAGTTTAGTACCTGTTTATTCTACGGTTGCGGGTTTAACACAAGAGGTTCTGACAGGTTATATCCAAAAGCATTTAAAAAATTGCCGATTAGACGATACCTTATCGCCTGAACTGCGCAAACGTTTTGATCTGATGGAAATTAATGAGGCCATTCAATTACTTCACCAACCTCCATTGGGAACTGATATTGACTTATTGCAGCTCAAACAACATCCTGCCTGGGATCGTCTAAAGTTCGATGAGATGCTGGCACAGCAAATTGCGATGTTTGTGGCGAGAGAAAAACGCAGTTCTTTAAAGGCTTACTCACTGAATACTCAAAAAAATGCTTTGTATCAACAGGTTCTGGAGCGTTTTTCTTTTCAATTAACCTCAGCACAAGAACGTGTTTTAAATGAGATTGAGCTCGACCTGCAAAGACAGTTTCCGATGCATCGCTTGATTCAGGGTGATGTTGGTAGCGGTAAGACAATCGTTGCCGCGCTTGCTGCGACCTTTGCTCTAGAGCAAGGTTTACAAGTGGCACTGATGGCACCAACCGAGATTTTAGCAGAGCAGCATTATCAAAAAATATTGAGTTGGTTTGATGGATCCGGGATAACAGTACATTGGTTAAGTAGTAGTGTCAAAGCCAAAGAAAAGCGCCAAACTTATGAGGATATTGCCAGTGGTCAAGCGAAGTTTATTATTGGTACCCAAGCCTTGATACAAAAAGATGTCGTTTTTCATCAGTTGGGCTTGGTCATTGTTGATGAGCAACACCGTTTTGGGGTTGGGCAGCGTTTAAGTTTGAGTGAAAAAGGCTTGGAGGCTGAGGATGTTAGTTCTGACGTGACTATCTACCCTCATCAACTCAATATGAGTGCGACACCTATTCCTCGCACTTTGGCGATGACTTTTTTATCTGATCTGGATGTCTCGGTGATTGATGAATTACCACCGGGACGCCAAGAGGTAGAGACCAAGTTACTGGATAATCGGCGACGGGATGATCTTTTGACACTAGTAGAAAGTAGTTGTTTAGAGGGTAAACAGGTTTATTGGGTTTGCCCTTTGGTAGAAGAGAGTGAAACCTTACAACTACAAACTGCTGAAGAAACTTATGAACGGCTACAAGCTGAATTAGATGGAGTACGTGTCGCCTTGGTACATGGGCGCCTCAAGAGTGACGAAAAAAATCAAATAATGGCTGACTTTAAGGCTCATGAAATTGATTTGTTAGTGGCTACTACTGTGATAGAAGTTGGGGTGGATGTGCCCAATGCCAATATTATGGTAATTGAGCATGCAGAACGCTTCGGATTAGCGCAGCTGCATCAATTGCGTGGCCGAGTAGGTCGAGGTCAAGATAAAGCAGTTTGTCTATTGCTTTATCAACAACCCTTATCTGAGCTTGCTAAATTGCGCCTTAAAGCAATGTACGAAACAACCGACGGCTTTGAAATTGCACAAAGAGATTTGGAACAACGTGGGCCAGGCGAGTTTTTAGGTCTAAGGCAATCAGGCACTGCTCTCACACGCTTTATTGACCTTGATGAGGATGTAGCCATTGTTGAGGAGGCCAGAGCTTTTGCCCCGGAGTTTATTAAAAATGATGTAGGGATGGCCTTAGAGCACCAAAAACGTTGGGTTGGTATGGGTGCAGACTATTTGCGCTCTTAACCGCTTATTTAATTAAGGTAGTTTAATTTATGACATTAACAGAATTAAGATATATTGTTGCCGTTGCGCGTGAACGTCATTTCGGCCGAGCTGCAGAAACTTGCTTTGTCAGCCAGCCTACACTTTCCGTCGCCATTAAAAAATTGGAAGATGAGCTTGGTGTGATGATTTTTGAGCGTGGAGGTAGTGAGGTTGGTATCACACCCATCGGTATGCAAATTATTAATCAGGCTCAAAAGGTGCTCGAAGCCAGTTCTGAAATTAAAGAGATTGCGCGGCAAGGGCATGACCCTCTGACAGGGCCTTTAAAAGTCGGTGTAATTCATACCGTCGGACCTTATTTGCTGCCTTATTTGATGCCTACTCATATGCAAGACAACCCAAATATGCCGCTGGTTTTACAGGAAAGTTTTACCCAGCGTCTAGTTGAAATGCTGCGTCAAGGTGAAATTGATTGCGCTATTATGGCAGCACCGGTACCGGATAGTGGCTTGGACTTCTTTAGCTTATATGAGGAGAAATTTGTCCTGGCAGTGCCACATGATCACCGTTGGGCTGGATTAAAAAGCATTAAAACTGATCAGTTAAAAGATGAAACGATGTTGCTCTTGGGTAGTGGTCATTGCTTTAGGGACCAAGTGTTGGAAGCTTGCCCGGAAATGTCGCCATTTGCATCGTCGATTGACGGAATACAACGGTCCTTTGAGGGTTCTTCTTTAGAAACCATTCGCCATATGGTGGCTTCTGGTTTGGGGATTACACTACTGCCTGAAAGTGCCTTGATTTTTGGTGACTACAGTCAGCGTCAAGATAAAATCAAGTACATACCGATTGAAGAACCAACGCCTTCACGAGAGATTGTCCTGGTATGGCGTAAAAGTTATACACGACAGGCAGCTATTATAGCTTTGTCAAATTCTATTGAGAAATGCTTGCCTCAGAACTTTCTTAAATAGCAAGATGAGCTTATTTAAACAAGCTCATCCTTATTAATCATAACTCGTGACCGTCACGCGCTTCTCTCAAGACATAGGAGCGCATTAGTAATGTCCATGAAATAGGGGAGGTCATAAATATAAAAATAACGACCAACATTTCATGAAAAAACAAACGGTCACCGAGTACATAAGATATCAACATAGAGGCGGCCATTAAAAACCACAGACCAAGGCTATTGCCAAGCGTTGGTGCATGGATGCGTCTTCTGAAATACTTTAGTGTAACGAGACCGAGATTACCTATCAAGGTCACAATTCCGCTCAAGACAATTAAAATACTGGCGATGATTTCAATCCATAATGGAATATCAGTTGTCATGGTTCAATTACCTCACCGCGTAACAAGAATTTAGCCATTGCCAAGGTTGTGACAAAGCCCAAGAGTCCAATTAAAAGGCCAATGTCATAATACCAAGGTGTGCGAAATAAAATACCCAGAGTAAAAATCAACAACATCGAATTGACATAGGTAATATCAGCACTTAATGCTCGATCCTGTGGTGTTGGTCCCTTTATTCCACGATACAAAGTCAGCATATTACTAAGAGCAAAGCAAACAATAGCAAAATAGCAGGCGATATCAAGAATACTCATTATTCAAAAATCTCCATCAATAAAGGCTCATAACGTTCGTGTACTGTGCGATGCCAATCAGCTTCGTTTTCCAGACCAAATACATGCAAATGCAAAATATAATCATTTTCTGTCAGACCGCTCCACACTGTACCGGGGACATAATTAATGATACAAGCCAAGAGAGCAATCGCATGTGGATCTCTAATATGAAGTGGGATATTTACGAAGTCCGCTACTGGTTGTTTGTCAGGCCTTGATGTAAGGGTAAGCTTCATTACCTCGATATTAGATGCATAGACGTCTTTTAGCACGATAAAGAAAAGTTTAACCATGGCCGCAATACGACGAGGATAGGCTCGATCGGGACGGAGGCGAGTGGATAAAGCTATGATGCCGAAAGACAGAACAAAACCTAGCGTTAAGGAGCCCAGAGACAAGCTACCAGTAAGCATAATCCACGCTATAAAAAGTGCGCAGGTCATCGGTATCCAAAAGAATAAACTTTTCATATCAGTGACCTCCTTGTAGAGGCTGTTGTTGCATTACTGCATTGATATAGAGGAAAGGCTCATCTAGTGAGAGGGCGATATTGTTGGTTAATTCCATGACTGAATTAGCAAAAATACTCATCAAAATACATGCACTTAAAAGCAATACGATCGGGATCGCTTCTCTCAAACTAAGGGCAGGAATTGAGACTTTTTCGGGTGTCCAAAACTTTAAGATACCAGCACGCATATAAGAGATAAGAGCGGCCAAACCGGAAAATATTACAAAACCCAATAGCAGCCAGGTATGAATGCTTGATAGTTCGTAGTTATTTAGCTTTAGGGCATTGGATAATAAGCCGATTTTACCTATAAAGCCTGAGAGCGGTGGTAAGCCAATTAAAACAAGGGCAGCAACAATATAGGAGATCCCTAAAAAAGCAAATGCTCCGGGAACCTTAATACCGAAGACCTCAGCGCTATAATCAGTCGTTGCTTCATCTTCAGACAAACCAAAGGCCTCCATACTCACAGAAAGTACCGAAGACTCATAGGTATCAACACGGCTTATAAGCTCTACCAATAAGAAAAGTGCGGCAGAAGCGAGAACAGAGCTAATTAAATAATACAAGGTTGGTCCTGTCATAGAAACGCCCGGCATGCCTAGTGCAGACAGTAAAACACCGGATGACAATATAACGCTGTAACCTGCTAATCTTCCCAAGTTCTTTTCTGCTAAAACACCTAAAATACCAAAAATCAAGGTAGCAATACCGATGTAGAACATCCAGTCACCACCGAAAGCAGCAGGCGCACCGGAAGGCAATAATAACGAACCGACTCTTAATAAGCTGTAGATACCCACCTTGGTCATTATCGCAAACATTGCGGCAACGGGTGCGCTCGCTGAGGAGTAGGCATTTGGCAGCCAGAAGTTTAAGGGCCATGCTGCGGCTTTAACCAAAAATGCTACGCCCAGGATTGAACAAGCTGTTTCAAATAACAGTCTATCTTCAGCTCTTAAGGCGCCGGCTTTAGCTGCTAGTTCAGCTAAGTTAAGTGTTCCGGTAATCGAGTAAATCATGGAGATACTGATTAGCAGCAAGGAAGCTCCCACCATATTAACGGTGACATACAGCATGCTTGAGCTGACCCGTCTTTCGCCTGAGCCGTGTAATAATAAGCCGTAGGAAGCGGCTAAAAACACTTCAAAGAAAACAAAGAGGTTAAATAAATCACCCGTTAAGAAAGCACCGTTAAGTCCCATTAAAATAAACTGGAATAGGGGGTAAAAATGAATTCCCACACGATTCCACATTGCCGTCGAATAAATTAAAGCCGCCAGGGCTAAAAAGCCGGTTAGGCAAAGCATCAGCGCAGCCAGTTGATCTGCAACCAAGACTATACCGACCGGAGCTTGCCAATTACCAAGCAAATAAACCGCAATATTATTTGTCAGTTCGCCTTCTAAATAACTGCTTGTATAAATAAGCAAATTAACAGCAACCAATATTTGAGCGACTACTGATGCAAAAGAAATGAAGGTGTTAAGCCCACGATTCTTCTCTTTTAGCAATACCATTAAGGCCCCTGCAAAGAGCGGGATAATAATTGACAAAATCGGCAAGTGGCCTACATAGTCACTCATTCTTTGCCCTCCGAACCATCAACGTGATCAGTGTTAGTTAAACCACGTTGGGCCAAGAGTAAAACCAGGAAAAGAGCAGTGGTTGCAAAACCGATCACAATGGCAGTCAGAACCAAGGCTTGAGGTACCGGATTTGCATAATCTTCAGTATTGAATGGCAAATTAGCATCAATTAATGGAGGTAGGCCTACGCTTAATAAGCCGCCACCGAAAATAAATAAATTTACCGCATAGCTTAGTAGTAATAAGCCCATAATTACTTGAAAAGTTCTTGAGCGTAAAATTAACCATACTCCGGAACCGGTAAGAATACCGATGGATAAGGCAAAAACTATTTCCATATTGATACGTTCCTTTAGTTATTCTTGGTTATGGATGGTCTGACTTGTTCAGTCGCCACTTCAGCATAAATATTTTTACGGAAGTAGCGTAATGATTGGTGAGCTAAAGCAACCAGCATATAAGTTGTGGTACCAACTACCACCGTAAATACACCCAAGTCAAAAATTAATACGGAGGATAGATGTAATTTACCGAAGAAAGGCAACACCGGTTCCCAAATCATCGCTGTCAGGAAAGGCTTGCCAGATAACATTGGTAAAAGCCCAGCGCCAACGGCTAAAACTAAGCCAAACCCCAACCAATTTTGCGGTCTGATTCTAGATTTATCTTCGACCCAGAGCATGCCGCTAACGATAAATTGAGTTAGTACCCCAGTCGCGAAAATCAAGCCACCGACAAATCCACCACCAGGTAAATTGTGACCACGGAAAAAGAAATAAAAGGCGATTAAGGTTGTAATCGGCATGAGCAGACGAGCTATTACGTTAGGTACAAGCATGGTGCCTCTTGGTAATTTGCCGTCCTCCTTGATGCGTCGCAGATCAGTTGTTAACTCATCGCTCGCCGGATCCAGAGCTTGAAGCATTTCTTGCGGTGGTCTGAATCGTCTTAAGAGAGCATAAACAGCAAGAGCAACAATTGCCAGTACAGTGATTTCACCAAAGGTGTCAAAGCCCCGGAAGTCAACTAAAATGACGTTAACAACGTTTGTGCCATGACCTTCAGGTAAAGACTTGGCAAGGATAACATCGCCAATATCGCTGACATTGCCGGGGCGCATAGTCAAGAAGTAAGTTAATAACGTCATCCCCAAACCAGCAACAATAGCAATTATCAAGTCACGTCGACGTCTTAGCGCTAGCACAGGATCTTCATCTAACTCACTGGCGCTCTTTTTGGGTTGTGGTAACCAACGCAAGCCCAGCAATAATAAGACGCAAGTGACAACTTCAACGACTAGTTGAGTTAAGGCCAAGTCAGGCGCTGATAACCAGGCAAAGGTTGCCACGACAACAATTCCGGTCGCACTTAAGAAAATAATCGCACGGAATCGATTGTATTGAGCGTGATATGCAGTTAGAACTGCCCCTAAGCAGCCAACAACCCAGAGTGCCAAGAAATACCAATTGACTTCCGCTAGCGTAGGTCGCGGAGCATTATAACGGCCCACTAATGGCAAGGCAGCAACGGCGATAGTAATAAGAACGACTAAAAGCAATTGAACTTGCATTCGCTCTGAAGAAGTCCAGCGTACTGCATGATAGGAAAAAGCATCAACCGCATCCATTAGTCTCTCATAGATGCGACGGCCATCCAGGCGCTCAGTCAATGGTGTGACATCGGGATGCTCGTTGAGTGAGCGATTCATAATTAAGGCTAGAGAAACACCACCTATCAAAGCAAAGACACTCATTAATAAAGGCAGGTTAAAACCGTGCCAAATAGCCAAGCTATATTCGACACCATGGTTTTTGCCTAAAACAGCTGCAACAGCTGTTTCTACAAATGGTCCTATCGTTGATTGAGGCAAGATACCGACAATCACACAGACAGTTACTAAAATGGCAATCGGAGCGAGCATTAATTTCGGTGGCTCGTGTGGATGCTTCGGTAACTCATCATAATTAGCTGGACCGAAAAACACTCTTGAAATCATGCGGAAGGAGTAAGCAACGCTAAAGATGCTACCGAAAAGGGCTAGTGCCGGAAATAAGTATGGGTTAACAGGGGCAGTATCAATAAATAGAGTCTCTGCCAGGAACATCTCTTTAGAGATAAAACCATTTAGTAGTGGCACACCAGCCATTGCTGCAGCAGCGATTGTGGCTAAGAGGGCAGTGATCGGCATGACCTTGCGAAGCCCCCCTAAAACAGTAATGTCACGGGTGCCGGTTTCGTGGTCAACAATACCCGCAGCCATAAATAAAGAGGCTTTAAAGGCTGCGTGATTAAGTACATGAAAAATAGCTACAACGACAGCTAAAGCACTATTTAAACCGAGTAAAGTGCAGATCATACCTAAATGACTAATTGTCGAATAAGCCAAAATCCCTTTTAGATCCTTTTCAAACAGGGCATTGTAGGCACCAACAGCGAAGGTGATGATCCCCGCACCGCCGATTATGTAGAACCAAAGATCAGTACCTGACAAAATAGGCCAAAAACGGCATAGAGCAAAAATACCAACTTTTACTAAAGTGGCTGAGTGTAAGTAGGCAGAAACCGGGGTCGGCGCTGCCATTGCGTTGGGTAGCCAAAAGTGGAAAGGAAACTGTGCACTTTTGGTTAAACAGCCAACAGCAAAAGTGATAAGAATCACCGGATAATATTGACTGGATTTGATTAAATTACCGGAATTTAAAATGACCTCTAAATCATAACTGCCAACGACATAGCCCATAATCAATACGGAAGCTAATAGTGCAAAACCACCCGTAGCGGTGATGGTTAAAGACATTCTGGCGCCGCGACGGGCATCTGCTCGATGATACCAATAAGCGATCAACAGAAAGGAAGCCATACTTGTCAGCTCCCAGAAAATCACCATCTGGATAACATTTCCTGATAAAACCAGACCCAACATTGAGCCCATAAAAATCAAGAAATAAGCATAAAAGCGCGCTCGAGGATCGGCAGGATCCATATAGTATCTGGCATAAAGTGAGATCAACGCACCCATACCCGAGACGATTAGAGCAAAAATATAAGATAGACCATCCATGCGAAAGGCAAAAGCCAGATCTAAAGAGGGGATCCACTCATAACGCTCATGAATAGCCTCACCACTACTTAACATGTGGGGTGTTTGTGAAGCTATTAAAATAAAGCAAGCTAATGCGGTAACTAGTGATAACAAGGATTCACGATTACGCGTATCCCTGGGCAAAACAGCAGCAACAAGCGAAGCAAAGAAAGGAAGCAAAACGATGCTAGCCAAAAACATGTAAAAACTCCCTTTATTCTGTATTTAAGTTAACGGCCGGACCTTGAAAAAGTATGCTACCGCTTGGTCTATTGGAACTTGAACCACCTTTGGGTTCTAAGCTTATGTAAAAAATCTGGTTTGGCTGAATCTCGCCTAAAGCTTGCAGATCAAGATGGTTAGATCTTGTGACATCTAATATGCCAATAGCTTGCATGGTACGACCCTTATCGTTACTGCTCCACAACTTCAGGTCAAAGTTTGATTGACCAATCTGCTGATAAGAAGGGCTAATTAATGCCTTGCCATTATTGTTGATTTTTAAGGTCCATCCGGCGGTAGGGTTTGTAGAACGATCTGATAAAACAGCAACCCAACGTAATGAACTGGATGAAGAAGGCCAAAATATTACGGCCAGTGCTAACAACAGACATGCTATACCTAATCCTTGCCAAAACTTAATTGATCGCCACAAAAAGTGAAGACGTAAGGCTAGAGGCATTTTTTTGCCATCCTTAGTCAGTGCAGCAGCTTTTTCTTCAAGTTCTTTATCGACCCCTGATGAGTCATCGTGGTAAGTATTGTCGTACTTTTTGCGTTCTTGATTTTTTTGTTGATTATGTAGTTCTTTAAGCTTGTTATTTAAAGACTTCCAAACGCTAGAATCCAAAGAACATGGTTGCAATTGAGCGATAAACTCTGTAAAAAGTTCCTCCCACAATAAAATAATGCGAGTACTGTCTTCTGTCTTGTTAATAATCTCATCGACTTGACGTAAATCACCCTCACTCATGCCACCGAGAACAAATTCGCCAAGAATCAAGCCTGCATCGTGACGAGGAAGGTGAGATAAGGAACGAGCCAAGTGATGCAAGCCTATACTTAGATCTTCTTTGAGGTGACCTAAAGAAATACCCATACGAGTAGCAGAAACTGCTTGCACGTCAGGACTTAGATAAACCGTCAGCAAAGAGCTTTGCTGCTCTTCGGTCAGTTGTTCAAAATAATAATGAAAAGTTTCTTCAGCGCGAATCTCCGGATTTAAGGCTTCTTGAATCTCTCGCATGCCCAAGGGTTTAAAAGCAGGTTCTTTGGCAAGGGCAAGTGCATGTGTCTGATAGTTTTCGCGATAGTACTCGCGTATTTGATGGCGTAAAACACTATAAATCCAGCCTCTGGCAGAGCCCATGTCATCGCTATAGCTATCAGCATTTTCCCAGATAATGACAAAAGTTTTTAATAAAACTTGCTGAGCAGATTGCTCCTGAATCAGTGATTGCCGAGACAGAGTCATCATGGACTCGGCCTCGGTATCGAAAAGTTGTTGTAATGCATTTTTTTGTTTTTTTGCAATTGCAAATAACAACTTTTGAAAATGTTGCTGTGAGCTGTTTTTGTTTAACTTCATGTAGTATGCTTTTGTACTGGTTCTTTAGATGTAAACTTAAAAGTGTCTCGTAAGGAAAATATTATAGTAGAGAGTGAGCTCCTATGGCAGAGATAAACGCCCCTTTTTTAAACAACTTCAGCCTCCACGGTAAAAACGCCTTAATCTCAGGATCTAGCAGCGGCTTAGGCTTGGCCATGGGAATGGCTTTTGCCCAAAGTGGTGCTAATGTCATTTTAAATGGTCGTAACGAATCCACCCTAATTAGTTTAAAGCAACAAGCTTTAGAAGAGGGGTTAAATATCGACTATATATGTGCAGATTTGACAGATTTCGAAGCAATTGACGGTGCGATTAAAGAAATTAATAACAAATACGACACGCTTGATATTTTAATCAATAATATCGGAACGCGCATAAGAAAACCACTGAATGACTTTAATCAAGATGAAATACTACTCATGATTCATCAAAACTTGAGTTCTGCTATTTATCTTTCACAGCAAGCAATCCCCTTGATGTCCAAGCAAAATTGGGGCCGTATTATTACAATTTCATCCATTGCCGGGCGTCTGGCTAGATTTGGTGACACAGTGTATCCAATCACCAAGATGGGACTGGAGGGGATGGTGAGAAGTTTAGCTGTGCAATATGCTCATCAAGGAATTACAAGCAATGGCATTGCCCCGGGTTTTTTTGCGACAGAGCAAAACCTATCGATGATGACAACTGAAGAAGAAAAAGCGAAGCACGTTGTGCGTGTGCCAATGAAGCGTTGGGGAGAGCCTGAGGAATTGGCAGGAGCAGCCGTGTTTTTGGCATCTGAGGCTGCTTCCTATATTAACGGTCAGATTCTGACAATTGATGGCGGTCTGACCGCGAGCTTTTAGTTTCGATATGCTGAAAGTCTACATTTCAAGATTTAAGCTTTCAATCAATGGTTTCCATTGATTGATTTCTTCTTGCATATAGGCTTTGAACTCTTCAGGAGTTGATGGGGTAGGTTCCATATATTGTGCTCTTAAAGCATCAACGACTGCTGGTTCATTTAATGCATCAAACAATGCTTTTTGCAATTGGTTTTTGATGTTTTGCGGCACTTTATTTGAAATAACAAAACCGGACCATGCTGCGCCGACAATGTCAGCTGCACCGGTTTCCTTGATCGTCGGTACATCAGGCAAGGCTTCGATACGTTCTGCGCCTGTTTGTGCCAGTAATTTTAAACGACCATCTTGAGCCAGGGGCACAAGAGCAATAGGTGCCAAGGCAGTGAACTGTGTATCGCCGGCGATTAATGAATTTAATGCCTGGGGGGATGAACTATAAGGAATTGCCGTTGCTGTACCACCAATCGCTTGCAGAAAAAGCTCTTGGGTTAGATGTGAGCCCGAACCGGTGCCCGGAATTGCAAAATTTAATGCGCCGCTATCTTTTTTAATTTCTTTAGCCAAGTCATCTAAATTTTCAATGCCACTTTCTGTTGATACGGCGATAACATTAGGCTGTGTCACGGCAAGGGTAAGAGGGTAAAGGTCTTTATTAGGATCGAAGTTTAAATTTTTATATAAGAACTGGTTATAGACTAAAGGACCATTAATACTAATACCAAAGGTATAACCATCAGGTTTGGCTCTAGCTATGGCTGCGGTGCCTATATTACCACCGGCACCGGGGCGATTCTCGACAACGATAGTTTGATTAAGTGTCTTTGAAGCTTCAGTAGCTACTATGCGGGCAATCTGATCCGGTGTAGAGCCTGCTCCAAACGGTACTATTAGACGAATATCCCGGTTCGGCCAAGAAGCTGTGTCCTGAGCCTGTGCAGGGTTAAAGGCGACAAAGCTACTAAGCGCCAAGCTTACACCAATAACTTTTTTAACAAAAACTGATTTCATTTAAAATTTCCAAAACGAATGATAATTAATTAATAAATGGTATCTGAGCGTCAAACCCTAACATGATGCGATTGTATTTTTCCAGGATCGTCGCAGTTTCTGTAGGTGGATAGGGGCTATAGGGAGTTGTTAAAACCCATTTTTGATACTCTTCATAAGGAATTTCTTGTGTCAATTGCTTAAAGCGTGCATGACAAATATCCATGACATCATCTTCCGCAGGGTATTCTTGATGAAATTGTACGTACTCTGCAGTCATGCACATGACTATGGCTTTTTGCATGTCTTGCTCGCTGTAGCTTTCCGCAGTTTCTTGTTGCGCCGAAACAGCTTGAGAACAAAGGAGTAATAGGGTAGAAGTGGTAAATTTAACAAAGAATTTATTCATCTTTGTCTCCTAATCCGAGCATGATTCTGGAGATATTGGCAAAAACTTTTTGATCGTTATCGGATAAGTTATTATAGACATCGCTCAATACATATTTTTGTCGATAAGCCCGTTCGAAACTCTGAAAAAGATTGACTTGATAGCGTTGGTAGTCTTCGTAATTTACATCTTGTATGAAATTAGCCAAACGAAACTCACAAAGCTCCAAGTTTTTAGAGACATTTTCTTGTTTGTGGTTCTTATCTAAAACCGGCGTTTGGCCGGACATAATGCCTTCCATGCACATCGAAAGCAGATCGTTTTTAACAGATAGGGGGTATTCTTGCTTGCTGCAGGCCGCCAAAAGCAGCGGGGCAATCAATAAGATTATGATTTTTAAGGGTTTAACTCGCATGAAACTAAAATTTTACTTGTCGATAGTAGGCATAGTTTAATATACTTAAAGACCATATGTGCACAAAAAACGCCTTCTTAATGTTTAACTCATCCAAGTTTTTAAAAGCCCTTCTTAGTTTGTCTTTCGCCTTATATGCCAATAATGCATATGCGGATATTACAGACGTGGACGCTGATTTAGGTCCCTTGCCACAGCTAGATAGCGATGTGGCTTTTACGGGTGCTTGTCGATCCAGTATTTGCGAGGGGCAGTATAGAGAAGATATTGACTTTAACAGTATTATCAAACGGCCTGTTAGTGGTGGTCGTATTTCATCACATTATGGCTGGCGTTTGCACCCCATAACTGATAGTCATCGTATGCACACGGGGATTGACTATGCTGTTCCTACAGGCACTGAGGTTAAAGCCGCTCAACATGGCAAGGTTGTGTTTGTCGGTAGACAGGGTGGCTATGGCAACTTATTAGTGATTAAGCATAACTCAACTTATAGACCCGTCTACGCACACCTGGATAAATTTAAAGTATCTATGGGCGATTGGGTCAATCAAGGGGATGTAGTTGCTTATTCCGGTAATACCGGTTTATCTACAGGGCCTCATTTGCATTATGAGATTCGCAAAAATGGATTATCACTGAATCCATTAACCGGTGAGAGCTCAAGTGAACATATCTTAGTACTTAATGACACAAGTACTTCTCAAGTAAAAAATGGTCGAGTTAACCGTCAAAATAACGGGCGTGTCCGGACGATTCTTAAATAGAAGAGTAGTTATTATGAATAATTATTTATTAATATAAAAGATATTTTATTTATTAATATCGTACTTTACATAATATACATTATGCGTAAT
>JAAZFX010000194.1 GCA_012511555.1 Alcaligenaceae bacterium | reverse complement strand
CTTCCAAGAAAGCATCACGCTCACGCTCTAACCTATCTTCTTCATCGTAGAGTTCGCGTTGCTTCTTCTTCAGTGCTGTTTCGAGTTTGTTTATTTCAGCCGATTTATCCAACATTTCTTCAAGAGTGCCGACATCTTTTAATGCTCGGCGCTCTTTTTTCTTTTCAGCGATTTCTTTCCTTGCCGCTTTTAGATATTTTTGCAAGCCGTCTTTCAGATCTTCGGTATAAGCCTCCATCTGGGCTTCCTGCTCCAAGAAGAACCTCATATTACGTTCGGCAATCTCAGCTTTTTGGTTTGCAATCCGTTCTTGCCTCTGGGTAATAATGTCTGCAGTTTCAGGGGAACATTCACCGACCACAGTGGCTCTCAGTCTCATAATACGTTCGAGCATATCATCATCAATATAAGTTCCATCATTTGTTATGACTGAAAAGATAAGGTGCTCCTCGTTTTCGATACCCTTGTGCGTCAGTTTATCAATGGAAATTATTCCATTCTTCAAATTTGGATGGCTGTCTAAAAAGCTTATGCGCTCTGCTGTTGGTAGCATTGAGTGCATGAATTGAATCTCTACTTCCGGTAACTTGCCGGGTTTCATAACACATTTAATCCAATCGCTTACTAATTCACCGTCTCGGCGCAGGAACTCATCATGCTGTTCCTCTGCATCGCGCCAACGAAGATTATAGGTCTTTGTTTCGCCATTAGTTTTATATTTAAATCGCCATTGGTTGAGGGGTTCAACACGTTCTGCGCCCTGCATCACAAAAAAGCTGAAAAGCCACTGCGAAAACCGATCAAGCTCCATTATTGTATTGGTATGGCAATCCTTCAACCGTACAGATACTTCTTCATCAAAGTTATCTAAAATTGATTGCCGGGCCTCTGTCATCCTCTCGTCTATCTGATCAGATAACTCCGACTGCAAAGCGTCAAAAGCTGCTTTTATTTCATCAGGTTTTCGGCAGGTCTGATAAATATCAAGAATGCGCTTTTCAAAGTCCACTCCATCCTCGATTGCGCCTAAAACTTCATCAGATGAACCAAAGGTGCCTTCAAATAGTCTGAATTTCTGTGAAAGAAGTTGATACACCCTTTCATCTGCGGCATTGCCGTTGTTCAGAAAGTTTATAACGATAACATCATTTTTTTGCCCATAGCGGTGACAACGCCCTATGCGTTGCTCTATGCGTTGCGGATTCCATGGCAAATCGTAGTTAACGACTATATTGCAGAACTGCAGGTTTATACCTTCGGCGGCCGCTTCTGTGCCGATAAGTATTGAAGCGTTATTTCGGAACTCTTCAATAATTGCAGATTTCTTGTCTGCTGCCATTGAGCCGGAAATCATTCCATCATCCTTATGACGCACTTTCCATTCACTGTAAACGCGGTTAGATACAGGGTCAGAGTTTGAGCCATCTAAAAACACAATCTGCCCGTCATATCCGTTCTGGGTAAGCAGATTCATTAGATAGCGTTGAGTTCGTTTGGACTCAGTAAAAATGACGGCTTTCCTCGCCCCTCCAAGTTCCTCATTTCTCTTAAACCCTTCTTCAAGAGCTAAGAGCAAGTTATCACCTTTGGCGTTTGTCTTAATACTATCAGCGAGTTCAGCATACTGCCTCAAGTCCTCAATTTCTTGTTTAATGCCTTCGTAGTCCGCCGTAAGCTCATCAGTTGCACCACAGTCTCCATCGCCGTTTTCACCATCGATAAGTTCCTCTATGCCATCGTAATCATCGAGGTCGGTAAGGTTTAACTGAGCTTCATAATCGGTCAATTTCAAATTTAACCGCTCAATGATTGTGGACAGCGTACCGTGGATTGCCATTGAGGATGACGCCAGAAGTTTTCGAGCTACTAACATCAAAAGTTGGCGTTGCCCTTGCGGGAACGCATGAAGCCTCTCACGTTGTAAATAATTAGACACGTCATTGTACAACTTCTCTTCATCAGGGCTTGGTGTATAAGTCGATAAAATGACTGTCCTGTCCGTGTAAGGAACATATTCTCGTACTTGATGACGCAATGTTCTCTTGCAGAAATTATGTAAGCGTGTTTTTAAGTTCCTGTTCCTGAGTTCGATGTTCGACACATTAACATATGCCTCACGAAAAATATCAGGGTCGCCAAAAACCCTCTCATCAATAATGCTGACAAGGCCGTAAAGTTCCATCAGATTATTTTGGAGTGGGGTTGCGGTAAGAAGCAGCTTCTTTTTACCTTTAAGAGCCTGCTTTAGGTTGTTTCCCATGACATTGTTACGCTTGTAGACGTTACGCAGTTTATGTGCCTCGTCCATTATCACCAAATCCCAGTTGACTAACTGAATGTCTCGCATCTACGCCGATGCAAAATTATATCAGCATATTACCACTGCATCTTGAATCAGATACGGATTGCATTATGGGTAGTTCTTTTTTGCCTTATTATAATTTTT
>JAAZFX010000193.1 GCA_012511555.1 Alcaligenaceae bacterium | reverse complement strand
GTGCCAAATAGACCAAAAGCCCAACCACGCTCTTTACCATGAAAATATTGCTGAATCATGCCTACCCCTTGAGGGGTTAATAAACCTGACCCGATGCCTTGTACGATACGGGCAGCATTTAAAAATGCGGGGTCGGTTGCGAGACCTGAAGCAATAGAGGAAATAGTAAATAAAAAAGCACCAAAGATAAATAAGGCACCACGACCAAAGAGGTCACCAGCACGGCCTGCACCGACTAAAAACACTCCAAAACTCAGGGTATAACCAGCTAGAATCCATTGAAGATCGGCAAAACTCGCATTTAAACTGCTTTGAATTGAAGGTAGGGCAACATTGATGATACTCACACTAAGTAAAGACATGAAAATCGCACTGAGAATGATAATGATAATCCTTTTTCGGGTTTGATCAATCTCCGGTTGAGCGGTGCTCCGCTCCTCTACTTTACTCATTCTAACCTTCCTTAGCTTATCAATGAAAAGCATAAAATATAAATGCTGGTAAAACTGAGGCTATTGCATGGAGCTTCGTTGGAAAACAAGAAAGAAGCGAGAGAGCGCGCCTCTTTTTTAAATGAAGCAGGAACTAAGGATACTTTATCCCCGGTTCCTATTAAGGCATTAATGTGCTGTGTGATAGAACTAGAGTGCAGCAGTAACCTGAATTTCGACATTAACAGTAGGACGAGCTAGTTTAGCTTCTACTGTAGCGCGCGTAGGGATGCCATTAGGGTCTAACCACTCACCCCAGACAACATTCATAGCGGAGAAGTCATTTTCGATGTCACTGAGCCAGATTGCTGCAGTCAGTAAACGACTTTTGTCAGTACCGGCTTCTTGAAGTAACGCATCAATTTGCTCTAAAACGCTTTGGGTTTGAGTGGTGATATCCTTGCCTTCAGCTTCTGGTGAAGGCACGATGCCGGATAAGTAAACGGTGCCATTGTTGATAACGATTTTAGACATTAATGGACCGCTTTGTTTGCGTTCAATAGTTGACATATGCGAGCATCCTTTTGATTAACTATTAAATTAGGGGTAAAGGGTTATTTTAACAGAGCAAGTCAATTTATTAACACGTTACTCTGATGTTTATTGTGTCTTAATAAAAAAATTAATAAGCAAAACGCTCAGTCATTTCCTCTAAACCAAGCTCTTTTATAATCTCCAATTGGCGTTCACGAGCACTTTTTTTGAATTTAGCGACCTTGCGAGCAATAATCAGCTCATTCTTCATCGAGTGTTCCCATCCCACTAATTCGGTCACGGTTACTTGATAGCCACGGGCTTCAAGTTGTAAACAACGTAATACATTGGTGATGTGACTGCCAAATTCGCGAGTATGTATAGGGTGACGCCAGATTTCAGAAAGGCTGTTTTCCTTGATAGCGGTATTTTTGTTTTGACGTAGATGTGCTGCCACCTCGGCTTGACAGCAAGGCACGAGCACAATGTATTTGGATTGACGTTCTAGGGCAAAACGAATTGCATCATCTGTGGCGGTGTCACAGGCGTGCAACGCCGTCGTAATGTCGACTTTATCAGGAATATCAGTAGACTCCATCGCCTCTTCAACGCTCATGGCCTTAAAGCTCATGCCATGAGTAAATCCTAGCTTGTCTGCTAAGTCCTCAGAGCTTTTAACTAATTGCTCTCTAAACTCAATGCCATAGACATGAGCTTGGGGGTATTCTTTTAAGAGCAAGTCATAAAGAATAAAGCCCAGATAAGACTTACCGGCGCCGTGGTCAACTAGGCTTAAATGTTTTTGTTCTTCTAATACCTTGAGCATTAGTAAGCGTCCGATGATCACCGATTGACGAATGAATTAACGGGGTATCGATTGTTTCGGTACCCCGTTAAGTTTTTGGTGTTATTGCTCTGCGGTTGCTGCGTGCCAACGGTGCGGTAAGAGTT
>JAAZFX010000192.1 GCA_012511555.1 Alcaligenaceae bacterium | reverse complement strand
GACGAACTCTTACCGCACCGTTGGCACGCAGCAACCGCAGAGCAATAACACCAACAACTTAACGGGGTACCGAAATAATCGATACCCCGTTAATTCATTTGTCAATCGGTGTTCATCGGACACTTACGGACTAATAAACCCCTTGTTCAATCATGGCATCGGCAACTCTGCGGAAGCCGGCGATATTTGCTCCTAACACCAGGTTGTGAGGTTCACCAAATTCCTCAGCTGTATTGGCGCATTGTCGATAAATATTTGCCATAATTCGTTTAAGGCGACTATCTACCTGCTCAAAGCTCCACTGCTGCATGCTGGCGTTTTGTGCCATCTCTAATTGACTGGTTGCGACGCCACCGGCATTGGCTGCCTTGCCTGGACCATAAAGGATTTTAGACTTGAGAAATAATTCAACTGCATCGGGAGTTGAAGGCATATTGGCACCTTCAGACACTAAAATACAGCCATTATTTAATAAGGTTTGAGCATCATTGGCGTTTAGTTCGTTTTGAGTGGCGCAAGGGAATGCTAGATCACATGGTACGGACCAAACTCCGTTGTGTCCTTCTGGATAATCACTAACCGGCGTGTAGGTTGCATCAGGGTGATACTTTAGATACAGCTCCAGACTTTCATTGGCGCCTTCTTTGAGTGACTGAAGTGTCTGCAGGTTGATGCCATGCTTGTCATAAATAAACCCGCGAGAATCACTACAAGTAACAGGAATAGCCCCTAGTTGTTGCAGCTTTTCAATCGTATAGATTGCGACATTACCAGCACCGGAAACCACACAAATCCTGCCTTCCATATCTCTATTGCGTGCTTTAAGCATATGTTGGGCAAAATATACGCAACCATAACCAGTCGCTTCAGTGCGGGCAAGGGAGCCACCCCAAAGAGGTCTTTTGCCGGTGAGTACACCCTCGTAGCAGCCTGTGATACGCTTGTATTGACCGAACATATAACCAATTTCTCTAGAACCTACGCCGATATCACCGGCGGGCACATCGACAGTAGCACCTATATGACGATAAAGCTCTGTCATATAAGCCTGACAGAAGCGCATCACCTCACCAGGAGACTTGTCCTTAGGGTCAAAGTCAGCTCCACCTTTGGCACCGCCTATTGATAAACCGGTTAAGGCGTTTTTGAAGATTTGTTCAAAGCCGAGAAACTTGATGACACTGGGAGAAACGGTGGGGTGAAAACGAATGCCACCCTTAAATGGACCAAGGGTTGAGTTGTACTGAATGCGAAAACCTCGGTTGACTCTTATTTTACCAGCATCATCAGTCCATGCGACCCGGAAAACAATTTGTCTTTCAGGTTCAATGATACGTTCTAAAATACTATGCTCTTCGTATTTTGATTCGCGGATAAACAAAGGAGCTAAAGTCTCCAGCACTTCACTTACCGCTTGGGTAAACTCAGGTTGATGAGGATTGTTTTGGTGAAATTGACTAAAGACGTTTTCTAAGTAGCTCATGATCATGTAATAGGAAAATAGAGGGGTTACTGACTTTCTATTTTCCTATTGTAAGCTACTTTTAAGCAAGTAAAAATTTCTTATGCAGCCAAATTAGTATTAGAAATTAATTGCTTAAGCAGTTTTTCTCTTTTCTGTGTTACGACTACAAGTGACTTCTCCTTGATCGGACCGTACCCCCTAATATCGTCAGGGTAATTAGCCAACTCCAAAGCAATGTCATAGTTATTATCACTTAAGGATAATTTGATTTGCTCAAGTGTGTCTAAGTAGTCAACAATCAGTTGACGCTCCAACACACGATCCGGATGTTTGCCAAATGGGTCAAATGCCGTGCCACGCAAGAACTTCAATTTAGTCAGTATCTTGAATAGGGTAAAGATACGAGGACCGTATTTTTTCTTGCGAGGTGTACCATCAGCACCTTTCATTTTTAAGCTTGGTGGAGACAGGTGTACATACAATTGGTAGTCCTTGCCCGGTTCGCCTTCGAATTGGCGTCTTAGGCGTTCAAAAAACTCTTTACGTAGATAGAGTCTGGCTACCTCATACTCGTCTTTGTATGCCATTAGTTTGTGCAGATTGCGCGCTACAGTCTGTGTCAGTCGACGGGCATGGCTGCCGGCGACGCTATGTTCTACTTCACGTACAGAAGCAACAACTTGCTTAAACTGCTCGGCATACTTTGCGTTTTGATATTCCACTAAACGATTGCTAAGGCGCTCGATCAGTGCGTCAAGGCTTTCTACCATGGTGATGGGCTTGGCGATGTTGTTATCGTCATCATCAATTGCAGGCATTGAGATAGGATCAGTATTGACTGAGTCAGGCCCGTGGATAGCTAAATGTCGGCCCCATTCGAATGCTTCTTTGTTTTTGTCGATGGCGACATTATTTAATTCGAAAGCGCGCATCAGACTCTCATAGTGTAAAGGGATTTTCCCAAGTTGCCACGCATAGCCCATAAGTAGGGGGTTAGCGAAAATGGTATCACCGAGTAGTTTTAAGGCTTTACGATTAGCATCAAAAAATTTGACATTGTCCTCACCCAATACATCCCTGATATCGTATTCGGTGATTTTACTTGGATAGCGCCATTTGCGATTAGCGATAATTTCAGCAGTCGGTACCTTAGCTTGATTGATGGCGCCCCAAGTACGACCCTTTTGCGCTTTTGAGGTGATTTCTTTAGAAGCAGCAACAAGTGAATCACAACCTAAAATCAAGTCTGCTTCACCAATGCCGATTCGCGTAGCATAAAGATCGGATGGTTGATAGCCGATTTGTATGTGACTAATGACAGCACCGCCTTTTTGAGCTAATCCGGTAATATCTAGGACATGTACACCTTTACTTTCCAAGTGTGCAGCCATGCCAAGAATAGCTCCTACAGTTACAACACCAGTACCACCAACACCTGGTACCAGGATATTATAGGCTCTACTAATAGTAGGTAATTCGGGTTCTGGCATGTCCTTGTCTAATACCGGAATATTAGAGCCTTCGATTTTAGGTTTTATCATCTCTGCGCCTTCTGCAGTGACAAAGCTCGGACAAAAGCCTTTCACGCAGGAGAAGTCCTTATTGCAACTTGATTGGTTAATTTGGCGCTTAGTACCAAGTGGTGTTTCGTAAGGCTCTACTGATAAGCAATGAGACTTTTCGCTGCAATCACCGCAGCCCTCACAGACCTCATCGTTGATAAAGACACGGCGCTGTGGGTCAGGATAGGTACCACGCTTACGGCGTCGGCGTTTTTCTGTGGCACAGGTTTGGTCATAAATGATAATTGTTGTACCTTCGGTCTGGCGCATCTCCTCCATTACCGCATCGTAGTCATCACGGTGGTGAATTTCAGGATTGTTAACTAAGGTTACACCTTTATATTTCTCTGGTTCATCACTGACAATCACCACTTTTTTTACGCCCTCAGCAACGAGAGTAGCGTTAATCATTGGTACAGTGAGTGTGCCATCAACCGGTTGACCACCGGTCATTGCTACCGCATCATTAAATAAAATACGATAAGTAATATTAGCTTTGGCAGCAATCGCAGCGCGTATAGCCAGGATGCCAGAGTGGAAGTAAGTACCATCGCCCAAGTTGGCAAAAATATGCTTGGTGTTAGTGAAGTGTTGCTGACCAATCCAAGTCACACCCTCACCACCCATTTGGGTGAAGGTATCAGTATTGCGATCCATCCAAATCGTCATATAGTGACAGCCAATACCTGCGACTGCTCGAGAGCCTTCAGGCACACGAGTAGAGGTGTTGTGTGGACAGCCAGAGCAGAACCAAGGTTTACGATCAGTCACTACCGAAATACGTAGACTGTCTTTTTCTTTGGCGCGAATAATAGCTAAACGAGCCTCGATGGTGGCACGAATTTCTGCCGGCAGGTTGCGCTTTAATAAGCGCTGCGCAATAGCTTTAGCGATTATTGCAGGAGATAATTCGGCATTAGGTGGAAGTAGCCATGGGCCACGAGGTACAGACCATTCGCCGCCTCCATCTTCTTTGGCGTCGTACTTGCCGTAGACCTCAGGACGTACGTCATCACGCCAGTTATATAGCTCTTCCTTGATAGCGTACTCCATAATTTGGCGCTTTTCTTCGACGACTAGAATCTCGTCCAGGCCAGCAGCAAACTCTCGTGCCCCCTGAGCTTCTAGGGGCCATACACAACCTACCTTGTACAGGCGGATGCCTAGCGTAGCACTAGTTTCTTTAGTAAGACCCAAGTCAATTAAAGCTTGGCGTACATCAAGGTAGGCCTTGCCTGCAGTCATGATGCCAAACTTTGCATTGGGAGAATCAATCACGATGCGATCGATTTTGTTAGCACGCACATAAGCCAGTGCGGCATACCAACGATAGTTGTTTAAGCGTACTTCTTGAGCCAAGGCGGTATCAGGCCAACGAATATTCAAACCGTCTTCGGGTAGTTTAAAATCCTTAGGGTAGTTAATTTTTACGCGGTTA
The DNA here is from genome assembly GCA_012511555.1 of Alcaligenaceae bacterium. Lineage (GTDB taxonomy): Bacteria > Pseudomonadota > Gammaproteobacteria > Burkholderiales > Burkholderiaceae_B > Oligella. The sequence continues at coordinate 4,619 of JAAZFX010000192.1, read as the reverse complement.
ATATCTACATCGACAGAAGCACTGGATTCGACTACGTCAGTAACGCATTTCATACTGACCCATAGCCCGGAGTAACGACTCATTGCCCAGCCATGAATACCGAAGTCTAAATATTCTTGGACGGTAGAGGGGTAAAGTACTGGAATTCCTGCTGCCTGTAATATGTGCTCAGACTGATACGCCACCGTAGAGGACTTAGCACCGTGGTCATCGCCAGCTATTAACAAGACACCGCCGTGCTTAGAGGTGCCGGCGTTGTTGGCGTGCTTAAAAACGTCCATGGAGCGGTCCAGGCCAGGACCCTTACCGTACCACATCGAAAACACACCTTCACGGGTAGCCTCGGGGAATAAGTTGAGTTGCTGTGTGCCCCAAACGCTTGTGGCAGCTAAGTCTTCGTTAAGTCCTGGTTGGAACACAATGTCATGTTTTTCAAGATGCTTTTGTGCCTTCCACAAGGCTAAGTCGACATTACCTAAAGGGGAGCCTCGATAACCTGAGATAAAGCCGGCTGTATTAAGGCCATTTTGCTTATCACGCAACTTTTGAATCAGAGGAAGTCTCACTAACGCCTGTGTACCATTCATAAATACACGACCATGATGGGCAGTGTATTTGGTATCTAGGGTAATATTCTCATGACCGGGAGCTAAATTGCTTGTTTTTGATGTTGATACATCAGCTCCACTTGGTCTGTCTACTGTTGAAGTAGTATTATCAAACGGACTGCTAATTGCTTTATTCATCCGTGCTGTCTCCTAATTGTGATTTACGCAAATGGGTAATCTGCGCTTTTATCGTTAGCGTCTTGTGGACGTTCACTTTGTATTATGCTCTATTATTAGAGTTTTTATTATTAGGGTTAAGCCGATAAAATTTGTATGAGTAACAGCTTGTATCAAAGCGTTGGGATAATTTTCAGAGATTTAAAGAAAAGGTTTTTAAGTGAGTAAGTTTAAATCTAAAGTATCAACTTTATTTGAATGGATTAATCGTCGTTGGATATTGTGCACCCTTGTTTTAACAGTCGTTTTTTGGATTGTTACGAGCAATATTTTAGTGGGCTTTATTCTTGGTTTTTTTATAGTGGTTTTTTTGATAATGATCCACGCTATTATTTTATTGCAGAAATCTAAGGAGAAAAAGTAAAAGACTCCAAAAAATGAATTTTGGAGTCTTTTATAAGGTGACTTGCTTGAGTTGAGTGGCTTTGATTTTAGAAGCGCTCAGCAATTACTCTAAGGATACGTGCGCCGGTGGTGGAGTCTTCAGCTTGGCCTTCTTTGTTAAAGACAGAAATTACCGAACCACCTGCTTGAGGGGTAACTTTAATTGTGTAAGGCGCCGGTGTGATATTGCCTTCATCACCCCATAAACGACTAATGAAGTTACTAGCTTGACGCTTTTCACCTGTATCTGTATCTAGGTAACGAATGACATAAGTACCACTAGCCATATCGGATTCATCAATAGTAAAGCCAGCACTATTTAGAGAGGAGCCAACACGACGCCAAGTATCATCGGCAGGAAGCGGTGAACTTAACGCGGTTTGGCCGGAAATAGGACTTAATTGCTGTGTTGCTGCACCTGCTGAACCAGCTGAAGCACTGGAAGAAACTTCTTGTGCATTGCGTACAGCATTTTGTGCACGCTCTTCTTCAGCACCTAAGAAGGCCATAAGACGAGATAGCATAACGGCGTTTAGGCCTGGATCTTCTTCAGCAGGTAACCATTTGAAAGTTGTGCCATCACGATCCATGGCTGTTTCAACCATGCGTTGGTGATTGATATAAACTTCGGTTGTATTACCATAACGTTCTAAACGGGTAGTGAAACGCTCACGTTCGCCACTGTCTGAGACCATGTCAACAATTGAACCTAATGCACGGCGTAAAAAGTTGCCGGGAATTTTGGCACGGTTTTCAGCCCAATCAGTTTCGATAATTCCGGCTTGCGGGTTGTCGCGATTGATCGTGAAGCCCTCATTGTTCCAGAAGGAAATTAGGCGCGGATAGACCAGATTAGGGTCTGCATCAAGCTGCAGCCAGCGGGTATTGCCGCTGCGTATGACCTTCATGCCGGCAACTTCCGGTAAGACATTTAAGCCCTGGTTGGATGCTGCTGCTCTTTCTTGGGATTCGTTATAAGCGAGTGCAGAGGTCGTATTGCCGGTAATGCTGTACTGCGGATTATTAATCTGAGTATCAGATAAGTCGGGTGGTAAACTCAAAGGATCAGCGCGGACGGTACTCTTATAATCAACTTGATCTTGGCCGAGCAAATCGTCAACAGTGCTACAACCAGCCATAACAACTGTGGTGCCGGCAGCTAAGGCCAAGAAACGAAATTTTGTGTGCAGTTTTAGCATGTATAGTAATTCCTTATGGAATGGCTCTTTTAATTAAATTAAATCAATTTCTTTTAGGGCGGCATCAACTAATGCCTTAGTAGCATCTGATGGTTCAACCAAGGGTAAGCGGTAGCCTAACTCGGTCTTGCCCATTTTTGCTAAAGCATATTTAACCGGTATAGGGTTTGCCTCAGCAAAAAGAACTTTGTTAAGAGTTGAGAGCTTAGCATTAAGTTCGCGTACCTTGACAAGATCTCCCTCAAGTGCCGCAAAACATAAGTCATGCATAAGGCGTGGTGTCACGTTGGCAGTAACGGAAATATTGCCTTGGCCACCGAGTAAAATCAAAGCTGCGGCGGTTGGATCATCACCGCTCAATACCTGGAAATCTGCCGGTTTGTGCTTCATGAGATTACCAAGACGAGCTATGTCTCCTGTGGCATCTTTAATGCCGATAATGCCGGGGACCTCTGCTAAACGCAAGACCGTCTCATTGGACATGTCAGCCACGGTGCGACCCGGTACATTATATAAAATAATTGGTAAAGTACTATTTTCTGCAATGTATTTAAAGTGCTGATAGATACCTTCTTGGGTTGGCTTATTGTAGTAAGGTACAACCGATAAGCCAGCTTGAGCTCCCGCTTTTTCTGCTTCACGGGTTAAGTGAAGGGCCTCTTTGGTGGAGTTGCCACCGACGCCGGCGATAATTGGAATACGACCGTCGGCAAATTCTACTGCGGTAGAAAGTAAAGCAGCATGTTCTTTAAAATCAATCGTCGGCGATTCACCAGACGTGCCGATGATAACTAAGCCGTCACTTTTTTCTTGTACATGCCAATCGACCAGCTTTTTAAACGCCTCAAAATCCACATCGCCATTTGGCAGCATAGGGGTGATTAACGCTGGAATACTACCCCTAAAAACAGGGTAAGAGTTGCTTGACATAATTACATCCTTAAATAACAAAACGTCAGAATCTGAATAATAGCCTTAGCCCCTTAGTTTACATGAAAAAATCATCTTCAAATGCAGAATATTAAGGCACAGGCTATAACAAATTGTTAAGCAATGTGCCTTAATATACAAATGAGGTTTTGCGTGAAGTTTATAAACCGATAGTGGCTGGGTCGCCAGAGCCGCGACGAATAATTTCAGCTGGAGTTTGAGTTAAGTCAATCACTGTTGTGCCGACACCGGAGCAAGAACCCGCATTAATGATGCCGGCTAATTCATGCTGATAATCAGCCTGGAAATCTTCGATATTGGTAAATGGAGTTTCTTTGCCTGGAGCAATAAAAGTGGTAGCCAGTAAAGGTTCCCCCACGGTTTCTAAAAACATTAAGGCAATTTTATGCTCAGGGACGCGGATACCTATAGTCTTGCGTGAGCGGTGGTGTACTCGTTTTGGTACATCTTTGCTTGCTTCTAAAATAAAAGTCCAGGGGCCGGGAGTGGCAGTTTTTAACAGACGATATTGTTGATTATCTACTTTCGCAAATTTGGCTATTTCAGATAAATCACGGCAGAGTAGAGTTAAATGATGACGATCATCTAAACCACGCAGGGTGCGCAGTTTGTCGGCTGCATCTTTGTCGTCCAGTCTTGCTACTAATGCATAACTGGAATCGGTCGGTATTGCTAAAATACCACCATTAGCCAATAGACCTGCTGCTTGGTTGATTAAACGTTGCTGTGGATCATCAGGGTGTAGATCATATACAAGAGCCATCGCACATCCTTTATTAGTTGTTAAAGACAATAAGACCATCTTAAAGTAATCAAAAAAAGATTGCTAGACCTAATTGCGGTTTAGTCAGGCTCTTTTTGATGGTGGACAAATAACGCCAGTTACGGATGGCAAAGTACTTCAAGTGCTCTACAGTAATAAATAAGGTAATAAAGCCTTGGCGCTTTTGCTTTTTGTAGAAGCGTTTTTATTTTCCAATAAAGGAGAGAGATATGACTTCTTGCATTAATGAAGTAGTATTGATGGGTAATTTAGGGCACCCGCCTGAACTTAGACATTTTCAAGATGGTAAACCGCATGTCCGTTTATCGCTAGCGACGACTGAGAAATGGCGCGATAACTCAAGTGGTGATCTGCTAACTGATACGCAGTGGCATATTGTTTTATTTAAAGGTAATTTAGCACAGCGTGTTAGTGACTATATGGATGTAGGTGATAAGCTGTGGTTGAGGGGGCGTATTAAAAATCGCCAATACACAGATGATGACGGGGTAGTCCGTAGTATCAGTGAAGTTCATG
>JAAZFX010000028.1 GCA_012511555.1 Alcaligenaceae bacterium | reverse complement strand
TCAGGCGCCATATTGGCAATGGTGCCACGGTCGGGCACAGTTAGACTTGCCGTACCTTCGCCACAGAACTCGACGAATTTACCCACCACGTTTGCAGAACGTAGCATATTGGTGACTGTCAGAACCAGGTCAGTGGCAGTGACGCCGGGATTTAATTGACCGCTAAGCTCAACACCAATTACGTCAGGAGTGAGGATATAGACAGGTTGACCGAGCATCGCTGCTTCAGCCTCAATGCCACCAACGCCCCAACCAACCACACCAATGGCATTAATCATGGTGGTATGGCTATCGGTACCGACTAAGCTGTCAGGGTAGTAGACATTGCGTTGATCTTTATAAACACCGCGAGCAAAATACTCAAGGTTGACTTGGTGCACGATACCAAAACCGGGGGGCACTACACCAAAGGTGTCAAAAGCCTGCATACCCCATTTCATGAATTCATAGCGCTCGCGATTACGCTCAAATTCAACCTTCATATTGAGGTCAAGCGCATCTTGACTACCAAAATAGTCAATCATGATCGAGTGGTCAACGACTAAATCCACCGGCACCATAGGTTCAATGAGTTTAGGATTATGGCCGTTTTTTTGTGCAATACCGCGCATCGCAGCAATATCGGCAAGTAGGGGAACGCCGGTAAAATCCTGCAAGACAACGCGTGCGACGACAAAAGGGATCTCATCGACGCGTTTGGCATTGGGCTGCCAATTGGCGACTTGTTTGACATGCTCTTCGGTAATGCGTTGACCGTCAAAGTTGCGTAAAACGGATTCGAGTACAATACGAATGGAATGGGGCAGACGATTAACGTCTGCGTCCAATATTTTGCCAAGTTCGGGCAATGAGTAATAAGACCCTTGAGCATGTTTCAGCCCAAGGTCTTTTAATGTGCTGTTATAAACCATCTCTTACTCCTTTTGATTAATTTGTTAAAGCTTTTTAATAACTTATCAAGAAGGAACCGAGAGTGTTAGGCCCCGGATTTAGGATAAGTTATTAATAAATCTACCTAAACTACTGATACCTTCTTTGATTTTATCCTCAGACACGGTAACAAAGCTTAAACGCAGATTGTTTTTAGGGGCTTTGTTGAGGTCTGTATAAAACGGCATACCCGGCACATAGGCGACCTTGCATTCCTCAACCACTTGCGGGAGAATGGCAGCAGTATCAATGTGCTCCGGCACGCTTGCCCAAATAAACATACCACCTGTTGGTCGTGTCCATTTGCAGCTATCCGGGAAATACTCGCTAAGTGCGTCCAGCATAAAGTGACACTGTTTACGATAGAGTTCGCGCACAGTGGGTAAATGTTGAGCTAAGAAATCACCCTTGAGAGCCTCATACACAGCCATTTGCGAAATGGTTTGGGTATGTAAGTCAGTTGCTTGCTTAAGCTGAACCATTTTGTTGATGACGGTGGCAGGAGCAACGACAAAGCCAAGGCGTAACCCCGGTGCAAGAATTTTAGAGAAAGAACCCATGCGAATAACAGTAGCACCGGCCTTGCGTCCTAAATCTAATAAAGAAGGCAGGTGCTCACCCTCAAAGCGTAGCTCACCATAAGGGTCGTCCTCAATGATCGGTAAACCGTACTTGGCGCAGGTATCTACTAATTCCTGACGACGCGCTAGGGTCATGGTAATGCCGGTTGGGTTCTGGAAGTTTGGCAAAGCGTAAATAAAACGGGCATCCTTGGCTTTGTCTGCTGTGATATCAGCGGGAATCATGCCTTGATCGTCAGTTTCTACTGTCGCGTATTGTGGGTTTTGTACAGAAAAAGACTGTAGTGCACCTAAATAAGAGGGTGATTCGACTAAAATTTTTGCGCCGTCATCAATAAAAAGCTTGCCTAATAAATCTAAGGCTTGTTGGGAGCCTGAAACAATCAGCACCTCATCAACAGAAATCTGTACACCACGCTTGGCGAAATCCTGTACTATCCACTCGCGTAGCGGACGGTAACCCTCAGTCGGACCGTATTGCAAAGCAATCTCAGGACTATCAGTTAGGACCTTGGTAAAGGCTTCAAGTAGAGCGGTGTTGGGAAAACCTTTGGGTGATGGAAGTCCGCCGGCAAATGAAATCACATCGGGTCTTTCAGTAACTTTTAGGATCTCACGAATAACCGAGCCAGATAAATTAATCGCACGCTGCGAAAATTTATCTTCTACACGGAAGTCAGTGCTTTTTGTTTTAGTTAAATCATTCATCTTCTAATTCTGCGGAAAAAAGTTGGCAAATAAAAATCATAGTTACTTTAATCATACCTCTTTTAATCATGGTCTGCTATTAAATTACAGAAGCTGTCATGATGAGTTGTAGCTAGGATTCTAAAAGCTTTGTTAGGGTCTGAGCGGCTTTAATAAAAGCCTTGAATCGATCATTAAAAAAGGGGTTAGTTATCAAAACCAACCCCTTTCTAAAGAGCTAAGAGTAGCTAATTAGAGTTCGACGCTATCAGCGATCTCTTGGAAATCTTCGATTTCGTTGAAGTTCATGTAGCGATAGATTTGGTCACTATTTTCGTCAATAATGCCCATGTTTTCCAGGTACTCTTCACGTGTAGGGATCTTGCCGAGACGAGAACAAATAGCCGCTAATTCCGCTGAGCCTAGGTAAACATTACTATTTTTACCTAAACGGTTCGGGAAGTTACGAGTACTTGTAGACATCACGGTAGCGCCTTCTCTAACCTGTGCTTGGTTACCCATACATAGTGAACAACCGGGCATCTCGATACGGGCACCGGCAACACCGAAAGTACCATAGTGGCCTTCTTCGGTTAATTGCTTTTGGTCCATCTTGGTTGGAGGAGCAACCCATAAACGTACAGGGATGTCACGCTTGTTTTCAAGAAGTTTAGAGGCGGCACGGAAGTGACCGATGTTGGTCATGCAACTACCAATAAACACCTCGTCGATTGTCACGCCAGAAACATCTGATAAGGTCTTGACATCATCAGGGTCATTAGGGCAAGCAACGATAGGCTCGTGAATTTCTGCTAAATCGATTTCGATAACAGCAGCGTACTCAGCATCTGCATCCGGCTCTAATAGTTGAGGGTTTTCTAACCACTCTTCCATGCCGCGGATACGGCGAGCTAATGAACGCTCATCTTCGTAGCCATTGGCGATCATCCACTTCAATAAAGTGATGTTGGAGTTTAGATACTCGATGATTGGCTCTTTATTTAAGCGAACAGTACAACCAGCAGCAGAACGCTCAGCTGATGCATCACTTAATTCGAAAGCTTGCTCAACCTTAAGATCAGGTAGACCTTCGATTTCTAAAATACGACCAGAGAAAATGTTTTTCTTACCTTGTTTTGCAACAGTTAACAAGTCATTTTTAATTGCGTAGAAAGGAATTGCATTAACTAGGTCACGTAAGGTCACGCCAGGCTGCATCTTGCCTTTGAATCGCACCAAAACAGACTCAGGCATATCTAGCGGCATAACACCGGTCGCTGCTGCGAAAGCAACTAGACCAGAACCTGCCGGGAAGCTGATACCGATAGGGAAACGAGTGTGAGAGTCACCACCTGTACCAACTGTATCAGGTAATAACATACGGTTTAACCAAGAGTGAATTACACCATCACCCGGGCGCAAAGAAATACCACCGCGAGTGCTGATGAAATCAGGCAGCTCATGGTGAGTCTTAACGTCTACAGGTTTAGGGTAAGCAGCTGTGTGGCAGAAAGACTGCATGACTAAGTCAGCAGAGAAGCCGAGACAGGCCAAGTCTTTTAGCTCATCGCGAGTCATTGGGCCAGTGGTGTCTTGGCTGCCAACGGAGGTCATGCGTGGTTCACAGTAAGTGCCCGGACGTACGCCTTTACCTTCAGCTAAACCACAAGCGCGGCCAACCATTTTCTGAGCTAAGGTGTAGCCCTTGCCATTATCAGCAGGCTCTTCTGGTAAGCGGAAAATTGTCGACGCAGGTAAACCTAAAACTTCGCGCGCTTTGGCAGTTAAGCCACGACCAATAATTAATGGAATACGACCACCGGCTTGAACTTCGTCAAATAATACGTCTGATTTAACTTTAAACTCAGCGATTACTTCACCGTTTTTAAGAGCTTTACCTTCGTATGGGCGTAATTCGATTTCGTCACCCATCTCCATTTGAGAAACATCTAACTCAATTGGTAAGGCGCCGGCATCTTCCATGGTGTTGTAGAAAATAGGAGCGATTTTGCTACCTAAACATACACCGCCAAAACGCTTGTTAGGAACAAAAGGAATGTCTTCACCGGTAAACCATAGTACCGAGTTAGTAGCTGATTTACGAGAAGAACCAGTACCTACTACATCACCTACATAAGCAACGAGGTTGCCTTTTTTGGCGAGGTCTTGGATAAACTGGATTGGACCGCGCTTACCGTCTTCTTCAGGTTCAAAAGCCGCGTCAGGACGCTTGTTTTTGAGCATGGCTAAGGCGTGCATCGGGATGTCAGGACGCGTTGTTGCGTCAGGCGCCGGTGACAAATCGTCAGTGTTGGTTTCGCCAGGTACTTTGAAGACGGTGATTTTAAAGCTTTCAGCTACGCCTTGGCGGCTAGTGAACCACTCGGCATCAGCCCAGCTTTGTAATACTTCTTTGGCGAATTTATTACCGCCCTCAGCTTTTTCACGTACATCGTGGAATGCGTCGAACATGAGGAGTGTGTTTTTAAACGCATTAGCGGCGATTTGGCCTAATTGCTCATTTTCAAGCAACTGAACTAGCGGGGCGATATTAAAGCCGCCTAGCATTGTGCCTAAAAGCTCAGTGGCTTTTTCAGGACTGATTAGTGGCGTTTTTTCTTCGCCAAAAGCAACAGCTGCTAAATAAGAAGCCTTAACTTTAGCGGCGTTGTCTACACCGGCAGGAACACGATGAGTGATTAGATCAACTAAGAACTCCTCTTCACCTGCTGGTGGGTTTTTGATTAATTCGATTAAGTCTGCTGTTTGTTGTGCAGAGAGAGCTAAAGGAGGG
>JAAZFX010000191.1 GCA_012511555.1 Alcaligenaceae bacterium | reverse complement strand
GCTACTTCGTTTACTACAACACTTTCCTCTTCGCCGGCGTTAGAAACGATAGTGCGTAAAGGGGCTTCGATAGCGCGAAGAATTAAGCGGATACCAGCGTCTTGGTCGGCGTTGTCGCCAGTAAGAGTAGCGATAGCAGCTTTAGTGCGGATTAGAGCAACACCACCGCCAGGAACAATACCTTCCTCAACAGCAGCGCGAGTAGCGTGTAGAGCATCTTCTACGCGAGCTTTTTTCTCTTTCATCTCAACTTCAGTAGCAGCACCAACACGGATTACTGCAACACCACCGGCTAATTTAGCTACACGTTCTTGTAGTTTCTCACGGTCATAATCAGAAGTGGATTCTTCGATTTGAGCGCGGATTTGCTTAACACGAGCTTCGATGTTTGTGCTATCACCAGCACCATCAATAACGGTTGTGCTTTCTTTAGCTACTTCGATACGCTTAGCTTGGCCGAGCATTTCGATAGTAGCAGTTTCTAAAGACATACCTGTTTCTTCAGAAATAACAGTACCGCCAGTTAGGATAGCGATGTCTTCAAGCATTGCTTTGCGACGGTCACCAAAACCAGGTGCTTTTACAGCAGTGGTTTTTAAGATGCCACGGATGTTGTTGACAACTAATGTAGCCAAGGCTTCGCCTTCAACGTCTTCAGCGATGATTAATAGCGGGCGGCTAGTTTTGGCAACTTGCTCAAGTACTGGTAGTAAGTCGCGGATGTTGCTGATTTTTTTGTCATAGATAAGAACAAATGGATCCTCAAGGGCAGCTACTTGCTTTTCAGGAGAAGTGATGAAGTATGGCGATAGGTAACCGCGGTCAAACTGCATACCCTCAACAACGTCCAATTCGTTTTCTAAAGACTTACCATCTTCAACGGTGATAACGCCTTCTTTACCTACTTTTTCCATTGCGTTAGCAATGATATCGCCGATTGAGCTATCGCTGTTAGCAGAGATAGAACCAACTTGAGCGATTTCTTTAGTGGTAGTGCAAGGTTTAGAAAGTTTTTTCAATTCCTCAACAGCAACTACAACGGCTTTGTCGATACCGCGCTTAAGATCCATTGGGTTGATGCCTGCGGCAACATACTTGATACCTTCTTGAACAATTGCTTGAGCCAATACAGTAGCAGTAGTTGTACCGTCACCAGCACTGTCAGATGTTTTAGAAGCAACTTCTTTAACTAATTGAGCGCCGATGTTTTCAAAACGGTCTTTTAATTCGATTTCTTTAGCAACAGATACACCGTCTTTAGTTACAGTAGGAGCACCGAAAGAGCGCTCTAGAACTACGTTACGACCTTTAGGGCCCAAGGTGGTTTTAACAGCGTCAGCGAGGACGTTAACACCACGGATGATACGCGTACGGGCATCATCACCAAATAATACTTGCTTTGCAGCCATGTTTATTTTCCTTTAATTGATCAAACCTGAATAACTCAGGATGGATTAAAAATTCTTTATATAAAAATATTCGCTGTCTTAATTTAACGCTCAAGCAGCGATATGTAGTCTATGGAGAGCTATTATTCAACAACCGCTAAGATGTCATCTTCGTTGATAACTAATAAGTCTTCACCATCAACTTTTACAGCTTGACCAGAGTATTTGCCGAATAGTACTTTATCGCCAACCTTAACTTCAAGAGCGATGATAGAGCCGTTGTCAGCTTTTTTGCCTGGACCAACAGCAATTACTTCACCTTGATCTGGTTTTTCAGCAGCACTTTCAGGGATAACAATACCTGAAGCAGTCGTGCGCTCATTGTCTAAACGCTTGATGATTACGCGGTCTTGTAAAGGACGCAATGCCATAGGGAACTCCTTAAAGAATAAGAAAAAATAATACAACTCATTAGAAAGGGTGTGCTTTAGCACTCTACCCTTATGAGTGCTAATTATAGGGTCGATTTTTCAGCTTTCAAGGGCTAGTTACATGACTGTTACAATTTATCTTGAAAGCATTTACAGTGGGATAGGGAAGCCATAGAAATAATCCCAGAGGGCCAACACCACACTTAAACTGATAAATGAGGACAATGTCATCACAATCAAGTTGCCGGAGAGGCGGGGTCCTTCGCCATACTGAATTCCTATCAAAGCATAGAGGGTGGCCGCAGGTGCAGAGGCCAATAAAACACCGGACATAACAGTGGTTGAATCATCAACACCCAAAAGAGTAAAACCTAGAAAAATTAAACTTGGAAAGAGTACTAACTTGCCAAGCGTAATAGGTATGGCACCTTTGATGCTGGAGCGAAAACGGATGCCATTGAGGTTGGCGCCAATTGCAAAAAGAGCAACCGGTGCTGCAGCGATACTCAGCATGGTGAGTGTTTTACGAATCGGTTCCACCACGCCTAAACCTAGTAGAGAGAATATCAGGCCACTAATAATTGCAATAATGGGTGGGCTACTAAAGATTTTTTGAAGAGCGGTGAGAAATAATTTGAAAAGATTTTTCTTCTTACCTGCAGATAATTCACAGAGCAGAATTGTCGGCAAAACACCAAGAAGATTTTCAAATAGCAGGTTCATGCTTAAAAAGATCGCTGCTTTTTCATAGCCAATCACTTGCGCCAGGACCGGGTAGCCCAAAAATGCTGTATTACAGAAAATCAGTCCTAAGCCATTTAGTGCGGATTGAACTGCGTTACGACCCAAGACTTTTAGGCTGATCAAAACGCCTATCCAATAAAGGGTAATGCTAATGCCACCGTAAATTAATACATATTCATAAATAAAGGCGCTTGTAATGTCCAATGTTGAAATGGCATTAAACACCAGGGCAGGGTAGGCGAAGTTCAGGACATAACTACCTAGTCCCCGGTTGTGCTCTAAGCTTAAAAAACCTAATTTAACGGCGCTGTAACCAATGCCTATCAATAAAAAAAGCGGCAAAGTAATGTTGAGAATAGCCAACATAGATTTAAACCTCAGTTATACAAAAAGATTATATTTTTTAAAGTTATTAATTACTAATAGTTATATCTAAAGTAGTAAATATTCGTTTAAAGAATGAAGTTTACTATGTTAGTATTTGTTGATTAGGTCGTCTAAGGTGAATTAGCGATCAGTGCTTAATGCATAGCAATGTACCATGTTGCAGAAAATGTTTTTGTTTATCAATTAAAAAGTTTAAGGAGAGCATATGTCGTTACGTATTAATGATGTCGCACCGGATTTTACCGCTAATACTACAGAAGGTGAAATTAATTTCCACGAGTGGATTGGTGAAGGCTATGCCATCATCTTCTCACATCCTAAAGATTTTACCCCTGTGTGTACTACAGAATTTGGTGCTGTCGCTCGCTTATCACCCGAATTTGAAAAGCGCAACACTAAGGTAATTGGTGTATCTGTTGACGCAGTTGATGATCACACTAAGTGGAAGGCTGACATCAGTAAATTCGCAGAGACGCCAGCTAACTTCCCGATTATTGACGATACTTCATTACAAGTTGCTAAGCTTTACGATATGTTCCCGGCTGATGCTTACTTGCCAGATGGCAGAACGCCAGCTCACAGCGCGACTGTACGCACTGTATTTATCATCGGTCCAGATAATAAAATTCGTTTGACATTGACTTACCCAATGTCTGTTGGTCGTAACTTCGCTGAGATTTTACGTGCTTTAGACGCTATTCAATTAACCGACGGTGTTGCTTTAGCTACACCTGCTGATTGGTTGCCTGGTGAGGATGTGATTGTTGCTCTTAGCCTAAACGACGAGCAAGCGACTGAGAAATACGGTGAGCTGAATAAGGTTCTTCCTTATTTGCGCTTTGCTAAGTGCCCTAACTAATTCCTTAGTTTTGAGATATGAAAAAGCCTGGATTCGGTGTTGAGTCCAGGCTTTTTTAATTGATTAGTCCAGTAAAAATGGTCGACCGGTAACTGGTGTGCTAGGCGAAGCCATATCTTGTTTACTCATGATGCCAGCTTTATAAGCAAGCCGACCGGCGCGAATAGCCAGTTTAAAGGCCTCTGCCATGTTGACCGGATCGTGAGCTTTGGCTACGGCAGAATTTAACAATACGCCATCAAAACCCATTTGCATGGCTAGCGCAGCATCAGCAGGTGAACCAATGCCGGCATCAACAATCAGGGGTACCTCAGGCAGGCGTGCACGTAAAATACGTAAGGCATGAGGGTTGGTAAGGCCCTGGCCTGAACCGATAGGCGCGCCCCATGGCATTAAAACTTTACAACCTACGTCTAATAGGCGACGACAAGTAACCAGATCGTCAGTGCAGTAGGGAAATACTTCAAAGCCGTCTTTAACTAATTGCTCAGCAGCTTCGATGAGATTAAGGGGATCGGGCTGAAGGGTGTAATCATCACCGATAACCTCTAGTTTAATCCAGTTGGTTTCAAAAATTTCGCGCGCCATATAAGCTAGAGTGATCGCTTCTCGCGCTGTTTTGCAGCCGGCCGTATTGGGTAATAAGTACTTGCCACTTTGTTTTAATAGTTGGAAAAAAGGGTTGTCCACACCCTCGGTGGTGCTTTGGCTAAGGGGGTTAGACCCGGCCGGTAATTGGCGCTTGAGACCGACTGTAATTACATCGGTTTCAGCGGCTTCAATTGCATCAGCCAATACCTTTGGTGAGGGGTAGAGTGCAGTGCCCAAAAAAAATCGACTGTTAAGGGTGACACCACCTACGTTAAATTCATCAGACATTTTGCTTAGCCTCCAGTAATTGGTGAAAAGGTAAAGATCTCATCTTGTTCTTTTAGTCTATAATCGGCGCGCTGTTGGCGAGGTATAAAAACCTCATTAACAGCAGTTGCTAACAGTGCAGGGTCAGGTTCTTGGCCTGCCTCTTGCTGTAAGATCTCAACGAGTTGGGCTAATTGGGTGTCTGAAGGAAGTTGTTTTTCTTCACCATTAACTTTTACAGTAATCATGTTAAATCTCGTCTTGGGATTGAGCCAGCAAAGGCGCTTTAAATGCGGCTTCAATTGCTTCCTCGATCATGGCCGGCGCAATCATCCAGCCGTGTCTAAAGAGACCGTTGATTCTGCTGAGGCCTTGTTCAGTTTCAATGCGTGGAAAGTTATCCACTAATGCGGGGCGTAAATTAGTCTCGGTATGAATAATTCTGCCCTCGGACAGGCCAGGCAGCACGCTATGTGCTGCTGCCAACAATTCGACCGTTGTGCGTACGCTAACTGGCGATCTGTCCTCGCTTTCGATAGAGCTTGCGCCAATGACAAAGACATTGTGTTGGCGCGGTACGATATACACATGATAGCGTGGGTGCAATAAACGAAGCGGTCTATTTAATTCTACTTCAGGTGCTTGTACCCAGAATATCTCGCCGCGCACGCCACGTACATTTTGACATGAAATCTCGGTCGGGTGAGGGTGTTTAAGGCGTCTGGCACCAACGCCGCGCGTATCAAAAACCCAATCGAATTGACGCTTTTCATCGCCAATGACGAGTTCACCCGGATGTAGCTCTTTAACTGCAGTGCCCCAATGCCAGGTTACGCCCCTGGCATCAGAACATAAGGTCTGCATGGCAAGGGTTGTGTCAACTTGGCCCTCAAAAGGCAAATACCATGCGTGCGACGGTCCTTGAACGGAAGGCTCTAGTTCGTGTAGCTCCTTCATCGAAGTCGCTCTTGGTTGATCGTCCGGGTCAGGGGATTTACGTTGCAGCATTGAAATCATTTGCTCGGCAGCACCTTCATCACCCTTATGGGCGAGCATGAGGCTACCCTTAAGTCGCAGGTCGATTTTGTTGTCAGTGCGTTTAGCGATCTCTGACCATAGTTCCAAAGAGCGTTGACCGAGCTTATAAACATAATCATCGCCCGTGTCCATCTCGGCTAAGGGACACAGCATGCCTGCTGCGGTCCAACCGGCGGCGACGCGGGTATGAGCGTCAGGGGCAGGGTCAAAAACTTCTACTTGATGGCCGTGTGTAGATAGTGCATAGGCCAATAAACGTCCGGTTAAACCGGCACCTGCGATTCCTATATGCATATAAAATTCGATTCAAATTAAGGTGGAACTAAACCTTAGATTATATCGTATAGCCTGCTGAATGGTACACTAATACCTTTTATCTTGATGTAGGTTAATGTGTTATCAGCAAAGGAAGTTTTACGGCATGTATTTGGCTACGATGAGTTTCGTAGTGGCCAAGAAGCGATTGTTGAGCATTTAATTAGTGGCGAGGATGCGCTGATTTTAATGCCGACCGGTGCCGGTAAATCACTTTGCTACCAAGTCCCGGGTTTGGTCAGAACGGGTGTCGCTGTGGTGGTTTCTCCTTTAGTGGCTTTGATGCATGATCAGGTTGACGCCTTGCGCGCTTTGGGTGTGAGTGCTGTTAGTTTGCATTCAGGGCTGGCCTGGGAAGAGGTTAAAGCAGCGGAAAATGCTTTGCAACGTGGCGAAATTAAATTTTTGTATGTTGCACCTGAGCGTTTTGAAAATCCCCGTTTCTTGCGTTTATTGGATGGACTTAAAATTGCTTTGTTTGCCATTGATGAGGCGCACTGTGTGTCCCAATGGGGACATGATTTTAGACCGGCCTATCTGGATTTGTCTATTTTGCCGGAGCGTTGGCCGGAGGTGCCAAGAGTTGCCTTGACAGCAACAGCGACAAAGCAGACAAAAGAAGAGATTGTCGAGCGTTTGCAATTACAAGGAGCGCGGCAATTTATCAGCAGTTTTGACCGACCTAACATCCGCTACGAAGTCGTTGAAAAAACTAAAGAAAGACAGCAGTTATTGAGTTTTATTAATAGGCAACACGCCGGTGATTCCGGCATTGTGTATTGCTTGTCCAGACAAAAAACTGAGGGTGTAGCGACTTTTTTACAAAAAAACGGTGTTCGTGCTTTAGCCTATCATGCAGGGTTAAGCGCTGAAGAGCGTTATGAGAACCAGCGCGTGTTTCAACAAGAAGATGGTGTGGTGATTGTTTCAACCATTGCCTTTGGGATGGGGATTAATAAACCCGATGTGCGTTTTGTGGCTCATATTGATATACCACGCTCTCTTGAGGCCTACTATCAAGAAACCGGTCGGGCCGGGCGTGATGGCTTACCGGCGACAGCTTGGTTAGCCTACGGTCTACAGGACTTAATGCAACAGCGTAAGTTAATTGAGAGTTCCAACGGTGATGAGTCATTTAAAAGGCGTTCTGCTAAAGCATTAAATGCGATGCTGGCTTTTTGTGAAGCGTCATCTTGTCGACGTCAGCGTGTTTTAAGCTACTTTGGTGAGCAAAGTGAGTCCTGCGGCAATTGCGATATTTGTGCTTATCCCCCCAAACTGTGGGATGCCACAGTGGCCGCTCAAAAATTGCTATCTACCATTTATCGTTTGCGGCGTGAGTACGGCGAGTTTAGTGGTGCCAAGCATTTAATCGATATTTTGCACGGTAAGAAAACTGATCGGGTAGTTCAGCAAAAGCATGATCAACTGACGGTATTCGGGATTGGACGCGAGTTAGACGATAATCAATGGAGTGGTTTAATTCGCCAACTTTTAGCGGCAGAGTATCTGGAAATGCAATCCGAGGGCTTTCGCAATACCTATTATTTAGCTAAAAAAAGTCATGATATTTTATTAGGCAAGAAAAAAATACGCCTGAAGCAAATTGAACCACTCAGTAAGTCACGTTCAAACAATCAAATGCCTTCGCAAAGTCGTGCCATCTTTGATTTGTCAGCGGATGATGCCAAGTTGTTCGATGAGTTGAAGGCGTGGCGTCTTGAAGAAGCTAAAGCTAGTGGTGTGCCTGCTTATATCGTGTTTAGGGATGTTACCTTGTATCAGCTCGCCATCAAGAAGCCACAAAACCTTGGTGAACTAGCGCAAATTGAGGGGATGGGCGACAAGAAAATCGCCTCCTATGGTGAGTCTGTGTTGGCTCTCTTAAAATAAACTTGGCGTATCAGGGTCAGTGTCAGGCGCGCTAGTATTTAGGGCGCTCGGTGCCTTTAGGCCTAAATGCTGCCAGGCAATAGCGGTCGCAATACGACCGCGAGCAGTACGCTGTAAATAGCCATTTTGAATAAGATAAGGCTCAATCACATCTTCAATTGTATCGCGCTCCTCACCAATTGCTGCGGCAAGGTTATCAACACCGACAGGGCCACCATTAAACTTATGGATAATGGTTTCAAGGAGCTTTCTGTCCATCAGGTCCAAGCCTTCAGGATCGACTTCCAACATGCTTAAAGCAGCTTTAGCCGTTGCTTCATCAATCAGACCGTTATTGCGCACATCAGCAAAGTCACGCACGCGGCGCAATAAGCGGTTCGCAATGCGTGGTGTACCGCGTGAGCGCTTGGCAATTTCTAAACTGCCGCTTAAAGCTATTTCAACATTGAGGAGATTGGCGCTACGACCAATAATTTGCTGTAATTCATCGCTGGTATAAAACTCTAAGCGCTGAATAATTCCAAAACGATCGCGTAAAGGATTAGTAAGCATGCCGGCGCGCGTTGTCGCACCGACCAGGGTAAAGGGTTGTAAGTCGATTTTGACACTACGAGCAGCGGGCCCATCACCAATTAAAATATCGATTTGAAAATCCTCTAGGGCCGGGTAGAGAATTTCTTCAACAACGGGTGATAAACGATGAATCTCATCAATAAACAGTACATCGTTTTTTTCCAGGTTAGTCAGCAGGGCGGCCAAGTCACCAGCGCGCTCCAGCACAGGGCCGGAGGTTTGGTGCATTTGTGAACCCATTTCATTAGCAATAATATGAGCAAGCGTCGTTTTACCCAAACCCGGAGGACCAAAAAGTAAGACGTGGTCTAAAGCTTCTCCGCGACGAGTGGTTGCCTCAATAAAGATTTCTAACTGCTCGCGAGCGCGACTTTGACCGGTATAATCAGCCAGGCGTTTAGGTCGTAAGGCACGTTCTACCGATTCCTCAGCATGAGAAGCTGATTGAGCGGAGACGATACGCATATCGGTCTCAGATTGTGTGCTTAAATTATCGGAGAATATCGCCATAAAACCTTCTATCTAATTATTTGGACAAGAGCTTTAGTGCTTGTCGAATGCCTTCGGTCACATCTACTGCCGGATCCAGTTCCTTCATTACTTTTTGCAACTCTCTCTCGGAGTAGCCCAGGGCCATCAGTGCATTGCTAATGTCTTGACGTTGAGTAGCAGGGCTTGCGGCCGATGATGTGGTATTGGAAGTGGGGACAATCGCAGCTAATTTACCACGTAATTCCAAAACAATGCGTTCTGCTGTTTTTTTACCAATACCTGGTATTTTACACAGTAAATTCAGATCTTCTTCTTCAACGGCAATGGCAAGTTGTTCGGCGCTGATGC
>JAAZFX010000190.1 GCA_012511555.1 Alcaligenaceae bacterium | reverse complement strand
GTGGTATAGTGGTGACAGCGGTTGAGTGGCGACATAATCGACAAGTGCTGAGGTTTGTAGAAAAAATAATTGAAACAAAATAGTCCAATATTTCTTGTTTGGTTGTAAAAAATACACGAAAAAGTACATTTTCACAACAAATGACAATCAGGTGTTGACAGCATTATCGAATTAAGTCATAATTTAAATCTTTCGAGGGCTGGTAGCTCAGTCGGTAGAGAAGCGGACTTTTAATCCGTTGGTCGCGGGTTCGAATCCCGCCCAGCCCACCATAATTAAGCCACGGTATATATCGTGGCTTTTTTATTGCCTAAAATAGAGTGGTATGGATTTATTGGACACACTGGAGTGTCATATGGCCATATCTATTTCAATCAAACAAGTCGCCTGCGAAAGACTTTTTCAACTCTTTTTGCTGGTCAGGCGATGGTTGCTGATGTATATGCACACAACGGTGCTTATGAAGCAGTCATTGAAAGCGGTCAACGCGCTAATGGGGTTTTCTCTGCAAATTATTCACAGGACAGCGTTGTTGGCAAAAGCCGTGACGAGGTTCGTCAAGAACTAGCAGAAGTCATTGATAGCGGTCTATTTGATACGCAGATCTCCGCCTAATACAAGCTTCGATTTAACTTACTGACTGTGGTGTCCATCTCATTTTTGGGGTGGACATTTTTGTGTCTTGGGCAAATTTTATAAAAACTCTGACAGTAGAATGTATTTCTAGTTGCTCCTACTAATCGAGCAAATAGTCGATATATTGAATTGATAATGTGTCTTTATTGATATTTTAAAGTGTGATATGATCATATCACGAAGAGTGAATTTTACCGTCATGATTAAAAGTTTTAAACATAAGGGATTGAAAAAGTATTTTGAGACAGGAGTTAGCAAAGGGTTGCCTAGTAGTCACTTGCGCAAAATTGCTGGTATTTTAGATTTATTAGACTGTTCAGAAGAAGTTGACTCATTCATGCCTTTTTACCAGTGTCATGAGTTAAAAGGAAGCCGAAAAGGGATTTGCTCAATGATAGTAAGCGGTAACTGGCGAATTACTTTTGAGTTCAAAGAAGGAAATGCCTATATCCTCAATTATGAGGATTACCATTAAGTCTAGGAGGTATTAGTATGAGAAAACCATCTCATCCAGGATTTGTTTTATACGATGGATTTATTGAGCCTAATCAGATAAAAATACAAGAATTAGCGGACCATTTAGGGTTTTCAAGGGAAACTCTTTCTCGTTTATGCCATGGCAAAACCCCCATGACCGCCAACATGGCGCTTAGTCTTGAAGAGGCGGGCATTGGCAAAGCAGCGACATGGCTTAATTTACAAACAAAATATAGCCTTTGGGAGCAGAAGCAGCATAGAAATAGTCTCATTAAGCCTTTTTCTACAGATGCCCTATATACTCCTTGATCAAAACATGTTTATTTAGAATGACGAAAGGCAGTGTGGTTTGGTAGATACGATTTAAAATACTCGTGCTAGATCCGTATAGAGCGTTAGCTATTTTGTTCAGTCCTATTATTT
>JAAZFX010000189.1 GCA_012511555.1 Alcaligenaceae bacterium | reverse complement strand
GGTTAACCATTCTGCGTTTTTTGTAAATTTTATTTCCGCCATGAAGAACCGAATTAGCCGGCACTCTAGGAGCACTAGAAATTTTAGTAGTCATTTGATTGCTCATTATGTTTTAGCTCCTTGATCTTTATCCATGCGAGCCAGCATCCAGCGTGACAAGCTTAAAACAACGATTGTAATCAAGAATAAAATCAGACCAATTTCGATTAAAGCAGCTAACTGTAATCCAGCTGCCTCATTAAATTCGTTAGCAATTGCTGAAGCAATGGAATTAGAGGGGGCAAATATACTATTTGGCATACGGAAAGCATTACCAATGACGAAAGTCACTGCCATTGTTTCGCCTAAAGCGCGACCCAAACCAAGCATAATCCCGCCGATGACACCGCCTTTGGTATATGGCAATACTACTTTCCACATGACTTCCCATGTAGTAGCACCCAAACCATAAGCAGATTCCTTGAACATTGCCGGAACGACTTCGAAGACGTCACGCATCACTGAAGCAATATAAGGAATGATCATGATTGAAAGAATTAAACCTGCAGTAAACAAACCGATACCCATTGGAGGACCGGCAAATATCTGATTCAACACAGGAATAGGCGCAAAGAAATCAATGATGTGTACTTGGATATGCTTTTGGAACAATGGAACAAATACAAACAAGCCCCACATACCATAAATAATTGAAGGAATTGCAGCCAACATCTCTACAGCAATACCCAAGGGGCGACGAATCCAAGTCGGAGCAAGCTCGGTAAGGAACATTGCAATACCAAAGGATGCTGGTACAGCAATAATCAAAGCAATACCGGCTGTTACTAAAGTACCAACAATAGGTACCACTGCACCGAACTGATTTTGTACAGGATTCCACTCAGTAGTAACTAAAAACTTAAAACCGAAGGCTTTAATTGAATCCCAGCCACCATATACTAACGATAGCATTATCGCTGCTAATAAAATAAATACGAAAAAAGCAAAGAAACGTGCAGCATTAGCAAAAATCATATCTGCTAAGCCAACTCCACTTTTGCCGGAAGAAGGAGATATACTCTTCGACACCGTAGCCTCTTTAGTTAGGGTTTAATTACCTACTATTATTGACAATAGTTTCTAAACATGTCGACAACAGCAATCCAGTAAATTGACTTAAATAAAATGTAAGCATACTCGCGCAATACTTACTTCAACTTACTTAAGATTTATTACAACTTAAAATACAGAAAGTCGGACAGTATATAACAACACCCACTGCCCGACATCCTTGTAGTTAAGCTACTCTCAAATTAATTTTAAAGGAGCTTAACTCTGTTTTTTAGTTTAGCCCAAAACGGGCAAACTAAAAATTACTTCCAAATAGCAGAGCCATCAGCAGTTTTAACTTCAGTTGCCCAAGCTTTGCGAACAGCATCACTTACTTCAGCTGGTAACGGAACGTAGTCTAACGCAGAAGCAGTTTCTGCACCGTTTTCCCAAGCCCAGTTGAAGAAATCCATAGTTGCTTTTGTTTGCCCTGGCTTATCAGCAACTTTTTGAAGCAAGATAAAAGTAGCTTGAGTAATAGGCCAAGAGTCAGCACCAGGTTCGTGATTAAGTACAACACCCATGCCAGGAGCAGAAGCCCAGTCAGCATTTGCAGCAGCTGCAGCAAAAGAAGATTGCTCAGGCTGAACAAAGTTACCATCACGGTTTTGCAACTGAGTCCAAGATAAGTTGTTTTGCTTGGCGTATGCGTACTCAACATAACCGATAGAGTTTGCTAATTGACGAACGTAACCGGCAACTCCCTCATTACCTTTACCGCCCTGACCAACAGGCCAACTAACAGCTTTACCCTCACCTACTTTTTCTTTCCAGTCCGTAGACACTTGAGATAAGTAGTTAGTCCAACCGAAAGTAGTACCAGAACCATCAGAACGGTGAACAACAATAATGTCAGAATTAGGCAACGTTAGATCTGCGTTTAAATCTACGATTGCTTTGTCATTCCACTTTTTGATTTTACCTAAGTAAATATCAGCAAGAACAGTACCGGTTAAGTTTAATTCACCAGGTTTAACGCCTTCAACGTTAATCACAGGAACAGTGCCGCCAATAACAGCAGGGAACTGTAATAAGTTGGTTTCAGCTAATTTTTCTCCAGATAGTGGGTCATCAGATGCACCAAAATCAACGATTTTATCAATAATACGTTGCTGACCACCGCCCGAACCGATAGACTGATAGTTAATTTGATTACCAGTTTCTTTGTGGTAGTCGGCCGCCCATTTAGCGTAAATAGGAAATGGGAAAGAAGCACCAGCACCAGTGACTGAAGCAGCAGCTTGTACTGTAAAAGTAGCAGCACCTAAAGCTACCGCTAAAGATACACGTGATAAAGCTAGTTTTAACATGATTGTCCTTTTGAAATCAGATTGTAAATATCGTTTGAAGATTCGATAATCAAAACATTATCGGCGTAATTATCTACAACCGAAATTGTACAAACCCTATATTACAAGAATATTACATCACAAACTCATTCTATTCACAAAGAGTTTGTGGTTAATAAGCTTCATCAAAAGCTCTTTCAAAACAAAAATTTTTGTACAATAGCTCTACCCTCACACACACAATAATATATGGAAAATAACAACTTACTTGCCGCTGTGGATCTTGGTTCTAACAGCTTCCGCTTATCAGTAGGACGAATTGAGGAACGCAACGGTGAGGCTCATGTATTCGCCATTGACCGCCTAAAAGAAACTGTCAGATTAGCTGCCGGCTTAGATGATAATAAAATCTTAAGTGATGAAGCAATACAACGCGCAGTCGGTGTTTTAAAGCGTTTTTCTGAACGCATTCAAGATTTTCACCCTAGCCAAGTCCGTGCCATTGCCACCAATACCTTTCGTGTCGCAAAAAATCGAGAAATATTATTACAAAAAGCTGAAGAGGCCTTAGGCTTTCCTATTCAGGTAGTATCGGGGCCGGAAGAAGCTCGATTAGTTTTCTCGGGTGTCGCGCATGAGTTACCTATATCAGATAAAAACCGTTTAGTCATTGACATTGGTGGAGGCTCCACAGAGTTTATTATTGGTAAGGGCTACCAAGCGGTTCTTGTTAAATCCTTGCTTGTAGGCTGTGTATCGTTTACCAAGCTCTACTTCCCTAGTGGTTCCGTGACTGCAGAAGCCTTTAAAAAAGCAGAAATAAACGCTCGCAATCAAATTCAAGTACTAAGTAAAAGTTATCGTAAACTAGGTTGGGCAGAGGCTTTTGGCTCTTCAGGTTCTGCCAAAGCCATCGTAGCTGTATTGCAGGCTTCCGGCTTTTCTGAACGCGGCATCACCCTGGAGGGCATGGAAAAGCTAAAAAAAGTATTGATAAAAACCGGTTCAGCCAACTCGCCTTTATTACTCGATCTTAAAGACGACCGTATTGAGGTTTTACCTGCAGGCCTGGCAATTATGATGGCGGCATTCAAAGAGCTGAAGATTCAACAAATGAATCAAGGCGAAGGTGCACTTAGGGTAGGTGTACTGTATGACATGCTCGGTCGTAAAACTGCCTCTGATATCCGCGCCGGTACGGTTGCACAATATATGCATCGCTACCGAGTTGATACTAGGCAAGCAGCACGCGTTCGACTACTTGCTGAGGCCTTGTACGGCCCGGCTCTTACACTAAGCAAAAAAGAGCAAGAAGAATGGCCTCATGACTTACGACTTTTATTAAGTTGGGCCTGTGACTTGCATGAGGTCGGTTTAAGTATTTCTCAATCCTCGTATCATCGCCACTCTTCATATGTACTTCAATATGCCGACATGCCCGGTTTCTCTAAAGACGAGCAAACAATCTTGTCACGCTTAAACCTACTATCTCAAGGCAAGCTAAGCAAAGCTGATATTAACGCACTAGCCGACGAAGAATGGCAGGCGATTCTCTGCATGCGTTTGGCAATTATGCTTTTACGCAACCGCCAAGCTATTCACTTAGAAAACTTGGCACTTGAGATAAAAGACAAGCATATCTGTCTAAGCGTCAGCAAACGATGGTTAGCAAACCACCCGCTTACTGAGTTCAGTTTGAACAATGAAAAACAGGATTGGGAAGGTTCCGGTTTTAAATTTACAATTAACTTGATTAATCAAAACCGAAATGTCGGCGATAACGGCGATCCATATTTTCAACGTCCACAATCACCGGAAAATCAACCGTATTAAAATCCTTGTCCCATGCCGGTTCACCGCAAATACGCGCACCGATTTTTAAGTAACCCTTGATTAAAGCTGGCATACGCGATTGGCGAACACGTTCGCCATCAGCTTTAGCTTCTAAAAGTTCAAGAGGATACGGTTGGAGCGGAGTAACAACAGGCTGATCGGCATACTCCCGCATCTGCTGCTGGGCCAACTGCCATACCCGTGCAGCTTGGACCCCATCATCCATCAGACTAACACTGGCACAACCAAATAGATATTGTAAATTATGATATCGCATGAATTGGGCCAAGCCGCTCCACAACAGCATAATCACAGCACCATCTCGATAGTCGGGATGAGTGCATGAACGACCACACTCACTTAAGTCAGAGCGCAAATGCTCCATCTGACTAAGCTCAAACTCAGATTCTGAATAAAAGCCTCCGGCTTCAACAGATTTTTCTGGTGTCAAGATACGATAAGTGCCGACAACAAGGTTTTCTTTGGTGTCCATCACAATCAGGTGCTGACAAAACTGGTCAAAGTGGTCGACATCACGACCATCAATCGCTTCTGGAAAATGCACACCCATCTCATTGGTGTAGACATCGTAACGAAGTCGCTGAACAGCTTCCACCTCTTCTTGTGTAGTGGCAATGCCCAATACCAAACTCGGACCATCAATACTACTCAAGTCCTTTGGAATTTCAATCAGCTCTTGCATAAGTTTATTTTCCTCAATGTGCTCAACAAACAATTAAAAGTTTTGTGACAGTATATGTATATTTTACAAGATGACACAATTCTTTGGAATTAAATGCCATCACGCATTATACAAAAGTCCCTTTACAGATTTCTTTCAATTATTTTTATTTTTTAGGCCCAAAGCACATAACGTTAAGGGCCTAATTTGAAGACTATGCAAAAGTTGAGTTTTTATTTATTAAAAATTAATAAAAAATAGAAAACTAGACACTCAGATCCACATCAGCCAAACGCTCGACAGCTCGCTTTGCCAACTCTTGTGTCTCGGCCTCTACCATCAAACGTAAAATTGGTTCGGTACCAGAGGCACGAATTAAAACACGCCCCCTATCGCCCAAATCAGTCTCCACTTCTGCTTTAACTCGATTAAGTTCAGCATGATTCTGCCAATCTAATCCTGCTTTTAAAGGTGCATTAATCATCACTTGAGGATACATTTTAAGATCACCGATTAACTCACCCAAGGCTTTTCCACTACGTACCACAGCGGTTAGAACTTGTAATGCAGCAATAATACCATCACCCGTGGTATGGCAGTCCAAGCACAATAAATGACCCGAACTTTCTCCACCATAATTCCAACCATTATTTTGCAAGGTCTCAAGCACGTAGCGATCACCAACATTTGCTCGTTCCAACGGTATACCCAAGTCTTTTAAAGCTTTTTCAAGACCAAAGTTTGTCATCAAAGTACCTGCTACACCCTTGACTTCAACGCGCTGCATACGCTCCAATACAATGGCGTATAAAAGCTCATCACCATTGTAAATATTACCTTTAGAATCGACCATTTGCAGACGATCGGCATCGCCGTCAAGGGCAATCCCATAATCAGCACGTTGCGCATTAACCGCCGCTACTAATTGCTCAGGGTATAATGCGCCGACATTACGGTTAATATTAAAGCCGTCAGGACTGCAGCCAACAGCAACAACAGTCGCACCTAACTCTTTAAAAACATGCGGAGCTATTTGATAGGCTGCGCCGTGAGCAGCGTCAACAACAATTTTTAAGCCTCTAAGATTTAAATCATTAGGGAAGCTGCCCTTGCAAAATTCAATATAACGACCGGCAGCATCATCTAAACGACGAGCACGACCAATAGATTCTGATTCTTCATATTGAATCTTTTGATCGATTAATGACTCAATTTTAATTTCAGTTTCGTCGGGCAACTTTAAGCCATTCTCTGAGAAAAACTTGATGCCATTATCGTAATACGGATTGTGTGAAGCACTAATCACTACACCTGCGTTTAATCGCAGGGTGCGTGTCAAATAAGCAACTGCTGGCGTAGGAATAGGGCCGGCTAATAAAACATCTACCCCTGCAGCAGCAAAACCTGCTTGCATCGCTGATTCCAACATATAACCTGAAACACGAGTATCTTTGCCAATTAATACAGCCGGACGCTCCCCACCTTCTATGGCTTGATTAGCTAAAACACGACCTGCAGCATAAGCAAGCTTTAAAGCGAACTCGGCATTGATTACCGCTCCGCCAACGCGACCACGCACTCCATCAGTGCCAAAATACTTACGTGCCATTTATTAATCTCCCTGGTGAATTGCACGCCAAACAGCTAAACCATCAACTGTTTCAGCTACGTCATGCACCCTAAGAACAGCCGCACCACGTTCGGCCGCTGCCACAGCTGCAACAACACTACCTACTACTCTCTCTTTAGGCTCTTTGTTTATTACGGCTCCTATCATGGACTTGCGTGAAAGACCGATTAGGAGTGGCAAACTCAAACTATTTAACTCCGCCATTTGCTTTAATAACTGATAATTTTGAGCCACCGTTTTACCGAAACCAAAACCAGGATCCAACATAATCCTGGATGAGTCGACGCCATATTCTAACAAAGCATCTACTCTTTGTTGTAAGAATTGCTTAACTGCTTGTGTAATATTTCCTTCATAATCCGGTGGTGAAAGTTGCATCGTTTTGGGTTCTCCATCCATATGCATAACACAAACACCACAATTTGGGTGCTTGGCCACCACTTCAAGCGCACCGGGTTGACGTAACGCATAGATATCATTAATCATATCGGCCCCCGCATCCAATGCCGCTTGCATTACCGTAGGCTTAAAAGTATCAATCGATAAAGGCACGCCAGCATCCCTAAGCCCTTCAATTACCGGGATGATACGGCGTAACTCTTCTTCTGCCGGAACCGCATCACTCCCTGGGCGGGTAGATTCACCACCAATATCTAAAATTTGCGCACCTGCCTCAACCATTCGTAAACCATGTTCAATGGCTAAACTTAATTGTTTGGATTGGGCACCACCATCAGAAAAAGAGTCCGGGGTAACGTTTACAATCCCCATAACTAATGGTGTTGATAAATCAATGACATAACGTCCGCAGATATAACTTGAATTCATACAATACTAAAACTTTATTGATTATAAATAAAAAAGGCACTGCGAAATCATATCACAGTGCCTTATAAGAGAGATAGAAGTTAAAGTGCTTCTATCGGCTTGTCACCATCCTTGTCATTACCGCCTTCAGAACTAGGACTATCACTATCTTCAGCTTTAGGCTGTTCAGCTGCCTTGGGCTTCTCCTCGGCAGGCGCATTACCGGCACCCGGAGGTTGAGAATCATAAGGCTGATCAGGCACTTTAGGAGGACGAGGTGGGCGACCCTCCATAATGTCATTGATCTGATCCATATCGATGGTCTCCCACTCCATCAAGGCTTTAGCCATAGTATGCATCTTGTCTTTATTATCCTCAATCAACTTGCGGGCAACAGCATACTGCTCATCAATGATAGAACGAATTTCAGCATCAACCTTTTGCATAGTCGCTTCAGAAACGGCCGCAGAACGAGTCATCTGACGTCCCAAGAAAGGATCGGCATCATGCTCCGAATAAACCATTGGTCCTAAGGAGTCAGTCATACCGTACTTGGTGACAATATCACGAGCAATCTGCGTAGCCCGCTCAAAGTCATTTGATGCGCCGGTAGTCATCTGATTCATAAACACTTCCTCAGCAATACGACCACCAAACAATACAGAGATCATATTGAGCAAGCGCTCTTTATCCATACTGTAACGGTCACCCTCAGGTAACTGCATAGTCACCCCTAAAGCACGACCACGAGGAATGATTGTAACCTTGTGTACAGGGTCAGTCTTAGGCAACAGTCTAGCGACAAGTGCATGGCCCGACTCATGGTAAGCTGTATTTAGAAGCTCATCTTCAGGCATCACGATAGAGCGACGCTCTGCACCCATAATGATTTTGTCTTTAGCGTCTTCAAAGTCAACCATATCGACCATACGGCCATCACGGCGAGCTGCAAACAAGGCCGCCTCGTTAACCAGGTTAGCTAGATCAGCACCGGAGAATCCCGGCGTACCACGAGCAATAATCGAAGCGTCGACATTAGGCGCCACATGCACTTTACGCATATGAACATGAAGAATTTGCTCACGACCACGTACATCAGGTAAAGAAACCACTACCTGACGGTCAAAACGACCCGGACGTAACAAAGCAGGGTCCAACACATCAGGACGGTTTGTAGCAGCAATAACAATAACGCTTTGGCCTGACTCAAAACCGTCCATCTCAACCAATAACTGGTTAAGGGTCTGCTCGCGCTCATCATTACCACCGCCAACACCGGCTCCACGCTGACGACCTACGGCATCAATTTCATCAATAAAGATAATGCAAGGTGCATTCTTTTTGGCATTATCGAACATGTCGCGAACACGAGAAGCACCCACACCCACAAACATCTCTACGAAGTCGGATCCGGAGATACTGAAAAATGGTACTTTAGCTTCACCGGCAATCGCTTTAGCTAATAACGTCTTACCTGTACCCGGTGAACCCACTAAAAGAACACCGCGAGGCATGCGCCCACCAAGACGCTGAAAGCGTGACGGATCACGCAAGAACTCGACAATCTCGGCAACTTCTTGTTTGGCCTCATCACAACCTGCGACGTCAGCAAATGTAACACGATTGCTAGTTTGATCCAACATGCGCGCTCGAGACTTGCCGAAGCTAAAGGCTCCGCCTTTGCCGCCACCTTGCATCTGACGCATAAAAAATATCCAGACCCCAATAAGCAAGAGCATCGGGAACCAAGACAGTAAAGCACTCAAAAAGAAAGAAGGCTGTTCAGGTGGACGTGCTGTTACTTGCACGCCATCACGAATCAAATCACTAACCATCCAGAGATCGCGCGGCGCGGTCAAAGAATATGTACGGCCATTTGCCGGGGTAACCGTAAGCGTATCACCCTGAATTTCGACCCTAGACAACTTACCCTGCTTTGCATCTTCCAAGAACTGCGAATAAGTTACGGTATCAGTAGACGTCGTAGGCGTATCGAGCTGCCTGAATACCGTAAATAGGACCATCGCAATTACCGCCCAGATGGCAAATTTCGAAAAGGAATTATTCAAAACATGGTACTCCAAAAAAACCGAATTTAATTTTATAATAATAAAACACTGAGCGAGTAAATACAGCTAAATGTAAGATTTACATTTAATAATCACTCATGGCTTATAGATTAATGTGTTTTATTCTATCCTAATATGGTGGGGGCAAAAAACCATAACTCAAGAATTTGACATAAAAAATATACAAATACAATTAGTCCCTGTTTTTAAGACCCTTAGAAACCAGGAAAGTTTCAGCAGAACGGTCACGAGAGGCTTTAGGCTTACGCTCTACGACCCGCTTAAAGTGCTGTTTAAACATCTCCACAATCTGTGAAAAACCGCTACCATGAAAAGCCTTTACAATAACTGCTCCATCGGGCTTTAGGTGCTCCAATGCGAATTCTAATACCAATTCACATACATGCTGAATTCGTGCTGCGTCAGCAGGGCCGACACCTGAGAGGTTTGGAGCCATATCAGAAATAACCAAATCAACTTTTTGCCCTGCTAGACGCTCTTCAAGCTCCCTCAATACCTCGTCTTCACGAAAATCACCTTGAAAGAACTCCACTCCTGCTATCGCTTCCATCGGTAAAAGATCAAGCGCAATCACCCTGCCATCAAGCTCACCCGATGCTGTTGCCAATCTTTCTCGCGCAACTTGAGACCAACTGCCGGGTGCGGCACCTAAGTCTACTATAATATCTCCTTGACGCATTAGCTTTTCAGTATCTAAAATCTCAATAAGCTTATATGCAGCTCTTGCTCTATAGCCCTGTTGCTGAGCAAGCTTTACGTATGGATCATTAATATGTTGATGTATCCAATTTTTGGAAAATTTCTTTTTGGCCATTGCCAATAATTCCTATCTATGTCTATTCTTGAATTAGCTTCTAAGGAGCGTAGCGCACTACGCTCCGCAGCTCATGCTTTAAAGCCTGTTGTACAAATTGGTGACAACGGCTTAACTGATGCTGTATTAAAAGAGATCGATCGCAACCTGAACGCTCATAGCCTTATCAAGGTCAAAGTAGCCTCCGACGATCGCGAAGAGCGCGGCAACATGCTTAATAAAATCTGTGATGAGCTGTCCTGCGCCAATATCCACCATTTAGGTAAGACCTTAATTTTATACCGTCCCGGTAAATCCGTCATTGAGACCGAAGTTTATAATGAATTTGCTCCGGAAAATCAGCGTAGCTATCGAAAAACAGGTGAGGCTTATACCCCCAAAAGATTAGCTGCCGAGGGTAAAAAACTTAAACGTCCGTTTAAGCCGAGCAAAGCCAAAAGCTCTGACAGCAATCGCGATATTGCCAATGCTTTTTTTGGACGAGATTCTGCTAAAGCAACTAGAACCTCAACTCGTCGCCGTCCTACTAGCGCCTTGAGCCTTAGAGCCGGTCGTCGTAGAGCAGATTAGCTGATACTCTATTAAGCAGTTAATATATAAAAATCCTCCCGCTTCAGTCTCATAAAGCGGGAGGATTTTTTAAATCTAAATTTAAATAAATCTAGATGTACTCGACTGATAAAATTTCAAACTCACGCTCACCTGATGGCACCATCACATTGACCACCTCACCCTCATGCTTACCAATTAGAGCACGGGCAACCGGGCTTGAAATAGAAATCAAATTAAGACGAATATCTGACTCTATATCACCGACGATTTGATATTTAAGCTGCTCACCTGAATCAAGATCTTCCAGCTCTACCGTGGCCCCAAAAACAATGCGGTCACCCGCCTCTAAAGATGTAGGATCAATCACATTGGCTGCCGCCAAGGCCGACTCCAACTCCTTGATGCGACCCTCCACAAAGCCCTGACGCTCACGCGCCGAGTCATACTCAGCATTTTCCGAAAGATCGCCATGGGCACGCGCTGTGGCGATCGCATCAATCACAGCTGGGCGCTCTACCGTCTTTAAATTATGTAATTCTTCATTAAGACGCTTTGCGCCAGCAACAGTTAAAGGAATACCTGACATGATCTACCTCTATCATGAAATATAATTAAAATAGCGCCCTAATAACTCATGGATAAGAACTCATGGATAAGGGCGCTCAAAAATAAAACCCCGACCATCACAGTCGGGGAGTTTGATACTTATATTATGCAAAAAAATTACTTAAAAATCAAGTAGTCATAACGTGCGTATCATTACTGATTATTATCTCTATACTATGCTTTTTTATCTCTACCTATACTTAAAAGCTGATAGAGCAAAATGGCACCAAAGGTAGCAGTACCAATTCCCTCTAACTTGAACATTCCCAATTCAATCGTAAAATTACCTGCGCCTAAAATTACGGCAATTGCAGCAACAATGAGATTGCGGTTATCTGAAAAATCAACTTTATTAGTTACCCAAATTCTTGCCCCTGCGATCGCGATCAAACCAAATACAACAACCGACACACCACCTAAAACAGGTGCGGGCACACTATGAATCAAAGCACCAAACTTAGGTGAAAAACCTAAAACAATTGCAAAAATTGCTGCAATAACGAAAATAATTGTTGAATAAATGCGAGTCACTGACATGACGCCGATATTTTCACCATAAGTTGTCACACCCGTGCCACCAACCGAAGCAGCCACCATCGTCGCGACCCCGTCACCAACAAAAGCGCGACCTAGATACTTATCTAAATCACGACCTGTCATTGCGCTGACCGCACGAATATGACCTAGATTTTCGGCTATCAGGATAATCGCTACCGGAGCAATAATGGTAATCGCGGAGAACTGAAACTCGGGCTTATACAAAGTCGGCAATCCAAACCATGGGGCCGCTGCAACCGCGCTTAAATCAACCGGCGTACCAAAGCCAAGAATATTACTGAATATATAATAAATCAGATAAGAAAGAATCAAGCCGAGCAAAATTAGCAATCGCTGCAACATCCCCCTAGTAAATACAGCGACAAGACCCACGCTCATCATGGTCACAATAGCCATTAAAGCATCATAAGTTGAACCACTTGCCATCGCACCGCTCGCAGCAACCGGTGCCAGGTTAAGGCCAATCACCGAAACAACGGCGCCAGTCACTACCGGTGGCATGAACTTCTCAATCCACGCAGCAGCATTACCTTTAGCGTTAAAATGCCAAACCACCAAACCAACCAGAGTATATATCAAGCCACAAACAATAATAGCCCCCAATGCTACACCTATATTGGGGTTAAGACCTGAGCCACTATAGGCGGTAACTGAAACCACACCACCAATAAAAGCAAAGCTGGAGCCTAAATAGCTAGGAACCTGACCTTTTACAAAAAAGAAAAATATTAAGGTACCGATACCTGACATTAAAATAGCCAGATTTGCATCAAAGCCCATTAATAAAGGGCCTAAAACAGTAGCACCGAACATCGCTACTACGTGCTGTATACCCAACACCAATGATTGCCCCATAGGCAGACGCTCATCCGGCGCAATCATCTGTCCGGGCTCTAGCCTGTCTACTTTACGCCAAGTCGGAAACCAGGGCGCCACATCAGGATCAGGTGTTTGCGGGCCACTAGCAGTCGCTTGCTGCTCAAATTCAACATCGACTACACTTTCTTCTCCGCTATAACCGAACCCTACCGACTCATCTGAGGTTGGTTGTTCCTTATCCGTCATGGGACTCCCCTTATTATGGTTAAAACAATATACAAGCACTCTTTTGCGCTATAAGTTTAGCATGAGCATAGCCCACTTCCTGTCGCTTTTAGGAGCAAAATAACAGCTCTTTTTTAATCTACTCAAGCATGAACGCTCTTGACTTTACAGTCTTAAATAAGCAGTTTTTACAATTGCAAGTATTAATTTTTAGACAAATGTCATAAAAACGACAAAAGAGCATTAGGGAAAACCCTTAATAACCACTTTATCAACAAGGTTATTGACTAAACTACAAATCTAATGATATACATTTTCATTTAGAAACACCTGTTTCGTTCTCTTACTATCAAAAATGGGGAAACCTATGTCATCAACAAAAACTTCATCGATACAAAGCAAGATAGGATGGCTCCTGGTAGCAATCCTAGGAGCCTTTGCTTTCGGCTATATTGCGCTAAGACGTGGTGAAACGATTAACGCAATGTGGCTGCTCACAGCCGCTGTGTGCACCTATTTCATTGCTTATAGGTTTTACAGCTTATTTATCCAAAATAAGGTATTGCAGGCTGATGCTACTCGCATGACGCCGGCATTCCGCCACAACGACGGTCTTGACTATGTACCGACCAACAAAGTCGTACTGTTTGGTCACCACTTTGCCGCTATTGCCGGCGCAGGTCCATTAGTAGGCCCTGTACTAGCTGCACAGATGGGTTATTTGCCTAGTATGATCTGGATTCTCGCAGGTGTAGTTATTGCCGGTGCAGTACAGGATTATATGGTGCTGTTTGTTTCAACCCGCCGTGATGCTCGTTCATTAGGTGATCTAATCAAGCAGGAAATGGGTACAGTTCCAGGGGTTGTAGCCTTAATTGCTTGCTTTATGATTATGATCATTATTCTGGCAGTACTGGCAATGATTGTGGTTAAAGCCTTAACCCACAGCCCGTGGGGTACCTTTACCGTTGCCTTTACTGTACCGCTCGCCATTTTTATGGGAATTTATTTACGCTACATACGCCCTGGACGTATCTTGGAAGCCTCCATCATCGGTATTGTCGGCCTAATCTTCGCCATTATCTACGGCGGTCATATAGCCGAGCATCCGACTTGGGGTCCTATTTTTGATCTTGATGGTATCCAGTTAACTTGGGCTCTAATGATTTACGGCTTCATCGCTGCTGTACTTCCGGTATGGTTATTATTAGCACCTCGTGACTACTTGTCTACTTTCTTAAAAATTGGTGTAGTTGTTGGCTTAGCTGTCGGTATTGTATTCCTCAGACCTGACTTACAAATGCCGGCGATTACCGAATACGCTAGTACAGGTAAAGGTCCTGTGTGGGGCGGTAGTTTATTCCCCTTCTTATTCATTACCATTGCTTGCGGTGCCGTATCCGGTTTCCACGCCTTAATCTCTTCAGGTACTACGCCTAAAATGCTCGCTCGTGAAACTGAGGCTCGCATGATTGGTTATGGTGGTATGTTGATGGAGTCTTTTGTTGCCATGATGGCATTAATCGCGGCATCCATTATCGACCCGGGTGTTTATTTTGCGATGAACGCTCCTTTGGCTGCGCTGAACCCAGGCGGTCTAGCTGATGTAGCCTTGGCTGCCTCGCAAACTGTTACCAGTTGGGGTTTCCAGGTTACTCCTGATGTCTTGACCAATCTTGCCGAAGAGGTGGGTGAAGCCAGTATTATCTCACGCGCGGGTGGTGCTCCAACCCTGGCTGTAGGTATGGCTCAAATTTTCCACCAAGCTTTAGGTGGTCTCGGTTCGATGTCATTCTGGTATCACTTCGCTATTCTGTTCGAAGCTTTATTTATTCTAACTGCCGTTGACGCAGGTACTCGCTCAGCACGTTTTATGCTGCAAGACTTATTAGGTCTAGTACATCCTAGCTTAAAGCAAACTCACTCTCTACCTGCTAACTTATTAGCAACAGGTATCGTAGTTGCTGCTTGGGGCTACTTCTTGTACATGGGCGTAACTGATCCGTTAGGCGGCATTAATATGCTGTGGCCTTTATTCGGTATTACCAACCAGATGTTGGCGGCAATGGCATTGATGCTTTGCGTGGTAGTTCTATTCAAACTAAAACGTCAGCGCTATGCTTGGGTACCTGGCGTACCAGCAGTTTGGTTAGTGTTTGTGACCATGTATGCCGGTTGGCTCAAGGTGTTCAGCAATGAACCTGGTGTCGGTTTCTTTGCTAAAGCCAATCAACTAAAAGATATGCTTGCTGCAGGTTTCGAACCAAGCGCAATCTTCCGTAGCGAAGCCGCTGTACGTCAAGTTATCTTCAATAACCAGGTTGATGGCGTATTGCAAGCCTTCTTTATGGTCGTAGTAGTAGCAATGGTTATCTTTACCATCCAGAGTTGCCGTAAAGCATTAGCCAGCGATCAGGTAACTGCCAAAGAAGTTCCTTATGAGCCATTACCGGCTAATGCCGACGAGATCTTAAGAGGTCATGCTTAATAAGGTTTGAGCCCATGGGGCTTGGTTTCAATTTTTAGTCAGTTTACAGGTGCTTTCTACAAACCAAGCCTCTTTTCAGGCATCAAAATTTAAATTAAGGATATTTAATGTTTAGTTTCAGTCAGTTCGCAAAAACAGGTAAGCAAGTCAAAGCAGGTGGTAAATACCTGAGTCAGACTGCACGTCTTATGGTCGGTGTGCCCAGCTACGATATGTATTTAGCTCACATGGCACACAAACATCCTGATAAGGAACCGATGAGCTATAAAGAGTTTTATCGCGATCGAGTAAATGCTCGTTACGGTGGTGATGGTAGTATTCGCTGCTGTTAAACAAAATACTATTTTTACCTTTCAGGGCGCTCACAAGGCGCCCTGTTTTTTATATCTATACTAATTAAACAAAATTCAGTTGTAACCACTTCTTAATAGGTTAAATGCTAGAATCAAATCTCACATTCAACCCTATTTGAGGAGTAAATATGTCGAGGCACAGCACTGACTTATTAATTATTCGTCATGGCGAGACTGATTGGAATGCCCTACAACGCCTACAAGGTTGGTCTGATATCTCTCTTAATGAAGTAGGCAAAAACCAAGCCATCCATCTTACTAACTACTTACAACAACAGTATTTACAAGAGATATATAGCAACATCGGATTAAAACCAACGCGTATCTATACAAGTGATTTAAAGCGCGCAATTCAAACTGCTACTCCTTTGGCAAATGAGCTGTCCATAGAAATTAGAATTGAACCAAATCTCCGAGAACGCAATTACGGTAAATTAGAAGGTCAAAATTGGCGAGAGGCTTTAGGCCATCACACTACACATCAGCACGTCATCCCCAAAGACTTTGCCGCTGAGTTTGAAGTAGAAAATCTGGATATATTTTCAAAGCGCATTCAATTAGGTCTTAATGGCATTGTGCAGCGCTATCCGGGCGAGTTAGTCGTTATTATTTCTCATGGTGGCGCGCTTGATATGATGTGGCGTCACTTTAAAGGTCTGAGTTTAGATGCACAGCGTGAGGTATTACAGCGCAATACAACTATCAATCACGTACGCTTTGACAGCGGCTTATGGCAGCTTTTAGATTGGGGCCACAAGGCACATCTGAAAATAGAAGCCTAATTGTCACAAATTAAACTAAAAACTCGGTATTAAATAAATTAATACCGAGTTTTTATAGATTTGAGCTCTTCTAAACTTAATGCAGCTCTTTATGCAAATCTTGCAAAGAGTAAACATTGATACTCTTGGAAGCTCGCATATAAAGCATACCTTGCACCGCTGCATGAGCACCGGCAATTGTAGTAAAGAAAGTTAAGCTACCAGATAAAGCATGAGTACGAATCGTCTTAGAATCATTAATCGCATTGCGGCGCGCCTCAACCGTATTAATAACCATATCGATTTCATCATTTTTGATCATGTCAACGATATGAGGACGACCCTCTGTGACTTTATTGACAGCCTGCACCGGAATACCTGCGTCACTAATCTTAGACGCAGTACCACGCGTAGCACGCAATTTAAAGCCCAGATCATGCAGACCCTTGGCAATCTCCAATGCCATGTCTTTATCCTGATCTCTAACACTTAAAAATACGGTACCAGATTCAGGCAAAGACTCACCGGCGCCAAGTTGAGATTTAAGGAAGGCCTCACCAAAGGTCTTGCCGACACCCATAACCTCACCTGTAGACTTCATTTCAGGGCCAAGGATTGTATCTACACCGGGGAACTTGACAAATGGGAATACCGCTTCTTTAACACTGTAAAAAGGAGGCACTACCTCTTTTTCAACGCCCTGCTCGGCTAATGTTTTACCAGCCATCACGCGTGCGGCGATTTTAGCTAATTGCAAACCGGTCGCTTTAGAAACAAAAGGCACTGTGCGTGAAGCACGCGGATTGACCTCAAGCACATAGACATCGCCATTTTGAATGGCAAACTGCACATTCATCAGGCCCTTAACATCCAAAGCTTTAGCCATTAGACTAGTTTGGCGTTTAATCTCTTCAACCACCTCATCATCTAAAGAGTATGGAGGTAGACTACAACCTGAGTCACCAGAGTGAACACCAGCCTGCTCAATATGTTGCATGACACCACCGATAAAGACGTTTTCACCGTCAGCGATACAATCCACGTCTACTTCAATGGCATTATTTAAGAAATGGTCAAGTAGAACTGGAGAGTCATTACTCACTTTAACTGCTTCACGCATATAGCGCTCTAAATCGCTTTGCTCGTGAACAATTTCCATCGCTCGACCACCTAGAACATAAGATGGGCGAACAACTAGCGGATAACCGATTTCGGCAGCTTGCGCTAAGGCTTCACTCTCAGTACGAGCAGTGCGGTTAGGTGGTTGACGCAGACCGAGCTTTTGAAGAAGCTTTTGGAAACGCTCACGGTCTTCTGCAATATCAATAGACTCAGGGCTGGTTCCAATAATAGGTACGCCATTAGCCTCTAAATCGCGGGCTAATTTAAGCGGGGTTTGGCCACCGTATTGGACAATCATACCAACCGGTTTTTCAACCGCAACAATTTCCAAAACATCTTCAAGTGTTAAAGGCTCGAAATATAAACGATCGGAGGTATCATAATCCGTAGAAACAGTCTCCGGGTTACAGTTAATCATGATCGTTTCGTAGCCATCATCGCCTAAGGCAAAACTCGCGTGTACGCAGCAGTAGTCAAACTCAATACCCTGACCAATGCGGTTAGGGCCACCCCCTAAAACAATAATTTTCTTCTTGTCAGTAGGCTGAGCTTCGCACTCTTCTTCATAGGTTGAGTACATATATGCTGTGCTGGTTGGGAACTCGGCAGCGCAAGTATCTACACGCTTATAAACTGGGCGAATATTATGTTGATGACGATTTTTACGAACCTCGGCTTCTGTTGTATCCAACAAATAAGCCAAGCGGCGATCCGAAAAACCATTACGCTTTAATTCAAGCATAGTCGCTGGCTCAATTGCAGCGAGAGTAACTTTCTCAAGCGCCAACTCAATATCAACGATCTCTTTAATTTGCTCCAGGAACCAAATATCGATCTTGGTGAGTTGCTGTACTTCCTCTAAAGAAAAGCCTTTAGCAAAGGCATCCCCAACATACCAAATACGTTGCGGGCCCGGCTCGGCCAACTCAACTTGAAGCTCTTCTCGATCAATAGTCATCTGATTGAGACCATCAACACCTACTTCTAAACCGCGTAGAGCCTTTTGGAAAGATTCCTTAAAGGTACGGCCAATTG
Source organism: Alcaligenaceae bacterium (assembly GCA_012511555.1). Taxonomy (GTDB): domain Bacteria; phylum Pseudomonadota; class Gammaproteobacteria; order Burkholderiales; family Burkholderiaceae_B; genus Oligella. Next base: position 6,860 of record JAAZFX010000189.1, on the reverse strand, counting down.
CCATTACTTCACCAACAGACTTCATCTGTGTAGTCAAACGATCATTAGCTTGAGGGAATTTTTCGAAAGCAAAACGAGGGATTTTAGTAACTACGTAGTCGATGGTTGGCTCAAATGATGATGGCGTTAAACCATCGGTAATTTCATTTTTTAACTCATCCAGGGTATAACCAACAGCCAAACGAGCTGCTACTTTGGCAATCGGGAAACCTGTTGCCTTAGAGGCTAGCGCAGATGAACGCGACACGCGAGGATTCATCTCAATAACGATCATACGACCATTATCAGGATTTACCGCAAACTGGACGTTTGAACCACCGGTTTCAACACCAATTTCACGCAATACAGCCACTGAGGCATCGCGCATAATACGATACTCTTTAGCTGTCAGGGTCTGTGCCGGAGCAACTGTAATTGAGTCACCCGTATGCACACCCATTGGGTCCAAGTTCTCGATAGAGCAGACAATGATGCAGTTATCCGTGGCGTCACGAACCACTTCCATCTCGTACTCTTTCCAGCCTAATAATGACTCTTCAATCAATAACTCACTGGTTGGAGAAGCCTCTAAACCACGTCGGCAAATAGTCTCAAACTCTTCTGGGTTGTAGGCAATACCACCACCGGTACCACCCAAAGTAAAACTAGGACGAATAACAACAGGGAAACCTGCAGTGCCAATTTCGGCAGCAATGCTGCGCTGTACTTCCCAAGCCTCTTCCATCGTATGAGCAACGCCTGATTTTGCTGACTCCAAACCAATTTTGGTCATCGCGTCCTTAAACTTCATACGGTCTTCAGCTTTGTCAATCGCCGCTTCATTTGCACCGAGTATCTCAACACCATGCTTTTCTAAAACGCCATGACGAGCTAAATCAAGAGCACAGTTAAGTGCCGTCTGACCACCCATCGTAGGTAATAACGCATCCGGCTTTTCCACCTCGATAATGCGCTCAACCACCTGCCAGGTAATAGGCTCAATGTAAGTCACATCGGCTGTTTCAGGGTCAGTCATAATGGTCGCTGGATTACTATTAACTAAAATAGTACGGTAGCCTTCAGCCTTTAGGGCTTTACATGCTTGAGCGCCGGAATAGTCAAACTCACAAGCCTGACCAATAATAATGGGACCGGCACCGATAATTAATATACTTTTTAAATCTGTACGCTTAGGCATAGTTCTCTACTTTTCTGCCATTAAATTAATGAATTGATCAAATAAGGCCACATTGTCATTTGGCGCAGTGGTAGCTTCAGGGTGACCCTGGAAACCAAAGGCTGGATGGTCACTTAACTTAATGCCTTGTAAACTGCCGTCAAATAAAGAAATATGAGTTGGCTGAACACTGGTCGCAAGGCTATCGGCATCCACAACATAGTTATGATTTTGTACTGTAATATGTACGCGACCGCTCTCAAGATCTTTAACCGGATGGTTAACACCATGATTACCGATCTTCATTTTAGAGGTTTGAGCCCCCGTTGCCAAAGCCAGAATTTGATAACCTAGACCTATGCCAAAAAGAGGAATAGTCTTATCTAAAAGCTGCTTGGTATTTTCAATCGCATAATGACATGCTGAGGGATCACCAGGACCATTACTTAAAAATACACCGTCAGGATTTAAAGCCAATACATCTTCAACTGAGGTATCTGCCGGCACTACAGTAACGCGACATTTTCTATCTGCCAATAAGCGCAAGAAGCTATTTTTGACACCAAAGTCATAAGCTACAACATGATAGGTAGGATCTGACAACTCACCATATCCCGCGTCCAACTGCCAAGAAGTCTGCACCCACTGCTCTGGTGCCTGACGCGTTACAGTCTTGACCAAATCCTGACCCTTGAGACCTGCATGCTCTTTGGCTAAGGCAATTGCTTTAGCCTCGTCATCACCAACCATAATGCATGCTGATTGAGCACCGCCATCACGAAGAATACGAGCTAGTTTACGCGTATCAATATCGCTAATAGCTACAACACCATTAGCTTTTAGGTAGTCAGGCAATGATTGCTCGGCACGGAAATTAGAATATCGCACAGGACAGCTACGAATTACAAAGCCTGCCGCATGAACTTGAGCAGACTCGGCATCTTCTGAATTAATGCCGCTATTGCCAACATGAGGATAAGTTAAAGTGATAATTTGTTGAGTGTAGCCGGGATCAGTAATGATCTCCTGATAACCGGCCATAGAGGTGTTGAAAACAATTTCTGCCGTGCTATGGCCCGCCGCACCGATTGAACGGCCTCTAAATACGGTACCATCAGCCAAAGCGAGAATTGCCGGCTCTACACCATTTTGATTAGCAAAAATGCTACTGAAGTGCGCCATAGAATCTCATACATAAAAACTTAGTTAAACCTGTTTATTATATAGGAAATATATGCAGCACTTGAGAATTTGTAATAATTTTAGGGATATTTTTATGACCTTGCCTAGTAGTTATTGCATAAAAGCATGAGCTCGTCCTAAAGCGTCATACTCAACATTTAGAACTACACTGCGATCATACTGCTGCTTGGAAACCTGGAAATCATAAAGCACAACCTCCTCGCCGGAGCCTGTAGAGCGACGACTATAAAGCGTCGGATAGGTTGTACGACTATTGGCCAATACATAAAGACGACTATCACTTCGCTCAACCAAGATCTCACGCCAGCCGCTAGCACCGGAATTCTCACCACTATACGCTGCAGATGGCTTATTACTAAGCTCCAATTGCTCCAGGAGCCAAATACCCTGCTCTTGTATTGAGCCATTGGCAGGCTCTTTACACATAGCAAGCACTAAAGGACGGCCTTCAACAGAAAAGTTAACGGTGAAAAAATTCAAATCATTGATCGCACCACCCTTGCAGACATTTGACAAACCGGACAAGCTCAAAGGTAAATTACGCAAAGCTAGTGCCGGATGGACCACCGGCTCCCCGGCCAAAGCAACTTGGCTGCGACGGGCACTCTCTGAATCAGTATATACAGGTAAACGATCAATATTAAAATAGACCCACTCAGTCATACGCGGCAATAGCCTATTAAGGCAAGCAACATTAGTACATTCTTTGAGAGATTTTAGGTGCTTAGTTATCTCTGCAGCAAAAACAGCCGGTCGTTCAGTGGTTGCCAATAAAGTAGTGTAATAATAATTCCAAGTAAGCAGCTGAGCAGAGATATCTTGATGTTGGCACAAACCGCTAGGCCACTTACTAAGTTCCTGCTCGCGAATTTTTAATGCCTCTGCACCGAAGTGCTCTAACAAAACGACCTCATCAATACAGGGATTTATTGCTAACTCATACTCAGCCTGTGAAAACCCTAATAAATTATAGCCATTAGGAAAGGCACTTGCTGCAGATGGCAGAAGTGACTGACTAATGCAAAATAACAGGGTGAGTAGAGAGAGAAATCCTTTCAACTAAAACAGCCTTTTAGAGAGTGAAATTAAAATTTATTATTTATTATCTACTAATTAAGCAAAGCTAAACATTTACTTACATAGGATTACATTCAGAATATAATATACCATAAACACTGTTTAGGCAATAATCGCCCCTTATTGGACCCTTATTGAATAACAAGCTATATTAGGAGCTCCACTAATTTTCGACTACTATAGATAGTCGACTATTGGTCAAAAAAAGTAAACTAAAGTTCCTGTATGTTACATAAAACTTTTAATTTACGACCCCCCCCTTTGATTAACTGAAATTTCATATCAACATAATATAATTTTTAGTTCTTATCTCTAATTCACTTAAACAAAAGAATTTAGGTTTTTCAATGACAAATCAATTAGAAAGCTTAGCTAAATACACAACCATTGTTGCGGACACCGGAGACTTTGAAGCAATTCGTAGACTTCAGCCAACTGATGCTACAACCAACCCGTCTTTAATTTTAAAAGCAACTCAAGATGAACGCTACCGACCCCTACTTGATGAGGTGATTAAAGAGCAACCGGAAGCAAATACCAAAGACTTACTGGACCATCTATTGGTGTTATTCGGTTGTAAAATCTTGGAAGTCGTGCCTGGTCGCGTTTCTACTGAAGTAGACGCCCGCCTCTCTTTTGACACTGCCGCTACGGTAGCTCGTGCTCGCCATCTCATTGCCTTATACAAAGCCGCCGGCGTTGATACCCAACGTGTATTAATCAAGATTGCCGCAACCTGGGAAGGCATCGAAGCAGCCAAGCTACTGGAAAAAGAAGGCATTCACTGCAATCTCACCTTATTATTCAGTTTGCCTCAAGCCGTGGCTTGCGCCCAGGCAGGCGTGAAATTAATTTCTCCCTTCGTCGGTCGTATTTATGATTGGCACAAAAAACAAGCCGGCGCTAATTGGGATGAGATGGTGCAGTCCGGTCCCAATGACCCGGGTGTTCAGTCAGTCACTACGATCTTTAATTACTATAAAAAGTTTGGCATTCAAACTGAAATAATGGGTGCAAGCTTCCGTAACATCGGTCAAATTCAAGCCTTGACAGGTTGTGATTTATTAACTATTAGCCCTGAATTATTACAGCAATTAAGCGACAACAATGAAGCCCTGGATTGTGTTTTAGAGGCCAATAAAGCTCCGTCTTTAGATATTGAAGAGCTCAAACTTGATGAGTCCGAGTTTAGATTCTTATTAAATGAAGATGCGATGGCTACTGAAAAACTAGCCGAAGGTATTCGCAATTTTGTGGCAGATGCCATCAAGTTAGACAAACTAATTGAGTCGGCACGCTAAGTAAAACTACTTTGTTTATAGAGGCAGGGGGATTGGAGCGTGTAGGTTCTTCTACACCTTACGCTCCATCAAGGCCCAAGCAATGGTGCCTGCATCAACATACTCCAGCTCACTACCAGCCGGTACCCCACGAGCAATACGAGTTACTTTAATATCCTGCGGTCTCAATAATTGGCTAAGATAATGCGCAGTAGTTTCGCCTTCAGTTGTATAGTTAGTTGCCAAAATCACTTCCTTAACCTGCCCATCCTGCACCCTATCAATGAGGCGTTGCAAATTTAAACTTTCCGCCCCAACTCCCTGAATCGGTTGCAATTTCCCCATCAACACATAATACAAACCGCGATAACTACGAGTTGACTCAATCATATTTTGATCGATCGGCGTTTCAACTACGCACAGCACAGAACGATCGCGTGACTCATCAAGACAGGTGGAACAAATCTCGTCAAGACTAAAAGAATTACAAAGCTGACAGTGGCGTAACTTAGTCAACGCATGGTCTAAGGCTGCGGCCAGCCTTAGACCGCCCTGTTGATCGTGTTGCAGCAAATGATAGGCCATACGTCTAGCACTACGTTCACCGACCCCGGGAAGTTGGCGTAAACTGTCTACCAACTCCTCTAAAGGGTCTGCAAATTGAGGTTCGGCTTTATTCAATGAACTGTCTTAAAAATTAAAAGTGATTCTGTAAAGAATTAGAAAGGAAACTTCATACCGGGAGGCATCGGCATACCTGCTGTTGCAGCACCCATTTTCTCCTCAGAGGTAGCTTGTGCTTTGCGTAAAGCGTCATTAAAGGCAGCTGCCGTTAAATCTTCCAGCATATCCTTGTCATCTTCAAGTAAAGACGGATCAATCGTTACGCGTCGCACATCAAAGCGGCAAGTCATCGTTACTTTAACCAACCCACCACCAGCGGCACCTTCAACCTCAATCTCGGCCAGGGCCTCCTGTGCTTTTTTCACATCTTCCTGCATTTTCTGAGCTTGCTTCATCAGCCCAGCTAATTGATTTTTCATAATCATTTAACGTTTTCCTAAAGATTAAAAATTTACCGTATTGTATCTTATCTATTCATTAGAGAGAACTTGCACCGAGCCATCGATTACAATCGCTCCGAAATTCTCTGCTAAGCTTTTGATGTAAGGATCATTGGCTACAAGCTCTTCTGCTTGTCGTTGACGTTCTTTTTGCTCTTTAATTAACTGAGCGCGAGCGGTAGCATCACCTGTTTCACCAGTTTCAAAATCCAATTTAATGACTTGAGAAAAATATTCAGTCAATGCCGTTGTCAATGTTGATTTAATCGCTAGCTCATCAACATTTTTTAAGAAAATTTTCAAACGAATGGTATTGCCCTCAGTGCCCAACCATTGACTATTTAATAGTAACTCACCAGCCAACCCCGATAACTCCATGCTTTTTGTGAGTTCAATCCAGCGCTCTTGGTTAAGATTCGCAAGACTAATTTTATTGCTTTGTTGCGCAGCTTGAGGCTCCCAACTCATCTCAAAGCTAGTGTCGACTAGTGGTTCATCAATGATATCGCCGTCATACTCATCGGTACTGCCAGCATAGATGCGATCCCAATCCGTATCGGACATCCCGGAACCTTCTGAACTAACTGTGGGGTCTGACTCAGCCGGAGTGACTGGTTTAACAGCTTCGTGCTGTTCTTCAGATACTTCACTCACAGGGTCCGACATCGGAGCGGGAGTAGGAGTGGTCGCGGGGGGAGAAGCTATATCGGACTCAGCCAAATTGTCTAGCTTTTCTAATTTTTCTACGCTAGGGAGTTTTTTTTTATCCTCTACATCATCTGTTGACGTAGTAGATGTAGAAGTAGATGATGGCTTTTGACTTAATTCTTCCTGAATTGCCGGCGCATTAACCAAAGCCAACATTCGCAGGCAAATCATCACAAAACCGGAATATTCATCGGGCGCCAAGACTAATTCCTTGCGACCGTGAACGGCAATGCTATAGAAGAGCTGCAGCAAATCATGATTGGCACCCTGCACTACCTGCATCATCTCAGGATAAAGCGGGTCATCACTATCCAGCGTGCCCGGTAGTCTCTGCTCCATGGCAATACGAGATAATACAATCGCTAAATCAGC
>JAAZFX010000188.1 GCA_012511555.1 Alcaligenaceae bacterium | reverse complement strand
CGTGAAAATTGGCATTGTAACCCTCTCATAACTACTAAAAATAACGATTTATCTAGCCTGCACCAAATAACTCCTCCTTTAAAATCTCACGCAAACGAAATTTTTGCAGCTTGCCTGACGGGGTCGCCGGCATAGAATCTCGAATAAGTAAACGCTCCGGAATATATTGAATAGCAATTTCTCTTTCTTTTAAAAAGTCGACCATCTCTTCAAAAGACAGGGTCTGACCTTGTTTAAGAGTCACCACCGCGCACGCTCGCTCACCTAAACGCTCATCAGGAAAAGCTACAATCGCCACCAGCTCAACGGCAGGATGACGATACAAGAGCGATTCAATTTCAACCACTGGAATATTTTCACCACCACGAATAATCACATCCTTGCTGCGGCCTGTGATGCGGATATAGCCTTGCTCATCTTTGTAGGCCAAATCTCCTGTATCAAACCAACCATCCTCTGTGGTGTCATTTAATTCAGGGCGCTTTAAATAGCCAGCAAAATTAGAGCACGCTCTCAGTAAAAGACGACCGGACTCACCCCTTGGCAGCTCATGATCCTCCGTATCAACGATCTTAATCTCAACACCTCTTAGCGGTTTACCATCCGTATTAAAAGTGCGCTCATCAGGATCATTGAGGTCAACCACGGTGACAGCACCATTTTCAGTCATACCCCATGCTGAAATAATCTTGGTCCCCAGCACACGTCGCGCCATTTCAACCAAGGGACTGGGAATTGGCGCACCGGCACATACAAAGGTACGAAGTGTCGGCACCAGATTATTACTGGTCTCTATGTGCTTGGCAAGATCGGTTAAAAATGGCGTGGATGCCATGGTAAAGGTCACTTTCTCTTCACGAATCAGATTCGTCGCCATTTCCGCATTCCAAACATCCAGTAAAACAGCATGCATCTTGTACATGATCGGCATGATCAAGCCATATAAGAAACCGGTTTGATGCGCCATCGGTGATGCCATTAACACAACATCCTCACTACCTAACTGCAGCCGCTCCACATAAGGCACGACATTAGACATAGTCGTATTGGCTGTGTGCATAACACCTTTAGGCTCACCCGTCGTGCCTGAGGTAAAGAGCACCTGAGTCACGTCATCTGGACCTGGTCGGTTAGCTGTGAGAATTGACTGTGCCGCCGGGTCTTTTTCCCACTCGGGACCACTCAGCAAAGCTTCAAAACTATTATCACCCGCCCCATCAACAACAATAAGGTGCTGTAAATGTGGCAATTCAGCAGCTAAACCTTCATGCATCTGTTCAAAATTAAAACCACGAAAAATCGCCGGCACAATCACTACCTTAGCCTCACTGTGGTTTAACATAAAACGCAATTCACGCTCACGGAAAATATGCATGAGTGGACTCATGACCGCACCAATGCGCGAGCATGCTAGATAAATCAATGAAAATTGCCAGCTGTTTGGCAACTGACACGCCACCACGTCATTACGACCGACGCCCAACTTACTCAGACCAACCGCAATACGATCCGCCATGGTGGATAACTCGCGGTAGGTGAAGCGCGTCATTTCACCCGTATCAGAGCGCTTGGCACTGAGTGCCAATTTATCAGGCACTTGCTGCAGACACTCATCTAAATAATCGTTAATTGTTTTATCGTGCCATAAACCTGCTTCAACACTACTGGCGCGACGCGATTGAATCAATACTGCATCAAACTCCATTTTTGTCTCCTCTGAGGGGGTGAAATTAGGTCAACCTCACCCGATTGTTAGTGCCAGCTTTAATTTGGAACAAACTTACGACCGGCGCGGGTACGGGCAATAATTGTTTTCATAATTTGTGCGGTACCATCACCAATCTGGAACCCTAAAACATCACGCAAGCGCTGTTCCATCGGACCACGATCGTAGCCACCATGACCAAAGCACAATAAGCATTGGTGAATGACGTCATAAGACAATTTAGGTCCCCACCACTTAACCATCGCTGCTTCCGCAGTGTGCGGCAGGCCATTGTCCTTTAACCATAAGCCCTGTAAACATAGCAAACGCGCAGCCTCAACCTCAGTTTCAAATTGGGCCAAAGGATGGGTTAAACCTTGAAAAGCTGACAATGGCTGGCCAAAGGCCTCACGTTGGGTTAAATACTCCCATGCCTCCTCAAGTGATACGCGAGCCACGGCCAAACACTGCAAACCAATCAGTGAGCGTGAGAAATCAAAGCCTTGCATCACTTGCACAAAGCCTTGATTCTCATCACCCAGACGGTGATTTACCGGAATTCGGACATTTTCAAAGAAAATTGAACCACGACCAATAGCTCGCTGACCGTGACAATCAAAGCGATTAGTGGTGACTCCCGGCGTATCCATTGGCACTAAAACCGCGGTTACGCCGCGCGCCTTATCCTCAACCGCACCGGTGCGTCCAAAGACGACCGAAATATCCGCCTGATCCGCCGCTGAAATAGAGGTCTTCTCACCATTAAGAACGTAGTAATCACCATCACGCTCAATCTTCAAGCGCAAATTAGCCGCATCAGAACCACCACGTGGCTCAGTCAAAGCAATCGCACAAATTGCTTCACCCAGCACCAACTTCTCTAACCACGGGCCGACAACCTCCGGATCACCGTGACTGGCTAAAATCTGACCATTAAGTGATGCTAAAAGGTTCAGATAAGAAAAGCTCAAGTCAGCACGGGCAATTTGCTCATGAATCACGCCGGCCGCCAAACTGCCCATGCCTAAACCACCAAACTCCTCAGGCAACTCCGGGCAAATAAAGCCCAAACCACCCATTTCACGCAGTAACTCGCGATCAAACACACGCGACGTATCTCGCTCAATAAAGCCCGGTGCCACACGTTCTTCAGCAAAACGCTGGACGGTTTCTGCGAGGGCTTGTAAATCGTCATTAATATATGGATTTGCTTGCATATCCAACTCTCTCCACCTTTTATACGCGCTGAATTATTTGAAATACTTACGGAATTCAGGTTTGCGTTTGTCTTTTAAGGCATTAACACCCTCACGCGATTCCTCCGTATCGTAATAAAGCTTTAAGGCATACATGCCTAAACCGGCAATACCGGACTGATGGGCGGTATCGGCGTTAAAACTACGCTTAGCAATGGCCAAAGCGGTTGGGCTGCGCTCGCAAATCTCCTCACCCCACTTTTGTACTTCCTCGTCTAATTGCTCATGCGGCACGCAAACATTTGCCAAGCCCATGGCAACCGCCTCTTCACCAGAATAACGACGGTTTAAATACCAAATCTCACGGGCTTTTTTCTCACCCACAACACGTGCCAAGAACGCCGTGCCATAACCCGGGTCAACAGAGCCCATCTTCGGACCCACTTGGCCAAAAATCGCTTTATCAGAGCAAATGGTTAAATCACAAATGGTACAAAGCACATTACCGCCACCAATGGCATAGCCCTGAACTCGTGCAATTACTGGCTTAGGCACATCACGAATGGCTGTGTGTAACTCTTCCATCGGCAAGCCGATGGTACCGCGACCATCATAATTACCATCGTGAGCACTTTGATCACCACCCGTACAAAATGCCCGATCACCGGCACCTGCCAAGACAATACAACCCACCTCACGGTCATAACCTGCTTTGTTTAAGGCACGGATAATCTCATCACACGTGGTACCACGGAACGCGTTCATTTTGTCTGGACGGTTGATAATAATCCATGCTACGCCGTTACGATTTTCATAAATAATGTCTTCAAATTGCATCTCTATCTCCAAAATTTTTTACTATTAATTGCTCCGACTAATTAGCCGTGCATGGTTAAACCACCGGAAACACTGATGACCTGACCAGTAATAAAGGAAGCGGCATCACTGCCAAAGAACACGATAGCGCCTGCCAAATCATCAGGCTGACCTAAACGACCTAAAGGAATGGCACTACGGAAAGCCTCAATTAATTTCGCCGGATCACGTGCACCCTCAGCCACATCAGCTAATAAAGCGGTATCCGTTGGGCCAGGACAAACAACGTTAAAGGTAATATTGTGACGAGAATGCTCACGCGCCAAGGTCTTGGATAAAGATACCAATCCGCCTTTACACGCTGAATACACAGCCTCACCCGAAGAACCACCACGCGCCGCATCGGAAGCCACAGTCACTACACGACCACTATTGCGCTCAACCATGCCTGGCAATACGGAGTGCAACATATTTAAGGCACCAGTTAAGTTAATGGCAATTAACTTTTCCCACTCTTCAGGTACCGTTTTAAGGAACGGCTTAAACACATCCCAACCGGCGTTATTAACCAGTACATCTACCGGACCCAAGGTCTCAATAGTGCCAGCGACCGCCGCATCCACCTCTGTGCGATTGGTAATATCACACTTAAAGGCAGCCGCCTGACCGCCCGCTGCTTTAATCTCTTCAGCCACCTTGGTCGCGGCATCAAGGTTCATATCAAATACCGCAACCTTGGCACCGGCTTCAGCGAAGCGACGGCAAGTGGCACTACCAATACCGCCGGCACCACCGGTAACGATGACAGTTTTATCTTGTAAGTTTTGCATCTATGTCTCCCTAGATTCTAAGAATGGTATGCTTAAGAAATTATTCACAGTTCTAAAGCAAAATCAGATAATATGTTAATACATTTACATATATTATCCTTTAATAATTTTAAATACAAGTATTTTTTTGAGTTAAATTATGAATTTTAACAATAAAACCAGAGATATAGCCCGACTAGAACTTGCTAATCGGCTTTTCTTTAAATTGTATCAATGCGCAAATATGTTGCATAAAACAGGAACAAGAGCAGTAGAAGAAGAAGGCTTAACCACACAGCAATGGGCTGTTTTAGGCGCACTCTCACGCCATGAAGCTCAAGAGCGCGGCATGAGTGTCAATGAATTAGCTCAATACCTGATGGTCACCAGACAAAACCTCTCTGGCTTAGTCAGTCGCATGACGCGCGATGGACACCTTGAAAGTATCAGTGACGAAGAAGATCGTCGATTAAAGCTGATTCGCATGACAGAGAACGGCAGGAAAGTCTGGGAAGAAGCGGCCCAGCCAAAGATTAAGGCATTCTACGAAGCCGCGACTGAGGGCATGAGTACGACAGACCTAGCCCACAGTCTGCACTATATGATTAAGCTGCTGGAAAATATGAATAGGATTGATACGGGGACTGAGGACGAGGAAGAATAAAGTGATAGTTTAAGTTAGCGACGGGCATGATTTGCTGTAAACTATTCAATGCTCTACAGCAAATTATTTCCTTTAAACTTTCACAAAAAGGACAACAATGAAGCTCTATTATTTACCGGGCTCATGCTCGCTCGTTCCACACACAGCCTTGCATTGGGTAGGTGCTGAGCATGAGGCTTTTGAAACACCTCGCGACTACTTAAAAACACCAGAATACCTCGCTAAAAACCCTGCCGGTTCTGTGCCAACACTGGAAGACGATGATTTTACAATCATCCAAAACATCGGCATTTTGACTTATTTAGACAGCAAATACCCTGAAGCTGAGTTATTTGGCACTCGTGACAATGTACAGCAACGCGCCCTTTCCTATCGTTGGTTAGCCTATGCAAACTCTGACCTGCACAAACAATTTGCACCATTATTTGGCACGCCTGCCTTTATTGATGGTGATAAGGAATTACACAATCGCGTCAAGGAAACAGCAAAAGCTGGTATTCTTAAAACTCTTAAAATTGCAGATGATCATTTAAAGGATCGCGAGTATTTAATTGAACAGATTTGCATTGCTGACGTTTATTTAACGGTAATTTTACGTTGGTGCAAACTAGTTAAAATTCGCTTAAACGATCTTCCAAACCTACAAGCTTATTATGAGCGCGTAACGGCCTTTAAGCCATTACAACAAGCCATGGAGCATGAGGGCGTCAAAGCTTAATTCAAAGCTCAACGCCAAGCCCTCAAAACGCAAAATACCCGCTAACAATAAATTTAGCGGGTATTTTAAACGCAAGGATAAATATCTTAGCGATATGAGCCAGGCTTTTTGTATTGTTGAATAGCGACCACTTGGGCTTGTAATAGAGCCAATTCGGCTTCGATTTTTGCAGCTTCTTGTGGTGTTGCAGCATTTTTCAAGGTTTCCTGAGCTTTTTTACGAGACTCTTCAGCCTTAGCGGCATCTAACTCTTCTAATCGAATAGCAACATCCGCAAGAACAGTTACAGCATAGGGTTGAACCTCTAAGATACCACCAGCTACGAAGACTATTTCCTGAGAATCGTCTTCTCTCGTGATTCTTACAGTACCTGGACGAATACGGGTAATCAAAGGGGTGTGACCAGGTAGTACACCTAGCTCACCCGACTCACCCGGAAGCACGACCATTTTGACCGTGCCCGAGTACAATGACTTTTCCGCACTCACTACATCGAGTTTCAGAACTGCCATAACAATTCCTTATTTAATGGTTTTGGCTTTTTCAAAAGCTTCGTCGATCGAACCAACCATGTAGAAGGCTTGCTCAGGTAAAGCATCACACTCACCATCAACGATCATCTTGAAGCCACGAATGGTTTCAGATAACGGCACGTACTTACCAGGAGAACCGGTAAATACTTCAGCTACGTGGAAAGGCTGTGATAAGAAACGTTGAATCTTACGAGCACGAGCAACAATCTGCTTATCCTCAGGAGCCAACTCATCCATACCAAGAATCGCGATAATATCACGTAACTCTTTGTAGCGCTGTAATGTACGCTGAACAGACTGAGCTACGTTGTAGTGATCTTCACCAACAACCTGTGGGTCTAATTGACGGCTAGTAGAATCTAGCGGGTCAACTGCAGGATAAATACCTAAAGAAGCAATATCACGAGACAATACAACAGTAGAGTCCAAGTGCTGGAACGTAGTAGCTGGAGACGGGTCAGTCAAGTCATCCGCAGGTACGTATACCGCTTGAATTGATGTAATTGAACCAGTACTGGTAGAGGCAATACGCTCCTGAAGCACACCCATCTCTTCAGCTAGTGTCGGCTGATAACCTACTGCCGAAGGCATACGACCCAATAGCGCAGATACCTCAGTACCGGCCAGAGTGTAACGATAGATGTTATCCACGAAGAATAGGATATCACGCCCTTCATCGCGGAAACGCTCGGCCATGGTTAGACCGGTAAGCGCAACGCGCAAACGGTTACCTGGTGGCTCGTTCATCTGACCGAAGACCATTGCTACTTTATCAAGTACGTTGGATTCTTCCATCTCGTAGTAGAAGTCATTACCCTCACGAGTACGCTCACCTACACCGGCGAACACGGATAAACCCGAGTGCTGCTTAGCAATGTTGTTGATTAATTCCATCATGTTGACGGTTTTACCAACACCCGCACCACCGAATAGACCAACTTTACCACCTTTGGCGAATGGACAAATCAAGTCAATTACCTTAATACCGGTTTCTAATAACTCAACTGATAAAGATAACTCATCAAACTTAGGAGCAGGTTGGTGAATGACACGCTTTTCGTCGTGTTCGATTGGACCTGCGTCATCAATTGGACGTCCTAACACGTCCATAATACGACCTAGCGTACCCTCACCGACTGGTACAGCAATACCAGAGTGAGTACGCTCTACAGCCATACCACGGCGTAAACCGTCACTTGAACCTAAAGCGATGGTACGAACAACACCGTCGCCCAATTGTTGCTGTACTTCTAAAGTTAAGCCTGCTTCTACAAACTTATTGCTGCTATCTTCAGTCACCGTTAATGCCTCATAAATACGAGGCATATTGTCGCGTGGGAACTGAACGTCCACAACCGCGCCGATGCACTGAACAATTGTACCGTTACTCATGTTGTTTCCTTACCTTAATAACGATTGAAGCTTACTACCGAAGTAATACTCGTCTACGAGTATTAAACTGCGGCAGCACCCCCCACAATTTCTGAAATTTCCGTAGTAATTGCTGCTTGACGTGTCTTGTTATAGACAAGTTGCAATTCACCGATAACCTTTTTAGCATTGTCTGAAGCAGCTTTCATCGCTACCATACGAGCTGACTGCTCAGATGCCATATTTTCTGCGACCAATTGATACACTAAGCTCTCAACATAGCGTTGCAATAAATCATCAATTACACTCTTTGCATCGGGCTCAAAAATATAATCCCATCCGTAGCTTGATAGACCCTTATCTGCTTCGGACTCATCGCCGAAGTTGGTAGTATATGGATCTTCTAAATCTGACGGCAAAGGCAATAAGCGTATAAAAGCCGGGTCTTGCTTCATCGTATTAACGAAAACTGTCGTCGCAACATAAATTGCGTCGATTTTGCCCTCTTTATAGTCATCAAACTGAACTTTGAGAGCACCAATTAGGGTTTCCAAATTTGGAATATCACCTAATTGTGTTTCTTGAGATACGATGTCAGCACCTAAGCGGGATAAAAACGATAACCCCTTGGTACCAAAAGCCGTAGCTTGAACGCCAATATTTTGAGACTCGAATTCTTGAATACGATTAAGAGCTAAACGTGTAATGTTGGTATTTAAACCACCACACAAACCCTTATCAGATGTAATCAACACCAGACCGATGTTTTTAACCTCTTTTCTTTCTTCGAGGTACGGATTAGAGTAATCCGCCGTTGTTGACATCATGTGTCTGGCGATATCACGTACTTTAAGCGTATATGGACGGCCGGCACGCATACGCTCTTGCGCTTTACGCATCTTAGAGGCAGCGACCATCTCCATGGCTTTAGTGATCTTACGCGTATTTTGTACGCTTAAGATCTTGGTACGGATTTCTTTAATTCCAGCCATATTAAATTCCTATTAGAGTTAGATTTCAGTCAGACTCGTAATTGGTCCGACTGAATCCTAAATCACCTTATTAAGCGAACGTCTTTTTGAAAGCTTCAACTGCGTCTTTCAGTAAAGCGTCGTCCTCTTTAGACAATTCTTTGCTTGTCTCAATGCGATCAACTAAATCAGCATGCTTAGATTTTAAGTTTTCTTTGAGCGCTTTCTCAAAAGGTAAAACTTTTGATACCTCAACATCATCTAAGTAACCGTTGTTAACAGCATACAGTGCTACAGCCATTTCCCATACTTTTAATGGGGCATACTGAGGTTGCTTTAACAATTCAACCACACGCTCACCACGCTCTAACTGGCGACGAGTAGCATCATCAAGGTCTGAAGCAAACTGGGCGAAAGCTGCCAGCTCACGATACTGAGCCAAGTCAGTACGAATACCGCCTGAAAGCTTTTTGATGACCTTAGTTTGAGCTGCACCACCCACGCGCGACACCGAAATACCTGCATCAATAGCAGGACGGATACCGGCGTTAAACAAGTCAGTTTCAAGGAAAATCTGACCATCAGTAATAGAAATTACGTTAGTTGGTACGAAAGCAGAAACGTCACCTGCCTGTGTCTCAATGATCGGCAATGCAGTTAAAGAACCTGTTTTACCTTTTACTTCACCATTGGTGAATTTCTCTACGTAATCTGCATTTACACGAGCTGCGCGCTCAAGTAAGCGAGAGTGCAAGTAGAATACGTCACCAGGATAAGCTTCACGACCTGGAGGACGGCGTAGTAATAAAGATACTTGACGGTAAGCCCAAGCTTGTTTTGTCAAGTCATCATAAACAATTAGAGCATCCTGACCACGATCACGGAAGTACTCACCCATCGTACAACCAGCGTAAGGAGCTAAGTACTGCATAGCAGCTGAATCAGAGGCGTTAGCAGCAACCACGATGGTGTACTCTAAAGCGCCAGCTTCTTCTAACTTGCGAACGATGTTGTTAACAGTAGATGCCTTTTGACCAACAGCTACGTATACACAAAATACGTTCTGACCTTTTTGGTTAATAATAGCGTCGATTGCAACAGCTGTTTTACCAACTTGGCGGTCACCAATAATCAACTCGCGCTGACCACGACCAACTGGAACCATTGAGTCAATCGCTTTAGCACCAGTCTGTAAAGGCTGAGATACTGATTGACGAGCGATAACACCTGGTGCCACTTTCTCAATAACGTCTGTTTGAGTAGTAGCAATCGGACCTTTACCATCAATTGGATTACCTAAGGTATCAACTACGCGGCCACACAATTCTGGACCGACCGGCACTTCTAAAATACGACCGGTTGTTTTAACCACGTCACCTTCAGAAACACCTGTGTAATCACCTAAAATTACGGCACCAACTGAGTCACGCTCTAGGTTTAGTGCTAAACCATAAACATTGTTGGGGAATTCGAGCATTTCGCCCTGCATCACATCGGATAAACCGTGGATGCGAGTAATACCGTCGGTTACGGATACTACCGTACCCTGCGTACGGACATCTGCAGAAGTACCTAAGCCCTCAATGCGGCTTTTTAGTAATTCGCTGATCTCTGACGGATTGAGTTGCATAATCAGACTCCTGAAATCCTATAATTATGGCGCTTATTCAGCCACCAACTTATCGTGCAAACGAGTAATTTGAGCTTGCACAGAAGTATCTAAAACTTGATCGCCCACGATCACTCGTACCCCACCAATTAAGGCTGAATCAACCTTCACCTCGGGTTCTAGAGATACGCTAAATTTCTTTTCAAGACTTTTAAGCAAGTCTTCTACTTGTTCTTGAGTCAATTCAAAAGCGCTCGTAATTTGGGCGATCGCCTTGCCTTCGTGTGCATTTTTAAGTTGTTCAAATTGCTCGGCAATCTGTGGCAAAACTGACCATCGATCGTTTTCAACAAGTAATTGAACAAAATTCTTTACATCAGCAGGCATTGAAGGCAATACCGTATCAAAAACAGCAATACTGTCCGCATCGGTAGTTTTAGGATCCGATAAGATCGTAAGCACCTCAGGCACAGAAACCACTTCTGATAATTGTTTTACAGCCTTAGCCCAAGTCTCTAATCCGACTTGACTGTCCTTAGCTGCTGCGAAAGCAGCTGCTGCATAAGGACGGGCAATAGTTGAAAGTTCAGCCATAGCAATCCCAAATT
>JAAZFX010000187.1 GCA_012511555.1 Alcaligenaceae bacterium | reverse complement strand
GTGGCACAGATTTATTTACTGACCTGCCCTCACCTTTTACCGTTACTCGCTATCACTCTTTAGCGATTGAGCGTGAGACGCTACCGGAGTGTTTAGAAATTACCGCTGAAACCGACGATGGCGAAATCATGGCTGTAGCACACAAAGAGCTACCGGTTTTTGGTGTGCAATTCCATCCTGAATCGGTACTCAGTGAATATGGTCACGAGTTATTAAATAATTTTTTGAAATACGCTAAATAAATGCCGGTACAACCAGGTTTTATTTCTCTTAAACTTGGTTTCCGTGCGGAGTAAATCTGATGAAAATTTCTTATCAAGAAGCCCTTACACGTCTTATCGAACATCGAGAAATATTCGAAGACGAGATGGTTGACCTCATGCGCGACCTCATGCAGGGCCAGATGCCACCTGAAATCGCCGCGGCTTTTTTAATGGGTCTACGCGTTAAAAAAGAAACCGTCGATGAAATCACCGCAGCTGCCACAGTCATGCGTGAGTTCAGTCAGACAGTCACCTTAAAAAAACCCGAAGAAGCTTTGGATATGTGCGGCACCGGTGGTGACGGTAGCAATACCTTTAATATTTCTACTACTGCTATGTTCGTAGCTGCTGCAGCCGGTGTACCGGTAGCCAAACATGGTAATCGTAGCGCCTCTAGTCCTGCAGGCAGTGCTGATGGCTTAGAAGCTCTAGGGGCTTTTGTAGAAACACCGCCTGAACGCGTTGCTGAAAGTTTAGAAACAACGGGCATCGGTTTTATGTTTGCCCCTTTTCACCATAGCAGTATGAAAAACATCGCTGCAGTACGCAAACTCCTTGGCGTCCGGACGATGTTTAACATTCTTGGCCCACTAACCAACCCTGCTAATGCCGGCAACCAATTAATGGGCGTATTTCACCCTGACTTAGTAGGCATACAAGTACGCGTATTGAAACAGCTTGGTGCCAACCATGTACTCATCGTCCATGGACTAGACGGTATGGACGAGGCTACTCTCGGCGCTACCACACTTGTTGGTGAGCTTAAAGACGGCAAGGTGACTGAGTACGAAATTCACCCTGAGGACTTCGGCATGCAAATGGTGTCTAACCGTAGCTATCGAGTGACTAACAAGGAAGAATCCAGAGATATTATTCTTAGCGTCTTAAAAAATGAAGCAAGTCCGGCTCTTGATGTAGTTATTCTAAATGCCGGCTTGGCTATTTATGCAGGGAATAAGGCAGATAGCATTAAAGAGGGCATTGAAATTGCCCGGGAGCTTTTAGCTAGCGGTGCAGCCTTCAACAAAATGCAGCAATTCTGCGAATTTAGTCAAACCTTAAGATCGTAACAGTAATAGATAATGGAAGTAATGGAAAGAAAATGGATAACATCTTATTAAAAATTCTTGACGTTAAAAGAGAAGAAGTCGCCGAGCTTAAAAAGACTCGCAGCAGCAACGACCTCTTGAGAGAAGCCGAGGCCCGCCAAGATACTCGAGGCTTTGCTAACGCATTAAAAGAGCGTATTGACGCCAAAAGAAATGCAGTCATTGCAGAAATCAAAAAAGCCTCCCCATCTAAGGGTGTGATTAGAGAAGACTTTGAGCCTGATGCACTAGCAATGAGCTATGCCGCTGGTGGCGCTGCCTGCCTATCAGTGCTGACTGAAACACAGTTTTTCCAAGGCTCTCACGACTTTTTAAGACGCGCTCGCGCTGCTTGCTCACTGCCGGTCTTATGTAAAGACTTTATGGTCGATCCTTACCAAATTTATCGCGCCCGTGCTTTTGGCGCAGATTGTATTTTATTGATTGTCGCTGCTTTAGATGATAAAGAACTACAGGACTTCGAACAAATTGCTACCGGGCTTAAGATGGATGTTTTGGTTGAAGTGCATGATGCAGCAGAAATGGGACGCGCACTTAAACTTAAATCACCACTAATCGGTGTTAATAACCGTGATCTTCGTAGCTTTGAGACCGATATTCACAATACGATCCGACTCAAAGATATGGTTCCTCAAGAGCAAAACCGTATCCTTATCACCGAGAGTGGCATTCTGCAAAAAGAAGATGTCAAACTCATGAATGATAATGATATCTACGGTTTCTTGATCGGCGAAGCCTTTATGCGCCAAGAGGATCCGGGTCAAGCTCTCGCCACCATGATGGCTCAAGACTAGAAGGAAAGCACTGCATGTCTGAACAACTGTGTGTTCTATGCAATGAGCTAGGTGGTCGTTTGCTATGGCAAAACGACTTAGTGCGCGTCATCAATGCCGATGATGCGCTCTACCCTGCATTTACCCGTGTGATATACCAAAAGCATGTTAAGGAAATGAGTGATCTCAACCCAACTCAACGCCACCTGCTAATGGACTTTGTGTATCTGGTGGAAGAAGTTCAACGCGAGATACTAGAGCCCGTCAAAATCAATCTGGCTCAATTCGGCACGATGGTTCCACACGTACATTGGCATATTATTCCGCGCTTTAAAGAGGACCCTCATTACCCCGATGCTGTCTGGTCCGCGGCTAAACCCGAACTTAACCATGAAACAATAAACGACTATTTAAATAAACAAAAAAAATTGCTTCATCGATACGAATTGGTACTAACAGATCGTTTAAAATCAATTTATAAATAATAAACAAACTGGAGTGTAGACAAAATGGATTTTCCAAAAAAGGTAACGGTTG
>JAAZFX010000186.1 GCA_012511555.1 Alcaligenaceae bacterium | reverse complement strand
GCTCTAACCAACTGAGCTACAGGGGGATTTTTGACAATTACCGCATTGTGACAGACAATCCGAGCGGACTATCAAGAAGTAAAAGCTAAGCTGATAATAATAGCCTAAATTTTCCATAAAATCAATTTAATTTGCGAGCTCCTTCAATTGCTATCTTGGGTTAAACAAGATAGTATGGATCATCACCTTAGATACCCTTTAATCTTCTTCTAATTTCCGAGTCAGCATGAGTTCAACTTTGCGTCAGTACCCTATGTGGGTCGGTGTGGTGACGTTAATTCTGTCTATTATTTCTTTGTGTACTGGCACTTCTTTTGCCAAAACTTTATTTACTGAAGTTGGTGCAATAGGTACAACTACATTTAGGATCTTTTTCTCGGCGTGTATTTTATGGTTAATTTGGCGACCGTGGCGCATCCCGGTAACTCGCTCTGATCTGGCGACTATTGTGCCTTATGGTATTTGTATCGTAGGCATGAACTTACCCTTTTACCTGTCCCTACAGACCTTACCCGTTGGTATTGCCCTGGCCATTGAGTTTACCGGCCCTTTGGGCCTGGCAATTTACAAATCCAGAACCCGTTTTGATTTTTTATGGATTGCCTTTGCTGTCCTTGGACTTTATTTATTACTATGGCCTGGTACTGATTCTGATGAGTTAATCGCCCTTGATCTAGCTGGTGTCATTTATGCATTAATTGCCGGTGTATTTTGGGCAAGCTATATTATCGTTGGTCAAAAGGCACGCCGTGTGCATCCTGCCCATGTTACCTCTTATGGGCTAACTGTTGCAGCCTTAATCATTTTACCTTTGGGTTTAATGTCCGGTGGCACAGCCATGTTTAACCCAAACCTTCTACTATTTGGTTTGGGTATCGCTATTTTATCAAGTGCTCTACCCTACAGTTTAGAAATATTTTCTTTGAGAATTCTACCGGCAAAAACCTTTAGTATTATGCTAAGTTTAGAGCCTGCTGTAGGTGCTTTAGCAGGCATTATTATCTTGGGCGAAGTGATTGAGTCTAAGCAGTGGATAGCAATTCTGCTGGTTGTTTGTGCTTCAGCAGGTTGTACAGCCACAGCTGTGCGTGATCATCGTAAAAACAATGCTAATAAATCGGCTTCACAGGCCCAATAATCTTAGCGATTAACTAAATCTTTAGTTTCTATTTTTTCAATTGAAAAAATCAGTAATTCAGGATAATCTGAACGTATAGACTTGCTCGTTCTGAGCAAGTCTCTTCCCAACTACTTTTATTTTGTGCTGTTATGGGCTCTACAGAGCGTCAATATCCTATGTCGCTAGGTGCCTTAGCGCTTATTTTGTCGATTATTTCTCTTTGCACTGGCACTTCTTTCGCAAAAGGATTATTTGAGTCTTTGGGTCCGGTTGGCACAACGACACTGCGACTAGTGTTCTCCACCTGTTTTATGTGGTTACTCTGGCGGCCTTGGCGGCTCGCCTTGACTCGCTCCGACTTAGCCAGCATCATCCCCTACGGCATTTGTATGGTGGGCATGGGTAGCTTCTTCTATATGGCAATAGACAAACTACCGCTCGGTATTGCCATTGCCATTCAATTCTCAGGACCGTTAACTGTCGCTGTACTTTCTTCTCGCTCGCGCTATGACTTTTTATGGGTACTCTTTGCTTTAGGCGGTTTGTATTTACTACTGTGGCCTAGCGCGGATGGTGATGAGTTATTTAACCTGGATTTAGCAGGTATCGTTTTTGCACTCATTGGTGGTGCCTTTTGGGCGGGTTATATTCTGGTCGGACAACGCGCACGAATGGTTCATCCTGGCTTAATCACTAGCTACGGCTTTGCTACCGCTTCATTAATTATTTTACCGATTGGTATTATCACTGCAGGACCGGCTATTTTCAATCCCAACATCCTACTCTATGGACTTGGTATTGCCCTACTATCCAGTGCTATACCCTTTACCCTGGAGATTTTCTCACTGAGAATTTTACCACTGAAGACCTTCAGTATTATGGTCAGTTTGGAACCGGCTGTCGGCGCTTTGACCGGCATAATTATCCTCAATGAAACACTTGAACTTAGAGAATGGGTCGCCGTACTGCTAATTGTATTTTCCGCAATCGGTACCACTGCTACCGCAGTACATAGCGGACGTAAAGCAAAGCGCCGGAAGTAACAACTCTCCGGCGCTTCAAAAACTCAGCTACTATACTTAAGCGATTAAGGGTAAAGACCGCGAACCTTGCGTTGCTCTAAAATACGAGTACAAGCAATCACAAAGGCTGCTGTACGCATGGTGATATTATGGTGCTTAGCTGTCTCACGAATACCGCGATAAGCTTCGCGCATCATACGATCAAGACGATGATTAATCTCATCAACGGTCCAGAAGAAGCTTGAGAAGTCCTGCACCCACTCGAAGTAACTCACTGTCACTCCGCCAGCATTGGCCAGCACGTCAGGCACGATGAATACGCCCTTATCAACTAAAATATCGTCAGCGGCAGGAGTGGTTGGACCATTTGCGCCCTCAACTAAAATTTTGGTCTTGACTAGAGGTGCATTTTTTTCAGTAATGACATTTTCTAAAGCGTCAGTAATTAAAAAGTCTGTCTCGATTGACCAGAACTCATCTCCGGTGATTTCAATTGCCCCCTCAAAACCCTTAATGCCACCATTGTGTTCAACATGCTCAAGTAGCTTGAAAATGTCAATACCGTCTTCATTTGACACCGTTGCCGTGTGAGCTTGTAAGGCAACAATCTTTGAACCTGATTCAAAGAACAAACGGGCCGCAGTACCACCGACATTACCAAAACCCTGAATTGCAACGCGAGCGCCCTTAAGCTCAAGGCCCAAGTCTTTGGCCGCTTC
>JAAZFX010000185.1 GCA_012511555.1 Alcaligenaceae bacterium | reverse complement strand
GAATAATGACCCCACCCATCAAAGCCCAAACAAAGGTTGGCAATTCAAAGACCGAGCCTCTGGCGACATTGGTCATCACATCTGCAAAAGCCAAACACGCAGCAAACAATGCTAAAGTTTCAATCGCTGAAGACACAGTCAAGCGACGGATCTGATCCGGCTTGTCAAATAAAGCATCCATTGAACCATCATCCTCTTCATCGTGCTGCGTCTTATAAAGCGATGCTTTACGTGCCTGCTCCTCAAGTGGGGTAAGGTTCTCCTGCTCTGGTAAGGGCTCGCGCTTCATTTTCTTTAATAAGAAATTGGCCACCGGCCCACCAATCATACCGCCTGCCACCAAGCCAAAGGTCGCGGTCGCCACACCAAGTGTTGTCGCTCCGACAACACCATAACGATCCTCTAAAATTGGCCCCCACGCAGCTGCAGTACCATGACCGCCAGTAAGAGTAATAGAACCCGTGACTAAGCCCATCAAGGGGTCTAGACCAACCAAGGTCGCCATCGACACACCAACCACATTTTGTACAATAATTAAACCGGATACCGTCATACTAAAAATAACTAAGGGCATACCTCCAACCTTGAGACGTTTGAAATCCGCACTTAAGCCAATTGAAGAGAAAAACAACAGCATAAAAGCAGTTTGCAGATCACTATTGAATATAAAAGATACACCAATAAAATATTTAATAAGTACAACTATCAGACCTGCCAACAGACCGCCGGCGACAGGTTCCGGGATATTGTATGTAGCTAAAAATTTAATTTTACGCGTCAAAAAACGACCCAAAAGCAATACCAATGTTGCAAGAATTAAGGTGTAGTAGGCATTTAATGTTATTTCCACAGAAAACTCTCTTCTTCTTTTTAAAAATTCCCCACAGTGTAAAGCGATAAACTTGGTGCGTAAAGCTTTGAGTTGTAAAGCGATGAGGTTTGAGGAGTTGACGCCACGTTACCTAGCATTTATGCTAATTTAAATTAGAATTAAACTAACTTATGCTGTCTTAGTCCCATTGCTGATCACCAGAGATAACTATTAATTTTTTATTTAAAATAATTTAACTATGAGCGCTTATTACACCCTTCTTTCCAGACAAACCGAAACCGATGGTAGCGTAGTAGCCCATTACCAGGCTAATATCCACTGCCAGGGCGCATGGAATACACACGAGCAGCATATGGCACCGGCCTCAGGCCTGATGAGCTACGAGTTAGAGCTATTTCAACCGCGTGAAGAGATGGTTTATGGCCGTATTAGCTACGATATTATGGGCCTGATTCCACTTAAAAACTTTACCATCACCACACGCAATATTCGTCCGGGCAAGACCATTGAGTTAATTGAAACAACTCTTGACTGTGATGATAAAACGGCCATTATTGCCAGAGCTTGGCGCCTGATTAAGGGAGATACCTCAGCGGTAGCCAGCTGTGAAGATCAAGCAATTGTTAGCCGCAGCGAGATGCGAAAATGGCCTGAAATCGCCGATATTTGGGCTG
>JAAZFX010000184.1 GCA_012511555.1 Alcaligenaceae bacterium | reverse complement strand
TACATATAACGAATCATTTAGATGTCGGTGGCGCTGAAAAGTTGTTAGCCGATTCATTGCCCTTATATAAAGAGCTGGAAGTCGATGCCGATTTGATGCTGTTGTCGTCGGGGGATTTTGCTTTTTTGCCACAGCTAAAGAAAAGCTTTGGGGGTCATATTTTTTTTGCTAAAACTAAAAATATCTATTCACCGCTTCAGATTTTAGACATCAGGAAGGTATTAAAGCAAGGCTATGATGTTGTGCATGTGCACTTATTTCCCGGCATGTACTGGACAGTGATGGCTAGACTGCTTTTACGTTCTAAAGTGCCTCTTGTTATTACTGAGCATAATACAAAAAACCGTCGTCTAGATAGTGCCTTTTTCAGGATGTTAGATCGTTTTATTTATAAGAAGTACCAAAAGATTATCGCAATTACTCCTCCCGTTAAAGACATGCTAGTTGAAGAGTTAAATATATTTAATGAGAAGATCACAGTGATTTATAACGGAATTGATTTAAGCGCTTTTGCACATTCTGAGTCAGGCAAATCAACCGAGTTGTTTGAAGATGATAGTACGGTGTTGATACAGGTTTCTAGGTTTCATGCGCAAAAAGATCAAGCTACCGTGATTAAGGCATTAGCTATATTACCTGAACAATATAAACTAATTCTTGTTGGTGATGGTGAGACAAAAGCAGATTGTGAGCAGCAGGTTGAGGAGCTTGGATTACAGCATCGAGTGCGGTTTTTAGGTGCTAGGACTGATATACCTCAACTGCTACATAGTGCAGATATTGTGATTCAATCATCACACTGGGAAGGCTTTGGTTTAGCTGCAGTTGAGGGGATGGCAGCGGAAAAACCTGTTGTGGCTTCGCGTGTTGCTGGATTGCAGGAAATAGTCGAGGGCTATGGATTAACGTTTGAGTCAGGTAATGCGAATGAACTTGCGGATAAAGTTTTATCGTTAAGTGAAGATGATGAGTACAGGAAAATAGCGGTCCAATGCCTTGAACGCTCGAAAAGCTTTGGGATAAAGAATATGGTTGTTGATTATGTGAAAATATATGAAGATAGCATTATCAATTCAGATCATTTCTTATAAAGCGGTTTGGTTTTTTTAGTTAATCACTACCAAAAACTAAATATTATCAAAAAATATATTGCTGCTAATTAGAGTCTGTAAAT
The DNA here is from genome assembly GCA_012511555.1 of Alcaligenaceae bacterium. Classification (GTDB taxonomy): domain Bacteria; phylum Pseudomonadota; class Gammaproteobacteria; order Burkholderiales; family Burkholderiaceae_B; genus Oligella. The sequence continues at coordinate 335 of JAAZFX010000184.1, read as the reverse complement.
AGTTCTGTGCAATTACCTAGGTAAAGTGTGTCATTATTAATTCTTATTAGGTTACATAGTGGCATACAAAACCTAATCGAAGAAAAGCTATACTTAGAGCCAATTAAATTCAATGTGCCAATTGTCAGCCTTAGATTATGAGTTTTTATAAAAAAATTAAAAGTAATCACTTTATAAAAAGTATTTTACTTGTTGTAAGTGGGACGGCTGCGGTGTTTGTCAAGCAAGTTGTCCGATTTCTTATGCAGCTAATACGACATTTCTCTCTAACTCGTTACTCTCCTTCGATGGGTTTAGCCAGACCTCTTTGACCGGTTTCCAATTGCGGACAGAAC
>JAAZFX010000183.1 GCA_012511555.1 Alcaligenaceae bacterium | reverse complement strand
GGTATGGATATTGAGGAAGTTGCTGAGGCAACACCTGAAAAGCTTTTAAAAGTTTTTGTTGACCCTGCGACTGGTTTGACCGTAGAAGATGCAGAGCAATTAGCTCGCGGTATTGGTATTCCTGAAGATTCAATTGCAGAAGCAGTCGATCAATTCCAGAAACTATACCAGGCATACTGGGAAACAGATGCGTCATTAGCAGAGATTAACCCATTAATTTTAACTGGTGATGGTCATATTCGCGCCTTGGATGCGAAGTTTAACTTTGACTCTAACGCTTTATTCCGTCAACCTGAAATCCTTGCTTATCGTGACCTGGACGAAGAGGACCCTGCTGAGATTGAAGCGAGTAAATTTGACCTGGCTTACATTCAGTTGGACGGTAATATCGGTTGCTTGGTAAATGGTGCTGGTCTTGCAATGGCTACGATGGATACCATTAAGTTGTTTGGTGGTGAACCTGCCAACTTCCTGGATGTTGGCGGTGGTGCTACAGCTGAAAAAGTAACCGAAGCTTTTAAAATCATGTTGAAAAATGATGATGTTAAAGCAATTTTAGTGAATATTTTCGGCGGCATTATGCGTTGTGACGTGATTGCTGAAGGCGTTATTGCTGCATGTAAAGCAGTTAACCTGGATGTGCCGCTCGTGGTTCGTATGAAAGGTACTAACGAAGAGCTGGGCAAGAAAATGCTGGCAGAATCTGGTTTACCAATTATCAGTGCCGATACGATGGCTGAAGCAGCAACTAAAGTTGTTGAAGCTGCCAAATAAGATAGAGGATTACAAATGTCAATTTTAATCAATAAAGATACCAAGGTTATCACTCAAGGGATTACAGGTAAGACCGGTCAATACCATACTCGTTTTAGTCGTGAGTATGCTAATGGTCAGGCAGCTTATGTTGCTGGCGTAAATCCAAAGCGCGTAGGTGAGGATTTTGAGGGTATTCCTATCTTCGGTACCGTACAAGATGCTAAAAACGAAACTGGCGCTAACGTATCGGTTATTTATGTACCACCGGCAGGTGCTGCGGCTGCTATCTTAGAAGCTGTAGAGGCTGAGCTGGATCTAGTGATTTGTATTACCGAGGGTATTCCTGTCCGTGATATGTTGGAAGTACGCAATAAAATGCGCGCAATGAACAGTAAAACACATTTATTAGGTCCTAACTGCCCAGGTATCGTTGTTCCTGATGAGCTCAAGATCGGTATTATGCCTGCACACATTCACCGTAAAGGTAGTATTGGTGTAGTAAGTCGTTCAGGCACCTTAACTTATGAAGCGGTTGCTCAGCTAACTGAGTTAGGTTTAGGTCAGTCAGCGGCAGTAGGTATTGGTGGTGATCCAATTAATGGTCTTAAGCACATTGATGTCTTAAAGATGTTCAATGATGATCCTGAGACTGAAGCGGTTGTGATGATCGGTGAAATCGGTGGTCCCGATGAGGTTGAAGCAGCTCGTTGGGCTAAAGACAACATGACTAAACCAGTTGTTGGCTTTATCGCCGGCGTCACGGCCCCTGCTGGTAAGCGTATGGGTCACGCGGGTGCTTTAATTTCAGGTGGTGATGATACTGCCGACGCTAAGTTGGCAGTGATGGAAGAGTGCGGTATTAAAACGACTCGTAACCCGTCAGAAATGGGTAAATTACTCAAATCTATCCTTTAGTACTGTGAAGTCTTAGTAAAACCCCTAGTTATTTTTTACATAACTAGGGGTTTTTACTATGTGGTTTTACGAAAAAATATTAAATATTAACTTTGATGACAACTTTCATTAGGTTATAATTTTTCACTTATCGATGTAAATCAGGAACAAAGGAACATGATTGAATTTATTCAGATGATTCACTGGGGCGCAGTGTTTCAGATTATCTTAATTGATATTCTCCTCGGGGGTGATAACGCAATTATTATTGCTTTGGCTTGTCGTAATTTAGAAAAAAGCCAACGCATAAAAGGTATCCTTTGGGGTACAGTAGGTGCCATTGTGATGCGAGTGATTCTTATCGCGTTTGCAATGTCATTGTTATTGATTCCGTATTTAAAAATTATCGGCGCAATTTTATTGTTATGGATTGGTGTCAAATTACTTGTTCCGCAAGAAGAGCATCATGAGGTCAAGGCCAGTTCAAGTATCTGGGGTGCAGTCAGAACTATTTTAATTGCCGATTTGGTCATGAGTTTTGATAATGTAATTGCTATTGCCGGTGCAGCGCAAAACACCGCCGATGGTCATGAGATGTTTTATGTGATTTTTGGTCTGTTAGTGAGTGTGCCTATTATTATCTGGGGTAGTGCTTTAGTACTTAAGCTGATGGATCGCTTCCCTTGGGTGGTTCTTTTTGGTGCGGGTTTATTAGGTTGGATTGCCGGTAGTCTAATAGTTGGCGATGTCGCCTTTAAGAACTTATTCTTTGATGGCGAGACTGCTCCCAAGACAGTTAAATATGCCGCTGAGATTATCGGTGCTATATTTGTTGTGGGATTTGGTCTGCTTTTGGCAAAGCGACAAAAAGCGAAAACTGCAGCTAAAACTGAGGTTGTTGCCGAGTCATAATCACTTAACTTTGCCGTTTAACTAACCACCATGTGTCTGGCTTTGATATCATTAATTAAAGTCTAACCATGGTGGTTATTTTATTTAATCATTAAGAATTTTATTGAGAGTACATTGAATTTACCTGAAAAAATCGTTATTGCGACCCGTGCCAGTCGTTTAGCTCTTTGGCAAGCCGAGTTTGTTCAAGAGGCTTTGCAAAATCAATACCCGGGATTAAAAGTAGAGTTGCTCAAGATGACGACCAAGGGTGATCAGATTATTGATCGTAGTCTATCTAAAATTGGCGGTAAGGGCCTTTTTGTCAAAGAGCTTGAAACTGCTTTACTTGATGGTCGAGCCGACTTGGCTGTGCATTCTCTTAAAGATGTCCCAATGGAGCTTTATGAAGAGTTTAGTTTAAGCACCATTTTAAAACGTGCTGATCCACGAGATGCCTTTGTTTCCAATAAGTATGAGAATTTAGACGATTTACCCGAGGGCGCTATTGTCGGCACCTCTAGTCTTCGCCGAGAGTCGCAGATTCGTGCGCACTATCCAAAGCTTGAGGTTCAGCCTTTACGCGGCAATTTAGATACTCGCTTGGGCAAACTCGATGCTGGTAATTACGACGCCATTATCTTGGCAGCTTCCGGTTTAGAGCGTTTAGGTTTAGGTGACCGCATCCGCTCTCGTCTTTCTTTAGAGCAAAGCTTGCCCGCAGCAGGTCAGGGCGCTTTAGGCATTGAGATTTTAGCAAGTCGTGATGATATGAGAGAGTTATTATCTTTTCTTTCTTGTCAGGAGGCTACTGCTGCGACTACTGCTGAGCGAGCTATTTCTCAAGCGCTTGGTGGTTCTTGCCAAGTACCGATTGCTGCGCATGGCATTGTTGAAGATAATCAACTTTTTTTAAGGGCAATGGTTGCCTTACCTGATGGGAGTGAAAGCATATCTACTGAAGTTCGTGGTGATTTAACTAATGCACAGGAGCTAGGTAGACAAGCGGCTGATGATCTATTAGCACAGGGTGGTCAACGTATTCTTGAAGAAGCCTTAAAACAAAGTGCCGCTCGTGGATTTTAAATTTTAATCAGTCGCATTATATGTTGTTTGATTTAGTGGTTAATACTCGGCCCGCACACAAGAACTTGGAGCTTCAAGCCTTATTAACTGATTTTGAGGTTCTGAGTCTGCCTGCTTTGAGTTTGCAGCCATTAGATTTTGAATTGCCGGCACATTGGGAAGCAAGTGATTTTGTTTTTTTCGTAAGCCAATATGCGGTAGATTGTTTCTTTACTACACTTAAAACTAAGCAAGTAGTTTGGCCACCATCTCTCTTTGCTGCTGCTGTTGGGCAGGTCTCCGCAGACGCTTTAAGTGCTCATGGTGTAGCGCGCGATAAGGTCTTGGTAGCACCAAACGGTGAGTCAGATTCAGAGTCTTTTTTAGACTGGTTTGAAGAAAATCATCAAACGCCACAGCATGTCATGATTGTACGCGCTCAGCATGGGCGTAATTGGTTAAATGAACAGCTTCAAAAACGAGCTGTAAAAACCACCTTTCTAGCTGTTTATAAAAGAGGGTCTGCTGTTTGGACTGAACAGCAAAAACGACCTTTATTGGATTTGCTTAATAAAAATCCGCAAGCACGAGTGTGTTGGTTGTTAACAAGCCGTGAGAGTGTGGATGCAGTTGTTCAGCAATGGTTAGAGGTTCCGATACTGGCCCAGCTTTGTTGGGAGCATGATTTTTTAGTATTTCATCATCGTATTGCAGAGTATTTAGAACAAAAGCGTATTCAATATGATCCATTACTTCGTAAAGCGCTCAGAATACACCTGACGCAACCGGACAATACAAGCATTGTAGAGACTCTTGTCAGCTTAGCTTAATTCAAGGACACATAGAGTGAGTATAGATACGAATCACTTCGTTTTGTTAGATGATATTATTAGTGGAACGGCGACTTTATTAAGCGATCTGCAGGAGCATTCAAGTTTTGCGGCAGATGACTTAGCTGCGCTCGATTCAGCCTTGGAAATGGGTTGGCAGCAGGGGTTGTTTTCATTTCTCTATATACCCTACGAGTTTGGTGTTGACTTGGTTAATCAGC
>JAAZFX010000182.1 GCA_012511555.1 Alcaligenaceae bacterium | reverse complement strand
TCTGGTACTGGCATCTAGCAAAGCATCATCAATGATGACTCTGGTTTTTATTGTATTGTTTTTTCTTGACGAACTTACATCAAGAAGTTTTCTCGTTGCGGCGTTTATTGCTTGAGGGCTGCTACTGATAACTAGTATTCCTTCATTGTTTTGCTCAAATGTAAACTCATAGTCTTTGTTTGATGAGCCTTTATATACAGGTTTTTTGGTTATTTTGGCATTTGGTCTCCAGGCTTTTAAAGCGAATTCTACTTTCGCGATAAGTTCAAGTGTTGACTGATCATTATTGAGAAATTCTTTTTCCCATTGTGTAATGGCGAAAATGGCAGCAATGTACTTAGCAAAAAGTTCTGGAGCCTCTTTTTTGTGGGCAGAGCCTTGCAAAACTCCAGAGTCTGTAAGTGTTAAGCCGTGAGAGTCAGCAATATTACTTAAAAAAGTTGTATTTAATTTGTTTTTTGATCCTCTGAATCCTCTGCCAAGGAAGTGTAAAATAATTTCTCCATCATCAAAAAAACTCACATGTGATGTTGATACTTCTCTTACATAAATAGGAAAAGGTTCTCCATCTTCAAAAACGAAGGGCGATGCTACATAAGCTACGTTTCCTGTTTCATCTAAAGGGAAACACTCCAAACCAGTGATTTCGAAAAATTCTTTGCAAATCATTTTTGAGCCTTTAATGCAAAAACCTCAGGATTGTCAGGCATTACATCTAAAGTGATATTTGTTTGTTGTAGAAAATATTCCAGGGCTTGATGAAAGTCCCATCTCAGCCAAGATTCATCACCTTGGATTCTGCCCTCAGGCGATCCTCCAATGTGCTCATGAGGAAGAAAATGTTTATTAGATTTTATTGTTTTTAGGTTTTTAAACCATCTTATTTCTAGTTGGTAAATTCTAGTATAACTTTTAAATTTAACTCGATAAAGAGTGAATTTATATATTTTTTGTGAGTTATAGATGATACTTGAATGATTAATTCAACGCGATATTTGACCGTGCTGAGTGACTCATCCATTAACCCAAATAGCAACTCATGAGAAGTGTTTTGGTTTTCAGCAATAGAATTGTTGAGCGCCTTAGCTTAATAAAAAATTGAAAGTTCAATAACGACTATTAGTAATTTTTTATTTTACCTTAAGCTTATGAGCTTTTTATACTGGTGGCTATTTTTGGCATACCACTTTATTTTTTTTTAGACAAAAAAATACCTCGTAATCAAAATGACTTACGAGGTAAATTTATCTGCTCAGCTAAGCTATGAAAAGCTTTGGCTCCCCCAACTGGACTTGAACCAGTGACCTGCGGATTAACAGTCCGTCGCTCTACCGACTGAGCTATGGGGGAACTGCTGAACTAAAGATAGTATTATGTCCTTAATTTTAAGTCTTGGCAAGCCCCTTATTCATTTATCAATAAAAAGTTGTTGTTTTGTAGATAAATGACACATTTTTGCAACATGACAACAGAAGGACTTGTTTTATACAGTAGGGAGTTGCATTTTGAATTTGCTAAGTAGTTGGATGTATTTTCGGTTTTTTCTCAAAAATCGCTAAGTTTTCTCAAAAATCGCTAAACTATTTAGTATCTTCATCAACCATAGCAACACTGATATGACTACTGATAATCAAAACACAGCAAAACAATTCCCTGAAAACTATTTCGTAGAAAAATATGGATTAAGTGCAGCCCATTCTGAATTGCTTGCGGCTACTCCTTATTTGGTCGGTGACAGGGCACTTTATATTGGGTGTGGGCGTGGTCGCAATACGCTTTATTTGGCACAGCATGGCTATCAGGTTGATGCTTTTGATGCTAATCCACATGCCATAGATGTTCTTGAGCAGATTATCGAGTTAGAGGATTTGGATTCAATTCATACGGCAGTTAAAAACCTCAACCAGAACCCTTATATTGAACTTAAATACGATGTGATCGTATGTACCGTTGTCATGATGTTTTTGGAACCAAGCACGATTCCGGTGCTGATTAAAGAGATGCAAGCAGCAACTAAGCCTGGTGGTATTAACGTTATTGTGTCAGCAATGAATACGCCGGCTCATCCTATGCAGTCTGATTTTCGCTTTGGCTTCAAAGAGGGTGAGTTAAGTAGCTATTATGAGGATTGGGAGCTTGTTAAATATAATGAAGATGTAGGTCAAATGCATCGCCGTGACGCCTCTGGCAATTTTGTGGAAATGCAGTTTGCCACAATGATTGCCAAAAAGCCGCTCTAAATACTTTGATTTGTCATCTAAAAATGGCATACTGTTTTTTTTAAAATAGCCGTATTATCTAATGACTCGATATAGTAAATTTTTAGTCCCAATTTTATCTGTTTTACTACTGGCAGCCTGCGGTAAAAAGGATGACGATCCTGAGCGCGCGCTAACTGTAGTCCGCTTCAGTTTTGTCAATGCCTGTACTTTCTATGCCGGTAGTAAAAATGCCAATTTCTGCGGCTGTTCCTTTGATGAAATGGTCAAGGAATTTGGTCAAGATACCGTGATTAGGTTGGGTAATCTCGCTGAAGAAGCTGATGTAAAGGATCCTGACGATATCGTCACATTTAGAGCTATGCATGAGTTTATGGCAGCTAGTCCAGAGGGTGTTTGTAAGGAGTTCATGATTAAGGATCCACCCAAAGACTCCGAAAATGAGACTTTTTTCCGCAGATTAATCAACTAATTATTAACTGACTTAAATTTGTCATTGTGCGGTCGTCAGACTGTAAAAAAGCCTCTTTATACTTCATTTGCTTTTATTCCGATAATTCTTTTAGGAAAAACAATGAAGTTAAACTATACAAATGCTTTGATCTCTACATTATTTTCTTTTGCGGCGACGGCTACGACTGTTTCTGCCGCTGAGCAATTTCAAGCCACGCTAGTCAGTCATGTCATCATCGCTGGTGATACCAAGATTCAGGTACCAGCCGATGCACCTAATGATTTACGTGTCAATGGTAAATTCCACGAAAAACACCGTATCGAGGAATTAGGTGCGATTGAGGGCAAGTCCAATGGTCGTCCTACCGGTGTCAAGTTTCCCTTTGAAGGTCAAGCAATTCAAGGTCATTCAGGTATCGTAAATAATGGTGATGGCACTTTTTGGCTTCTTACCGATAATGGCCTTGGCAATAAATTAAACTCCAGCGATAGCGCCTTGTACTTCAATTTATATAAAATTGATTTTGACAAAGGTGAGTGGGAGCACTTAGAAACTGTTTTTCTTAAGGACCCTAATAAAAAAGTTCCTTTCCGTATCACTCACGAAGATACTGAAAGCCGCTATTTGACTGGTGAAGATTTTGACCCTGAGAGCTTACAAGTAGTTGGTGATAATTTCTGGATTGGTGAGGAGTTCGGTCCTTTCTTGATTAAATTGGATCGTCAAGGTAATGTCATTGATATCTTTGAAACAGAAGTTGATGGCAAGATTGTTAAATCACCTGATTATCCTGGTATGGTCTTGCCGGGCAGTCCTGATGGTGTCATACCAGAATTCCAGGTTCGTCGCTCTAAAGGTTTTGAGGGTATGGCTTCATCTAAAGATGGCAAAACTCTATACCCATTATTAGAGGGCGTGCTTTGGGATAGCGAGAAAAAAGCCTTTGAAGAGGTCGATGGTAAGCCTGTGTTGCGTATTTTGGAATTCGCTTTGGGTGATGATAAATACACTGGTAAGTCATGGTTTTACCCATTGGAAGATGCCAAGCATTCAATCGGTGACTTTAATATGATCGATGCGCGTTATGGTTTGATCATTGAGAGAGATGACACCGAAGGCACCGCAGATAAAGCATGTAAAGACGGTGAAGATGTCAGCCGTTGCTTTGATAACGTAGCCAACTTCAAGCGCGTTTATAAGATTGAGCTTAACCCTGAACAACAGATGATTCGCAAGGTCGGTTACATTGACTTAATGGATATTCAGGATCCTCATAAACAGTCAAAAGTGGATTTGATTGATGGTAAGTTCCAGTTCCCATTCTTTACTATCGAAAACGTTGATGTAGTAGAGGACCGTTATATTGTGGTAGCTAATGACAATAACTATCCTAAGTCAAGCAGCCGTAAGCCAAACGTAGCTGATGATAACGAGTTGATCTTGTTGGATGTTCAAGCGTTGCTAGAAGCTAAGTAATCCAGCTACACCTTTTCTCTAAACCCCTTCTTGTTGTATGGGCAAGAAGGGGTTTTTATTGAGAATTTGATAATTTACAGTTCAGTGCCGAGGAATATGGCTTAAGATAATAGAATCAAGTAAGGCATTAAATTTTATATTTAGTGATACTTTAAGTACATACACATAGGAGAAGTTCATGTCTAAAAAAGGTTTCTGTGACGATATTGAAGAGCTAACAGAAGATAATGACTTATACCGTAAGGTTCTATATACCGGTAAAAATTTGCAGTTAGTGTTAATGGCGATTCAGCCAGGCGATGAAATCGGCGAAGAGGTGCATGATACGCACGATCAATTCTTCCGTTTTGAGCAGGGTACAGGCAAGTTACTTATTGATGAGACGGTGTACGAGGTCAAAGCTGATTTTGGTGCGGTAGTACCTGCCGGTGCCAAGCATAATGTCATCAATACCGGTGATGAGCCTTTAAAGCTTTACACTCTATATGGCCCACCTGAGCATGTGGACGGTGCTGTGGTTGATGTCAAAGCCAATGAGAAAGAAGAGCACTTTGACGGCAAGACCACTGAGTAATTAGGTCTTTATACTAGAAACCCCCAGAGTTATTAATTTAGTAATTCGGGGGTTTTTTGCTTTTGTATTAAATTTAATATACTGCTACTTTATAGTGAAATAAATGGCCTCTCTCGGCTATAATCTAAATTTCCAGCTAGGCCCTTATGGGCGCATTATCGACATGTCTACAAAATACATTTTCGTTACCGGTGGCGTGGTATCTTCTCTGGGCAAGGGAATCGCCGCCGCATCGCTAGGTGCTATCCTCGAATCCCGTGGTCTTAAGGTCACGATGCTCAAACTAGATCCTTATATTAACGTTGACCCAGGCACCATGAGCCCCTTGCAGCATGGTGAGGTTTTTGTGACTGAAGACGGTGCAGAAACTGACCTTGATTTGGGTCACTATGAGCGTTTTGTTGCCGCCAAGATGCACAAGCAAAATAACTTCACGACGGGCCAGATTTATGAGTCTGTTCTCAAAAAAGAGCGCCGTGGTGAGTACATGGGCAAGACCGTTCAGGTTATTCCCCATATTACCAATGAGATTCAAAACTTTATCGTCCGTGGCGCTCAGCGAGCGTTTGACGGTGAGGCTGATATAGCTATCGTTGAGATAGGCGGTACGGTAGGGGATATTGAATCACTACCATTTTTAGAAGCTGTACGTCAGATGAGTTTACGCTTAGGTCGCAACAACGCCGCTTTTGTGCATCTGACTTTAGTACCATTTATTGCTTCTGCCGGTGAACTCAAAACCAAGCCGACTCAGCACTCAGTACAAAAGATGCGCGAGATTGGTCTTTATCCAAACGCCTTGTTATGCCGCGCAGATCGTCCTATTCCTGATGACGAGCGTTCCAAAATTTCTTTATTTTCTAATGTCCCTCAAGATGCTGTTATTTCCATGTGGGATGCCAAGACCAGTATTTACGAAATTCCTACCATGCTGCACAATCAAAAGCTGGATGAAATTTTATTAGATGCGCTTAACATCGAAGCTCCTCCGGCTGATTTATCAAGCTGGGACAATTTAGTCCATGCTTTGCAAAATCCAAAGCATATTATTAATGTCGGTATTGTCGGCAAGTATATGGAATTGACGGAGTCTTACAAGTCGCTGACTGAGGCGTTAGTACATGCAGGTGCTCAGACTGAGAGTAAGGTCGTTATCAAGTACATTGATGCGACTGATATCGAAGAGGGCAAGACAGAGGTCCTGGCTGAGCTGGATGCGATTCTGGTGCCGGGTGGCTTTGGCAAGCGTGGTACTGAGGGCAAGATCAAAGCCATCCAGTATGCTCGCGAAAACGGTGTGCCTTTCTTGGGTATTTGTTTAGGTATGCAGTTGGCTACTATTGAGTTTGCGCGCAATGTCGCAGGCTTTGGCGGTGCTAATAGTACTGAGCTTGACCCCTCAACGGCTCATCCGGTCGTTGCCCTGGTTACCGAGTGGAAGGACCATAACGGTGAGGTGCAAAAGCGTGATGGGGATAGTGATTTAGGTGGTACTATGCGTAAGGGCTTACAAACTAGCCCAGTTAAAGCTGGTACCTTAGCGTCCAGTATTTATGGGGATGAGGTTAGTGAACGTCATCGTCATCGCTACGAAGTAAATAACGTTTATGTAGAGCAGTTAGAAAAGGCCGGTTTAGTATTTAGTTCCCGCACGACTGAGGATAATTTACCGGAGATTATCGAAATTGCTGACCATCCATGGTTCTTGGGGGTACAGTTCCATCCCGAATTTACTTCTAAACCGCGCACTGGTCATCCTTTGTTTGTAAGTTATATTAAAGCCGCTTTAGCGGCCAAGGAAGCTCAATGAATTTAGCAGGATATGAGGTAGGTTTAGACAAACCTTTCTTCTTAATTGCCGGTCCTTGTGTGATTGAGTCGCGTGCCATGATTATGGATATCGCTGCCGAGTTAAAGTCGATCACTGAGGAGCTGCAAATTCCTTTTATTTTTAAAGCATCTTTTGACAAGGCCAATCGCAGCTCGAGCGCTTCGTTCCGGGGTCCTGGCATGGCTGAGGGTTTACAGATCCTGGCGGATGTGCGAGAGACCTTAGGTCTGCCTGTGCTTACCGATGTGCACGATCAGACTCAGATCGCCGCCGTTGCCGAGGCTGTCGATGTGCTGCAAACGCCAGCTTTTCTATGTCGCCAAACTGATTTTATTCGTGCTTGTGCTGCAACTTTAAAGCCTGTCAATATCAAAAAGGGCCAGTTTTTGGCGCCATTAGATATGCTGCAGGTGGTTGCTAAGGCTAAAGAAGCAGCCATTGAAGCAGGTGGCGATGGTAGCAATATTATGGTCTGCGAGCGTGGTGCAAGTTTTGGTTATAACAATCTGGTTTCCGATATGCGTTCACTAGCTTTGATGCGCCAGACTGATTGTCCGGTCGTTTTTGACGCGACGCACTCGGTACAATTACCCGGTGGTCAGGGCTCGTCCTCCGGTGGTCAGCGTGAGTTCGTGCCGGTTTTGGCGAGAGCAGCTGTAGCGGCAGGGATTAGCGGATTGTTTATGGAAACTCATCCGGATCCTGCCAAGGCCTTGTCGGATGGTCCAAATCAAGTGCCACTGGCAAAAATGAAAGCCTTATTGCAAACCCTTAAAGTTTTAGATGAGACAGTCAAATCTCAACCATTTCTTGAAAATGACTTCGGTCTTTGATTTTTTAGCTCTTTAGCTGATTAATAACCTAGAAATTACGATTTTTATTTAAACAGGAATATTTCTAATGAGTGCAATTGTAGATATTATTGGTCGCGAAATTTTAGATTCCCGCGGTAACCCGACGGTTGAATGTGATGTTTTACTTGAGTCAGGCGCGATGGGCCGTGCTGCTGTGCCATCGGGCGCGTCTACCGGTGCTCTTGAAGCGCATGAGTTACGAGACGGTGATAAGTCACGCTACCTAGGCAAGGGTGTTCTAAAAGCGGTTGAGTATATCAACACGGAGATTTCTGAGGTGCTACTAGGTTTAGACGCTCAGGAACAAAGCTTTATTGACCGTACCTTAATCGATTTAGATGGTACTGAAAATAAATCACGCCTTGGTGCCAATGCTATTTTAGCGGTAAGTATTGCCGTCGCTAAAGCTGCAGCTGAGGAAGCTGGTCTTTCTCTATACCGTTACTTCGGTGGTTCCGGTCTATTCAGTATGCCGGTACCGATGATGAACGTTATCAATGGTGGTGCGCATGCTAATAACAACCTCGACATGCAGGAGTTCATGATTCTGCCGGTAGGTGCCGAGAGCTTCCGTGAAGCCTTACGCATGGGTACTGAGGTGTTCCACGCGTTAAAGGATCTTATCAACGCGCAGGGCATGTCTACTGCTACGGGTGATGAGGGTGGTTTTGCGCCTAACGTTGAAAATCACGAGGCGGCAATTCAATTAATTCTTCAAGCGATTGACAAAGCCGGTTACGAAGCTGGCTCACAAATTGCGATTGGCTTGGATTGCGCAAGCTCTGAATTCTACCGTGACGGTAAGTACCACTTGGCCGGTGAGGGCGGGATTGCTCTTGATGCCGAGGAATTTGCCAATCTACTTGCTTCTTGGTGCGATAAATATCCAATTATCTCTATTGAAGACGGTATGGCTGAAGATGACTGGGAAGGCTGGAAAATTCTTACTGAGAAATTAGGCGATAAAGTTCAATTGGTTGGTGACGACCTATTTGTGACTAATACCAAGATCCTTAAAAAAGGTATTCAGCAGGATGTTGCTAATTCTATCCTGATTAAAATCAACCAGATTGGAACTTTAACCGAGACTTTCCAAGCGATTGAAATGGCTAAGCGTGCTGGATTTACTGCTGTTATTTCTCACCGCTCAGGTGAGACTGAAGATGCCACTATTGCTGATTTAGCTGTCGGTACCAATGCTATGCAAATTAAGACCGGTTCTTTATGTCGTTCTGATCGAATGGCTAAGTACAATCAATTATTGCGTATTGAAGAAGAGCTAGCCGAGGTTGCCGTTTACCCGGGTATTGATGCTTTTTACAATATTCGTAAGTAGTTAGTTTAGTTATGCGACTGCTGCTGTTAGTACTTATATTTGCTTGTGTAGCAATTCAGTTTCCCCTGCGTTGGGGGGGCTCTGGTTATGCGCAGGTTGACGTACTAGCACAGCAGTTAGAAGAGCAATTGGCTCATAACAAAGCCTTAGAGGCCAGAAATAACGCAATGTTGGCTGAGATCGAAGATTTACGCGGCGGTACAGAGGCGCTGGAAGAGCGTGCTCGCGCTCAGTTAAACCTGCTTGCTGATGATGAGTATCTTATTCAGATTGTCAGTGACAAAGAATTGTCAAATTAGTTGTTTTTTTGATAAAAATGATTTAACTTGACTATTATAGTCAACTATGCGCAATAATGAGCATATTAATAATAATTCTCATTCTTATTGTCGCATGGAGACACTATGTTCAAAACTTCTTCTCTTATAATTACCTCTATTTTGGCTCTTGCATCTTTTAATGCGGTTGCTAATGAGGTCAATATCTACACTACTCGCGAACCGGGTTTGATTCAGCCTTTATTAGATGAATTTACTAAGGTGAGTGGGATCAAAGCAAATACAGTTTTTGTCAAAGATGGACTGACTGAGCGCGTCAGCTCTGAGGGTGTTAATTCTCCTGCAGATGTATTGATGACTGTTGATATAGGTCGTTTATTAGATGTTGTTGATGCCGGGTTGACCCAGCAGATTGTTTCACCCGCCTTAGAAGAACATGTCCCTGCTGCATTTAAAGATCCTAATAAACATTGGTATGCTTTGTCTTTGCGCGATCGTATTGTTTATGTGTCCACAGATTTGGACATACAAGAAATGACTTATGAGGATTTAGCTGATCCTAAATTTAAGAATAAGCTTTGTTCACGTTCAGGTCAGCACCCATACAATACAAGTTTAATTGCCGCAAAAATAGCTCATGATGGGACTGAGTCTGCGGAAGAGTGGTTGCGAGGACTTAAAGCTAATCTGGCACGCAAGGCGGCGGGTGGTGACCGTGAAGGTGCGCGTGATATTTTAGCCGGTATTTGTGATGTCGCTATTGGTAATGCTTACTATGTAGGTCGTATGAAAAATGCAGAGCCTGGAACTGATCAATATCAGTGGGGTGAGGCGATTAAGGTGATTCGTCCTACCTTTGAAAATTCTAAATCTAATGGTACCCATGCAAATATTACGGGTGCGGCAATTGCAAAAAATGCCCCTAATTTAGAAAATGCCTTAAAGTTATTGGACTTCTTGATTTCAGAACAGGGCCAATCGATGTACGCTAAGAGTAATTATGAGTATCCAGTACGTGCTGGTGTTGAGTTAGATCCGGTCGTAGCAAGTTTTGGTGAGTTAGTTATAGATGATCTGCATATTCTTGAGATTGCTAAGTATCGTCAAGAGGCAAGCGAATTAGTAGATAAGGTTGGTTACGATCAGTAAGTAATTTATGGTGAGTAATCAATCTAAGCTGCAAAGAGTGCAAGGTTGGAGCGTTAGTTCCGGCCTTGCACTTATCATAGTGCTAATCGTTTTTTTGCCAATTGCAGCACTTGCTGTCCAAGCGATGAGTTCAGGCGTAGAGCATTGGTCAAATTTATTGCGTTATGTTTTGCCTACAGCGACCAAAAACACGCTGATTTTGTTATTCGGTGTGGCTATTGTCGTTTCTATTGTAGGTACTACAACCTCATGGTTAGTTACTGCTTTTTCCTTTCCTACACGTAAACTCCTGGTCTGGGCCTTACTACTGCCTCTTAGTTTGCCAGCCTATATTATGGCCTTTGCTTATGTGGATTTATTACATCCCTTAGGACCTATTCAAGGCTTTATCAGAGAATTACTTGGTTATAGTTCACCCAGAGAGTTTAGATTGCCGGATGCTCGTGCGATGTGGGGTGCTATTTTGGTGATGAGTATGTCACTTTATCCTTATGTTTATTTCACCACACGAGCAATGTTTATTAATCAACCAGTCAGTCTGATTGAAGCGGCACGGATTTTAGGCTGTAGTCCACGGCAGGCATTTTTTAGATTAATACTGCCTTTAGCTAGGCCGGCAATTGTTATTGGCGTGGTTTTAGCTTTATTAGAAACGTTAAATGATATTGGTGCGTCTGAGTTTTTGGGTATTCAAACCTTAACTACGTCGATTTTTAATACTTGGGTTGCCCGATCTAATTTAGGTGGCGCAGCTCAAATTGCTTGTATTATGCTAGGTGTTGTCGTGTTACTGATTTATGTTGAGCGTCATGCGCGTCGACGCCAGCGCTTTAGTAATACACAACGTATGACAACTGTGCGTCGACATGAACTTAAAGGGTGGCAGGGAATTATAGCGATGGTCTATTGTTGGATTCCGGTAGTGTTGGGTTTTATTGCTCCCGTGTGGTATCTGATTTGGGAAGCATATAAGCGTCTGTCACAAGGACAACAGATCTCTGCAAATTTATGGCATAGTGCATGGAATACGCTTTATGTGTCTATTGCAGCGACGCTTTTGACTGTGATGGCAGGGTTACTCATCGTATGGGTGATGCGAGATCCTCGCTTTAAGTTTAAAAAGATTTTTAGTCGTGTAGGCAGCTTAGGCTATGCTATCCCAGGTACCGTTTTGGCAATTGGCTTATTAACTCCTTATGCTTGGCTTGATGGGGTGATTGCGAAGTTTATGAGTGGTGTTTTTAGTTTGTCGCCACAACTTTATATTATGGGTAGCGTCGCTGGCCTAGTGATTGCCTATACGGTACGTTTTTTAGCGATGACTATCGGTTCTTTAGAAGCAGGTTATGAGCGTATTCCTCAACAATTGGATACTGCTTCACGAAGTTTAGGGCAGAGTTATTTTAAGACTTTTTTTCGTGTGCACCTACCTTTACTTAAACCGGCTATAGGTACCGGAGCTTTATTGGTTTTTGTCGATACGATGAAGGAATTGTCCGCGACGCTGTTATTGCGTCCAATGAATTTTGAAACCTTGGCAACTTGGCTTTATGCTGAGGCAGCTCGAGGGACTTATGAAGAGGGAGTAATTGCGGCCTTGCTTATTGTTGCAGTCGGATTAATCCCTGTGATCATCTTGGCTCGCACTCAAGACAAAATAAAGTATTAATGATGAGTTTATTGACCTTAGAACAAATTGATGTGGTTTATGGCAGTGGCAAAGAAGCTAATCGGGTGGTGCGCGATTTTAGTATGACCCTGGAGACTGGTGAAATAGTCTGTTTATTAGGTCCCTCGGGTTGTGGAAAAACCACTGTCTTACGTGCTATTGCAGGTTTTGAGTCGATCAGTGCAGGGCAAATTTTATTAGGTGCTCAAGTACTTTCAAGGCCTGATAAGATGCTTGCGCCTGAAGAAAGGCAGATAGGAATGATGTTCCAAGATTATGCGCTTTTTCCTCATTTGACTGTTGAAAAAAACATCCGCTTTGGTTTAAATAAATGGAATAAAAAAGTTGCAGATCAACGTGTGGAAGAAATGCTAGAGCTAGTAGGGTTAACGCAGTTTATTAAACGCTATCCGCATGAGTTATCAGGTGGGCAGCAGCAACGTATAGCCTTAGCTCGTGCTATTGCACCACAACCAAGACTGCTACTCCTAGATGAGGCTTTTTCTAATTTAGATGTTGATACACGTGAACGCTTAGCGATGGAAGTGCGCGATATTCTTCAGAACAATCAATTGTCAGCTATTTTGGTTACACACCATCAGTCAGAAGCTTTAGCGATGGGAGACAGGATTGCTTGGATGCATTGTGGTAGTTTAAGTCGTTGGATTAATAATCAGGAGAAAGAAACAACACTTGAGGATATTCAGGAGTTAGCAGTATCCAATATCCTATAGAGTGCTTATCCGGTCCTTATATCTGATTATTGTCCTACTGATTTGATGAGATTTTGATGGCTTAATTAGCTGACAAGGGCTTGTTGCTCTAACTCGTGGTCATAAAGTTTTTTTATGGCAAAGAGCCTTTCCCGCTTTAAAAACTCAGGAATAGTCAATTCCGGTCTGCCTACTTCCAGGGCATCAATGGTGAAACAACCAAATAAATCCATCATTAACTCCTTATGCTCAGGCCATAACATGGCTAATAGCTGATCGGGGGTATAAAGATAGAGACCAAGTTCTCTAATTTCACGTCTGGCAAAATCCTTTAGGTTCCAAGTAATAATAGAGATATTTTGATTAGGTGCTTTTTGCTGCATGCTCAGGGCGCAAGCGATCACGTGGTGATCCTTGGCGTCACTATAGCGTAGATCCTTTTCAAACTCGTGCACTAAGCCCATATTAGCCTCGGGAAATTGTCTTTGCATAAAATCCCACTCGCGCTCAGCAAATTCCTCGCTAACATCCCATATTTTGGGAATGTTGCGACGCCACTCTTCGCCGATATAATCTCCCCAAACAGGTGCAATGCATTGGTGCTGCGCCATGCGGATTAATAACTTTCTAACTGTATTGGAAATTAATACGCAAGTGTCAAGAACAACAAAGTAAGGAGGTGGGAAGTGCTTGTGCATAAAAGATGAAATATAATGACTATTAGTTTTGAAAATTCTCTAGAGTGTAGCAAAGTTAGTTTAAATTCTCAGTAAGGGCACTTGAAATTTAACAAACTTGCCTTATATTTTTATCATAGCAGGGAGTGCAGTGAAGCTGATTTATAGGCTCAACAATATTATGGCTACTCCCAAAATTTAATTTTTAGGGTGTATATCAAATATGAGATTTGACAAATTAACAACCAAATTCCAGCAGGCTTTGGGTGATGCTCAGAGTCTAGCTGTGCACCATGATAATAGCTACATTGAGGCAGTTCACGTCTTAATGGCATTAATTTCAGATCCTGATAGTGGGGCGGGCAGTCTATTAGCCCGCGCTGGAGTACAGGTTAATAGCTTACGCAGTGCCTTGGATCTGGAGATAAGCCAGTTACCTCAAGTCACAGGCAATGTAAATCTACAGATCAGCAGAGATCTAAATAACTTGCTTAATCGTACCGATAAGGAAGCACTTGATCGTGGTGATGAGTTCGTAGCCAGTGAACTTTTCTTATTAGTCTTGGCGGACGATAAGGGACCGGCTGGTCGCGCCTTGAAATCCTCCGGTATGAATAAAGCTGCTTTGGAAAAAGCTATCGATGATGTACGTGGCGGCGATAGTATTACTGACCCTGAGGGTGAATCGAACCGTGAAGCACTAAAGATATATACTTTGGATCTAACAGAACGTGCTCGTATGGGTAAACTAGATCCAGTGATTGGTCGTGATGATGAAATTCGTCGTGTGATTCAAATTCTGCAACGACGTACAAAAAACAATCCCGTCTTAATTGGTGAGCCTGGCGTCGGTAAAACTGCGATTGTTGAGGGCTTGGCTCAGCGTATTGTTAATAACGAGGTACCTGAGACCTTACGTGGCAAGCGTGTATTATCACTCGACTTGGCGGCTCTATTAGCCGGTGCCAAGTTCCGTGGCGAGTTTGAGGAGCGTCTAAAAGCCGTTCTCAAAGAGCTCTCTCAAGATGATGGTCAAAATATTGTCTTTATCGATGAGATTCACACCATGGTTGGTGCCGGTAAGGCTGAGGGTGCGATGGATGCGGGTAATATGTTAAAACCTGCACTAGCACGCGGTGAGTTGCATTGTGTCGGCGCGACAACCCTGGATGAGTATCGCCAGTATATCGAAAAGGATGCTGCATTAGAGCGTCGCTTCCAAAAAGTCTTGGTCGGTGAGCCGGATGTAGAGTCAACTATTGCGATTTTACGTGGCCTAAAAGAGCGCTATGAGGTTCACCACGGTGTGTTAATCACTGACCCCGCGATCGTTGCGGCAGCTGAATTATCGCATCGTTATATTACCGATCGCTTCTTGCCGGACAAAGCTATTGATCTGATCGATGAAGCCGCTGCGCGTATCCGTATGGAGATTGACTCTAAACCTGAGGTTATGGATAAACTTGACCGTCGTATTATTCAATTAAAAATTGAACGTGAAGCGGTTCGTAAAGAAGAAGATGATGCATCTTTACGTCGCCTCAAAATTATTGAGGATGAGTTAGAGGCGTTGCAGCGTGAATATAACGATTACGAAGAGGTTTGGAAGGCTGAAAAAGCAGCAGTTCAGGGCACTCAATCCATTAAAGAGGAAATTGAAAAGGCCCGTGCAGAAATGGCTGAGTGTCAGCGTAATGGTGAGTTTGAAAAATTAGCTGAAATTCAATACAGTTTACTACCTGATTTAGAGCGTCGACTTAAAGAAGCAGAAAGAGCAGAGTCTGAAGAAAAACCACGATTATTACGTACAGAAGTTGGTACGGAGGAAATCGCTGAGGTGGTTTCACGAGCTACCGGCATTCCTGTGGCTAAAATGATGCAAGGCGAACGCTCTAAACTTCTTACGATGGAAGAGAAACTGCGTGAGCGTGTGGTAGGACAGGATGAGGCGGTTGGCTTGATTTCTAATGCCATTCGCCGTTCTCGTTCCGGTTTATCCGATCCGAATCGTCCTTATGGTTCCTTTTTGTTCTTAGGTCCTACGGGTGTGGGTAAGACTGAGTTAACTAAGAGTCTAGCTAATTTCTTATTCGACTCAGATGATCATATGATTCGTATCGACATGAGTGAGTTTATGGAGAAGCATTCCGTAGCACGCTTAATTGGTGCTCCTCCAGGTTATGTAGGTTACGAAGAGGGCGGTTATTTAACTGAGGCGGTTCGACGTAAGCCATACAGTGTGATTCTGCTTGATGAGGTGGAAAAAGCACACCCTGATGTCTTTAATGTGTTGCTACAGGTTTTAGATGATGGTCGTTTGACCGATGGACAGGGTCGTACGGTCAGCTTTAGAACTACCGTGATTATTATGACCTCTAACCTCGGTTCTGAACATATTCAGCAAATGCAGGATCAACCTTATGAAGCGGTCAAGGCCGTGGTATGGGAGGAGGTTAAGCAATCTTTCCGACCGGAGTTTTTGAACCGTATCGACGAAGTAGTTGTATTTCACTCACTTGATCAGAAAAATATTGAGGCGATTGCTAAAATACAAATTGATCGATTGATTGAACGTGTTCAAGCAATGGAGATGGATTTAAAAGTTACTGATTCTGCTTTAGCAGTATTGGCACAAGCAGGTTTTGACCCGGTATTTGGAGCCAGACCTTTAAAGCGTGCGATTCAACAAAAAGTAGAAAATCCTCTCTCTAAACTTATTCTTGAAGGTAAGTATGGTGAAAAAGATGTTATTTTGGTCGATGCAAAAGACAATCAGCTTATTTTTGAATAATTTAATTAGTGCTTATTGATCAAAAACAAACGTTTTTATCAGGAAAACCCTTAATTTTAATAATTAAGGGTTTTTTCGTATTTAAATTATTGCTAATTCATGTAAACTGACATTGATTTCTAGTTACTTTGACATCGATAGTTTTTAATAATGTCAATTCATTTGTCTGTAGTCATATTATCGTAATTTAAGTAAATTAGAATTCATTTTGTTATTTAGTTTTACGAGAGTTTTTACATGTCAAAAGAAAACGGCGTTGTTAAGTGGTTTAACAATCAAAAGGGCTTTGGTTTTATCAAACCTTCTTCAGGTGGTCAGGATCTATTTGTACACCACACTGATATCGAATCAGATGGATACCGTACATTAGAAGAAAATCAGGAAGTAACTTTTGTTGTTGCTGATGGTCCTAAAGGTCCACAAGCTAAAGAAGTTAACCCGGTATCTAAGTAGTATTTAAATTAGTTATTGGTTTATCCTGATTTTTTCATGATGAATTTAATAACTGTTTAAAATTGCTTATATTAAACACCCAGTTCGAATTTTTCGGACTGGGTGTTTTCGTTTGTAAAAAAATAATTTAATTGAGTTACTTCTAGTAGACACCGTTAATGATAATTGTTATCATTTGCTTTTAAGATTATTGTCAGTAAGAGTTGTCATAGCCAACTTAAGTGAAATCAAAAGTGCAGCAAGAATCAAATTATATCCATCCCGAATCAACCTGGTCGGTCCGCTTATTAAGCGCTGTATGTGTCGGCGCCTTATTTGGTGGTTCTATTATGCTGATCAACTATAGCCACGCACAGAACATTATTGAGCCAGTTGATGCAGGCTTGGATGTTGTAGAGGTGGCATTTGTTGAAGAAGGGCCTATGCCTTTAGGTGAGCAATTAGATGACCCCTTTGCTGAGCCGGAACCTGAACCAGAGCCGGAGCCAGAACCTGAACCGGAGCCAGAACCGGAGCCAGAGCCAGAACCTGAACCGGAGCCAGAACCGGAGCCAGAGCCAGAACCTGAGCCAGAGCCAGAACCTGAACCGGAGCCAGAACCGGAGCCAGAGCCAGAACCTGAGCCAATACCTGAGCCTAAACCCGAACCTAAGCCAAAACCAAAACCAAAACCAAAACCGCAGCCAAAGCCTCAGCCTAAACCTGTAGCTGAACCTAAGCCACAGTTGCGCTCTTTGAGCAGCAATAACAAGGCTTTTGGTACACCGACAGGGCAGCAGGGTGCACCGGTTGCAGCGCCAAGATCTGGTGAAGCGGTTAATGTATCTGCTTTAAATTTCCGTCGTCGGCCAAATCTTGTGGTAGATAGAAGTCATGGCTTTCGCCCTGGCGAGACAGTAGCTATTCGTGTGCGTGTTACTGTTGATGAAAAAGGCAAGTTGACTGATGTCAATATTCTTTCAGGCGGTAACCCGCGTTTAAATCGCGATTTAATGCGCCAACTACGTCAACAATTATCCTTTAATCCTCATAAGGTTAATGGTGTTGCTCGTAAAGCACGTGGTGATTTCAGTATTAATATTCAAGTTAGATAAAAATCTATTTTTGTGTTTTATTTATTATTTTGTAAGTGCGTATCATGAACCTACTAAAAACTATCCTAAATCAAATTTCAGAGCCGGCTGCTGAGGCAGTGCCGCAAGGGTCAGCTCTGCCTGACTCAGCTGCATCTCAAGCGGTTGAGCAAGTAGCGGCTACTTCAACAGCAAGCCAAGTAGCTGCTGCTGCCTCTCAATCTGCAGAGGTTGTAGGACAAACAGCAGAACAAGCTGCGGGGGCTGCTGAAGGTGCTGCGCAAACAGTTAATCAAGTTGCTGAACAAGCCACCTCTGTAGCAGGTGTAGTATCTCAAGCAGCAAGTGAAGCGACAGCACAAGTGGCTGAGCAGGTAGCAGCTCAGCCTGGTATGTTCAGTTTTATTGAACAAAGTGATATGGTAGGTAAATCGTTATTTGCGATTTTATGTATTATGTCGCTAATTACCTGGTATTTGATTTTTGTTAAAAGCATCTCTAATAAAATCCAAAGTACACGCAGCAAACGTTTCTTGAAACGCTTCTGGAATGCCAATTCTTTAGAAGAGGTTTCTAATCAGCTAAACACTTATGGCTATAATAATCCCTTTGGTCGTTTAGCTTATCATGCGATTAAAGCGAGTAATTATCACCAGCAATATGGTTCTTCACGTTTATCTGACGTAGGTACTGGTGCTGACTTTACGATTAGAAATATGCGTCGCGTGATTGATGAGGAAACAGCACGCATGGAAAATGGTTTAACGATCATGTCTTCGATTGGTGCAACCTCTCCATTTGTCGGCCTGTTCGGTACGGTTTGGGGTGTTTACCATGCTCTAATTAATATTGGTATGTCCGATGGAGTTAATATCAGTGAGGTCGCAGGACCGGTTGGTGAAGCATTGATTATGACTGGTTTGGGTCTTGCCGTTGCTATTCCTGCTGTATTGGCTTTAAATGCCTTCGTGCGCAGAAACCGTGTAATGTTATCTAAAATTGATGGTTTTGCTCACGATGTATTTGCCTTTGTTTCAACTGGCACAACGATACAAGTTGCCGACGCTGCTTTATTCCGTCAAAAGGGCACAGATACAAAAGCCTCACTTACTGAGCCAGTAAAGTTAGCAGGTGGTGCTAATCCTTATCCTCAATCTGAAAAGGAAGAATAGGTCATGTCATCTTTCGGAGGTTTTAGCTCTAATCGTCAACAAATGGGCACAGTATCAGAAATTAATATGATTCCGCTCATTGACGTGATGTTGGTGCTATTAATTATCTTTATGATTACCACACCATTAATGACGCATTCTATTAAGATTGATGTTCCTCGCGTCACTAGCCAACCTGCTGAACAGGATCCGGAAAGTATCGATCTAGCGATAAAAGCGACTGGTGAAATGTTTTGGAACAATGAAGAAGTGACGATGGACTCCTTGCGTGAGAAGATGCGTCAGTTAGTTGTTACTCAAGAAGAGAAACCCGTTAATTTGCGTATTCGTGCTGATGGTGAGGCCTATTATGAGCAGATTGCTCAAGTGATGGCCGCTGCTAGAGGTACGGGTGTGAGACGTTTGGGCTTTATTACTACGCCTGATATTAGTAGAGCAGATAGTACAGCGGAAGAGGCTGCCAATGCAGCCAGGGAAGCCGCCGCTGCAGAAGCAACGGCAGAAGGCTCTGCAACAGCTACTAACGCGGAGTCAGCAAATACTCCAGTTAACGCAGACGCTGCTGCTCAAAATACCAATGCAGTAGTTCCGGGAGCTGCCACCTCGGCTGCGACTGAAACAACAGGCACTAGCCCTGTCCCTGCTGCTACAAATTAAAGATTTTCTTCTTTTTTGAGATCGTCGTAGGTATAAAACTTTACGCCGATCTCAATTTTATCTCTGCCACTTTGGCGTCTGTGGTGATTAGTATCTCGAAGCGAGTAAATACAGCCACAATACTCTTGCTGATAAAACTCTTCGCGTTTACTGATTTCAATCATGCGAGCTGAACCGCCACCTTTACGCCAGTTATAAGTCCAGTAAACTAATTCAGGATAGCGAGCAGCAGCGCGCTCGCCACAGTCATTAATTTGGGCCATATTTTTCCAGCGTGAAATACCCAATGAGCTACTAATGGTGTCAAAACCATTTTCAGCGGCATACAATGCAGTACGTTCAAAGCGCATATCAAAACATTCGGTGCAGCGTATACCACGTTCAGGCTCCCACTCCATGCCTTTAATACGGTCGAACCAATTGTCCATATCGTAGTCTGCATCAATGAAGTCGATACCATGGGTCTGGGCAAAGCGGATGTTTTCTTCTTTGCGGATCTCATATTCGCGCTTAGGGTGAATATTCGGATTGTAGAAATAAATACTGTAATCAATACCTGAGGCTAACATGGCCTCCATGACTTCGCCTGAACAGGGAGCGCAGCATGAGTGTAATAAGACCTTATTGCGACCTTTAGGTAAACTTAATTTAGGACGATCGATCTCAGTAACACGTGGCTTAGCCGGTAATTCGGGCTTCGCAATGATGTTGTCATTTAACTGCGGACGATTGATTTTATTCATTAGAACGTAACTCCGGTAAAACTTTTTTGGCATCAGAAAAAACAGTATTCCATAAATCAATTACTGCTTGACGCTCTGTTCTCATTAATTGTGGTTGGGTGCGCGCACGGTCGTCACCCTGTAAGCGCAGACTATGCTGTTTAGCTCTATAAATTCGATAGGTATCAGCCACTGTGTGGGCGAGACTTTGAGGTAACAAGCCATATTGACCGGCCATCTTCAGGAGGGCGATATTACCCAGGTTTTTGATTAGCTCAGGGTATTGGCAGCTATAAGCTAAGACAATATATTGCGTGATAAATTCAATGTCAACCATACCCCCAATATCGTGCTTTAGATCGAAAAGCTCACTATAATTTGGGTGGCCATCGTGCATGCGTTGACGCATGTCTATGATACCTTGTCTTAGTGTATCTAAGTCACGCTTGCGTATCAAGATGGATTCTCTAAGGGCTTCAAAACGTTGGCCAATCTCTTTATCGCCGGCACTGAATCGTGCTCTGGTAAGGGCCTGGTGCTCCCACTGCCAGGCAGAGTTTAATTGATAGCTCTCAAAGCCTTCTATACTTACTGCTAAAAGTCCTGCATTGCCATCAGGGCGAAGCCGTGTATCAATGTCGTATAAGCGACCCGAAGAGGTCATGGTGCTTAATCAGTTGGTTAAACGACGCGCAAAACGTGTATATATTTCAGTACCTTCAACTGATGCATCATCAAATAAAAAGACAAGATCTAAATCTGATATATAGCCTAATTCTTTACCACCCAAACGGCCGTAAGAAATAATGGCGAATTTTGCTTGATCAGGGGTGCACTTGCGGTCATAACGTTGGCAGACTAATGGCCAAACCCGTTTCATACTTTCTTCTAATAATTTATCAGCTAGTAACGACAGTACATCAGCTAGATGCTCAACGGTAATAACGCCCTCAATATCTTGAGCTAGTAACTGGAAGGTGATTTGTTTTTTTAAATCGCGCATTAGATTCATCTGTAGCTCCATGTCGGGGCTACCGTCTTCTAAGACGCTGGCATCTAGATTATGCTGTAGTTGAATGATGATTTCATCAATATTGATGGGTTCTAAAAGCTCGTGCCAATCAATCAGTCTATCTAAAACAATCGGATTGTTAGTGATGTAGTTCGCAACCCATGGACTAGTATTCAGCATTCTGGCTATTCTACTGAGAACCTCCGGATATTCATTGAGCAGAGCCATGTAGGAGCTTCGTT
>JAAZFX010000257.1 GCA_012511555.1 Alcaligenaceae bacterium | reverse complement strand
TGCCTTTGTCCAATTATCGGTGGAGAAAGTCTAATGAGTACTAATATTTGGGGCTGGTTTACTGATGCGGTTTCAGCTGTCGATTCATGGGGTGCTGGTTTACTTGGCGAAACCCTTTGGTTGGTCATCTGGACTGTCGTCTTGATCCTTGTGATTGCGATGCCGATTATTATTTGTGTGGCTTTCTTAACACTTTGGGAACGTCGCATGATCGGTTATATGCACATGCGTCGTGGTCCTAACCGTGTAGGTCCCGGTGGTATTTTGCAGCCTTTTGCTGACGTACTTAAACTCCTAACCAAGGAAGTGATCGTACCGGCTAAAGCTCACAAGGTGATGTATAAATTATCACCTATTATGACCTTGGTGCCGGCATTAGCTGCTTGGGCTGTGATTCCATTTGGTCCGGAAGCTGTGTTGGCCAATGTTAACGCAGGGATTCTATACATCGTGGCAATTACTGCCTTAGGTGTATACGGTGTGATTTTTGCCGGTTGGGCTTCTAACTCTAAGTATCCATTTTTAGGTGCGATGCGTGCATCAGCCCAAATGATTTCTTATGAGTTATCGCTGACCATGGTATTGGTTACGGTGATCCTGGTGTCCGGCACCATGAATATGAATGGTATTGTGATTCAGCAAACTGAAGGGTTTTTTGCTGATAAAGGCTTGACCTTCTTGTCTTGGAACTTTATCCCATTATTCCCGATTTTCATTGTCTACATCATCTCAATTGTTGCTGAAACCAACCGTCACCCATTTGACGTGGTTGAGGGTGAGTCCGAGATTGTTGCGGGTCACATGGTTGAGTACTCAGGTATGGGCTTTGCAATGTTCTTCTTGGCCGAGTACGCCAATATGATTTTATTGTCGGCTCTGTGCTCTATCTTCTTCTTGGGTGGTTGGTCATCACCGATTGATATTGTTCCATTTTCTTGGATCCCCGGTTGGTTATGGTTAGGTATCAAAACCTTCTTCGTGGTATCACTATTTATTTGGTTCCGTGCATCCTTCCCGCGTTTCCGCTATGACCAAATTATGCGCTTGGGTTGGAAAATCTTTATTCCAATCACCGTGATTTGGTTCTTAGTGGTGGCGATTTGGATGCAGACACCATTAAGTATCTGGAATTAAGGGTGAAATTATGAGTAAATTTAAACGCTTTGTTGACAGCTTTATGCTGAAAGAGTTGCTAAAAGGGATGATGCTGACTGGCGGATATTTCTTTAAGCCCAAGTTCACCCTAAAGTACCCATACGAGAAAACACCTATGTCTCCTCGTTTCCGTGGCTTGCACGCTTTACGACGTTATCCGAATGGTGAAGAGCGTTGTATTGCCTGTAAATTATGTGAGGCTGTGTGCCCGGCGATGGCAATTACGATTGAATCGCATGAGCGCGAAGATGGTACGCGCCGTACCAGTCGCTACGATATTGACTTAACCAAGTGTATTTTCTGCGGTTTCTGCGAAGAAAGTTGCCCGGTTGACTCAATTGTCGAAACACATATTCACGAGTATCACGGTGAAAAGCGTGGTGATTTGTACTTCACAAAAGACATGTTGCTAGCGGTTGGTGATCGTTATGAAGACGAAATCGCTAAGCGTCGTGAAGCAGATGCACCGTATCGCTAATAGGTGGAGATCATGATTTTTTCAACAGTTCTGTTTTATATTTTGGCCTTTGTGGCAATCGTCGCAGCAGCACGCGTCGTTTTGTCACGCAGTCCGGTAGTTGCCGCCTTACACCTGATGTTGACTTTCTTCACAGCATCAATGTTGTGGATTTTGATTGGTGCAGAGTATTTAGGTCTATTGCTGGTCATTATTTATGTCGGTGCCGTGATGGTGATGTTCCTCTTTGTGGTGATGATGATTGATATCGTACCGGAGAGTTTACGCCGCGGTTTCCGCACTTATTTACCGCTGGGCTTAGTTGTCGGTGGCGTCATGGTATTGGAAATTGCGTCAGTTCTAGGGACGGTATACTTTGGTACTGGTGGACCGATAGCTGCAGACTTGCCTTCGTCTTACAACAACGTAGTCGAAATTGGTAATGCGATGTACACCGAGTATAGCTACGCTATCCAAGTGGGTGCCTTAGTTTTATTAGTGGGTATGATCGCAGCAGTCGGTATTACCTTGCGCGAACGCAAGAATCGTAAATACACTAACGTGAGCCAACAATTAAAGGCTAATCCTAAAGAACGCGTACGTTTAGTGGATATTACTTCCGGGTCTGAGGCTCATCAGGTCGCTACCGCTGAAATTCAAGAGGGAGAGAGCAAATGACATTGAGTTTAGCGCATTATTTAATACTGGGCGCAGTGCTATTTGCCATTGGGGTTTTTGGAATTGTCTTAAACCGTCGCAATATGATTGGCATTTTGATGTCAATTGAGCTGATTTTATTATCGGTCAATATGAACTTTGTGGCATTTTCTCAATGGCATCCGGGTCCTGATGGATTACCGGACACCGCCGGACAAATATTTGTGTTTTTTGTCTTGACGGTTGCTGCTGCTGAGGCTGCTATTGGTTTGGCTATTTTAGTTATGCTATTCCGTAAGATTAATTCGATTAACGTTGACGACATTGGTCGTCTACAAGGCTAAGGGGGTAAACCATGGAATCAACTTTATCTCCAACGCTCTTGCTCGCTATCGCCCTAGCGCCTTTGCTGGGTTCGATTGTGGTGGGCTTATTTGGTACCGGATTCTTCGGCCGCCAAGTAACACGTGTAGGCGGACATGGTATTACCATCGCATTGGTAGCATTTTCAACGATTGCTTCTATGTATGTGTTGTACCAGGTTGTTGTCAACGACGCTTATTTTAACGACACACTATATACTTGGGCTTTAATCGGTAATGTGCCGGTTGAAATCGGTTTTTTAGTGGACTCGCTAACTGCCACGATGATGGTTGTGGTGACCTCAGTGTCACTGATGGTTCATATCTATACCATCGGCTATATGTCGGAAGACCCGGGCTATAACCGTTTCTTTAGTTATATTTCATTATTTACTTTCTCTATGTTGATGTTGGTAATGGCAAACAATATGCTCTTGCTATTCTTCGGCTGGGAGGCAGTAGGTTTAGTGTCTTATCTATTGATTGGTTTCTGGTACGAAAGACCAACCGCTATTTTTGCCAATATGAAGGCCTTCTTGGTTAACCGTGTTGGTGACTTCGGCTTCTTATTAGGTATTGGTCTGTTATTTGCTTATACTGGCAGCCTTAATTACGATCAGGTTTTTGACAGTGCCAGTTTATTGTCTTATACCTATTTACCGGGTACTGACTGGACGATTGTGACAGTTGCAGCGATTTGTTTATTTATCGGTGCGATGGGTAAATCGGCACAGGTGCCGTTACATGCCTGGTTACCTGACTCGATGGAAGGTCCTACACCGATTTCTGCGTTAATTCACGCGGCGACGATGGTGACTGCAGGTATCTTTATGGTGGCTCGTTTCTCTCCAGTATTCGAGTTATCAAATACCGCTTTATCTCTAGTGATTATCGTTGGTGCGATTGGTGCGTTATTCCTCGGTGTTTTAGGTCTGATACAAAACGATATCAAGCGCGTAGTTGCTTACTCAACCTTGTCTCAATTGGGTTATATGACCGTTGCTTTAGGTGCTTCTGCCTACAGCGTCGCTGTGTTCCACCTGATGACGCACGCTTTCTTCAAAGCTTTACTGTTCTTGGGTGCGGGTTCTGTGATTATCGGTATGCACCACAACCAGGATATCCGCTATATGGGTGGTATTCGTAAGTACATGCCAATTACCTGGATTACTTTCTTACTGGGTACTTTGTCTTTGGTTGGTACGCCTTTCTTCTCTGGTTACTACTCCAAAGAGCATATTATCGAAGCAGCTCATGCAGCTAATGTCTGGGGTGCAAGCTTTGCCTACTACTGTGTGCTTATCGGTGTGTTTGTCACTTCTTTATATTCATTCCGCTTGTACTTTATCGTGTTCCACGGTAAGGAGCGTTATGACCAAGTTCCAGCAGATGATCCGCATCGTTTGGCAGCGGGTGAAAAACCAAAAGAATCTCCTTGGGTCGTTACTTTACCACTGATTCTTTTAGCGATTCCTTCGGTAATCATCGGGGCTTGGGTCATTGAGCCGATGTTATTCGGTGACTTCTTCGACGGCGTGATTTATGTCGATGGTGCATTGCATCCTGCGATGGCTACTATCGCCTCGACCTTCCACGGTTGGGTAGAGTATGGCTTGCACGCTGTGCAGACAGTACCGTTCTGGTTAGTGGTGGCTGGTTTTGTTGTGGCGCTATATCTCTATGTGATTAGCCCGGGAACATCTACCAAGATTTACAATGCCTTCTCCGGTATTAACCGTATTTTGGAAAATAAATACTACGTTGACTGGGTCTATGAGAATGTCTTTGCTCGTGGCGCTCGCGTTATCGGTAAGGGCTTCTGGAAGGGCGGTGATAAGGGCGTGATTGATGGCTTCATCATCGGTGGCAGCACCAAACTGGTTGCCGGTATTGCGGCAATCAGCCGTAAGCTGCAAACCGGTTATGTCTATCACTATGCCGCGTCTATGTTGGTAGGTGTTATTGTTTTAATCTCTTTCTTTGTATTGGTGCGATAAGATGACAACATTTCCTTGGCTTTCCTTATCGATTTTTGTACCTATTGTTGCCGGTATCTTTGTGCTTGTGTTCGGTCATGATGACCGAGCAGAGTACACCAAGAAAATGGCATTGATCGGTGCGATCGTTAGTTTCTTAGTCACTCTGCCGCTACTTTTCGGTTTTGACTCAACGACTGCAGAGATGCAGTTTGTGGAAAGTGTGCGTTGGATTTCTGCTTTTAGCGCACATTATCACTTGGGTATAGACGGTATTTCCGTATGGTTAGTTCTTTTAACGGCCTTTATTACCATTATGGTAGTGATTGCCGGTTGGAAGGTTATTACTGACCGTGTAGCACAATACTTCGCCTCTTTCCTGATTCTTTCAGGGATGATGGTGGGTGTATTTGCTTCATTAAACGGCTTATTGTTCTACGTATTCTTCGAAGCGACATTAATTCCTATGTACATCATCATCGGTGTCTGGGGTGGTCCAAATCGTGTGTACGCAGCCTTTAAGTTCTTCTTATACACCTTATTAGGTTCTTTATTGACCCTGGTTGCCTTCATCTACTTGTATACCAAGGCCGGTACTTTTGATATTGCAGCGTGGCATGCTTTACCGCTAACGTTAAATGAGCAGTTATTTATCTTCTTTGCGCTCTTTGCGGCCTTTGCAGTGAAAGTACCTATGTGGCCGGTGCATACTTGGTTACCGGATGCGCACGTTGAAGCGCCTACTGGTGGATCTATCGTACTAGCGGCCATTATGCTGAAACTTGGTGCTTACGGTTTCTTGCGCTTCTCTTTACCGATTGCGCCAGATGCCTCTCACGAAGTTGCCTGGTTAATGATTGCTTTATCTCTGGTGGCCTTAATCTACATTGGTCTAGTCGCCATTGTTCAAGATGACATGAAAAAGCTCGTGGCTTATTCATCGGTTGCTCACATGGGCTTTGTGACTTTAGGTACTTTCTTGTTCAGCACCGCAGGTGTTGAGGGTGCGATTGTACAAATGATCTCTCACGGTTTTGTTTCCGGTGCGATGTTTATGTGTATCGGTGTACTGTATGACCGCTTGCATAGTCGTCAGATCGCCGATTACGGCGGTGTGGTCAAAGTGATGCCCAAGTTTGTGACTTTCTTTGTACTGTTCTCAATGGCTAATAGTGGTCTACCTGCAACCTCCGGTTTCGTGGGCGAGTTCTACGTCATCATGGGTGCGGTTGATTTCAACTTCTGGGTTGGTGTGTTGGCAGCAACGTCATTGATTTTAAGTGCCTCTTACTCACTATGGATGGTTAAACGTGTGGCTTACGGTCCTGTGACAAATCCTGAGGTTTCAAAAATGCTCGATATCGATAATCGTGAGTTTTTGGTCTTAGGTCTGTTTGCAATCTTTGTGTTGTATATGGGTATTCATCCGAAACCATTTACTGATGTGATGCATGTTTCAGTTCAGCATTTGCTAGAACAGGTTGCACAATCCAAACTGTAGGTTAGAACAATGATAGAAAATC